>NZ_CM001165.1:3556944-3870277 GCF_000213055.1 Streptomyces sp. Tu6071 | reverse complement strand
GCTCGGGGACGAGACCGATCGAGCGGTAGCTCTCCTCATTGCGCCAGATCGGCGTGCCGTCGAGGGTCACGGTGCCGCCCGAGGGGGCGAGGAAGCCCGCCATCATGTTGATGAGGGTCGATTTCCCCGCGCCGTTGGGCCCGAGCAGCCCGGTGACACCGGGGCCGACGGTCATCGAGACGTCGTTGACGGCGACCACGTTGCCGAACCAGCGCGAGGTGTGGTCGAGGTGGAGGGTGGTCACAGCACGGCCTTTCGGTAGCGGCGCAGCAGGAGCGAGTAGCAGCCGGCGACGAGGCCGAGCACCAGGAGCAGGAAGACGAGTCCCTGCGCGACCGAGAGGTCCTGCGCGCCCGGCCAGGACGGGGAGGCGCCGAGGAAGGCGGACTGCACGCCGTCGATGAGCGTGATGGGCGAGAAGAGCCCGAGCCAGGAGACGGCGCTGCCGCTGCTCTGCGTGTAGGCGATGCCCTGGAGGGTGCTCACCGCGCCGTAGCTGATGGTGAAGACGGCGATGACGGCGGCCACGCCGAAGCCGCGGCGCGGGGTGACGGCGGAGACGACGAGCCCGATACCGGCGAAGAGGAGCGAGAGCAGCGCCACGGAGACCAGTCCCTGCGCGAAGCCCTTCGTGTGCTCCGCGACGTCGAATTTGGCGAGGAGCGCCCCGATGTACATCACGAGCAGCGGGGTGCCGGTGAGGATGAAGAGCGCGGTCGCCGTCGCGGCGAACTTCGCCCGCACGTAGTCCGCGGTCTCCAGGGGGCGCGAGAAGTAGAGCGGCATCGTCCGGAACCGCAGGTCGTGCGAGACGGCCTGGGGCGCCTGGGCGGCGAGGAAGAGGCCGATGACCGCCTGCATGACGATCGCGTAGCGCGTGTAGTCGAGCGGCAGGTCCTTGAGCTTCGCCGCGATGGTGACGGCCGCGAGGATGCCCGCGACGAGGAGCATGACGCCGAAGAGCAGGGCGGGCAGCACCTTGGACTTCGCGGCGCGCCCGAGACCGAAGCTCCCGCGGAGGGACTGCGCGTAGAGCGCGCGGCGGATGGCGGTGCGGCCCAGGCGGGGGCCGTCGTAGTGGCGGTAGCCGATGTCGTGGATCGTCGAGGACCCGGCGGGGCTTGTCATCGGTTCCGCACCTCCTGCGGGGACGGGCCGGCGGGTGCGGCGGCGGACGGGGAGGACCCCGTGGGCTGGGGCAGGGCGGGGGCGCCGTGGCCCGGCGCCCCCGTGGTGGCGGGCGCTTCGGAGCGGAAGACCTCGGCGATGTGGTGGCGGCGCTGTTCCATGCGGACCAGGCCGAGACCGAGGTCGGCGACGGTGTCGCGGACGAGGTCGTACGTCTGCTCGCCCGCGGCCTCGAGGAGCAGGATGTGGCCCGCGCCCGGCAGACCCTGCTCGGCGGGCCCCTTGTCGAGGGCGACCCCGGCGGCGGTCAGCGCCTCGCGCAGGGCCTTGGTGCCGTCCGGGTGCGCGTCGGAGTCCGTGACCTCGACGGCCAGGGTCGTCGTGGTCTGCGTGAAGTCGCTCGTGGAGCTGGAGCGGAGCAGGGTGCCGCCGTCGATCACGACGACGTGGTCGCACGTGCGCTCCAGCTCACCGAGCAGGTGCGAGGTGACGAGGACGGAGATGCCGAAATCGGCGTGCACCCGGCGGATGAGGCCGAGCATGTCGTCCCTGCCGACGGGGTCGAGCCCGTTGGTCGGCTCGTCCAGGAAGACGAGCTCCGGGTCGTGGACGAGGGCCTGCGCGAGCTTGACGCGCTGCTTCATGCCCGTCGAGTAGCCGCCCATGGGGCGGTAGCGCTCTTCGTAGAGGCCGACGTGGCGCAGGGTGTCGGCCGTGCGCTCGCGCGCGGCGGTGGCGGGAAGCCCGGCCATGCGCGCCATGTGGACGACGAACTCGGTCGCCGAGACGTCGGGTGGCAGGCAGTCGTGCTCCGGCATGTAGCCGACGCGGCGGCGGATCTCGCCGCCCTGGCTCGCGACATCGAGTCCGAGCACGGCGGCACGACCCTCGGTGGCCGGGGAGAGGCCGAGGAGGATCTTGATCAGGGTGGATTTTCCGGCCCCGTTGGAGCCGACGAGCCCGGTCACCCCGGGCCCGACCTCCACGGTGAGCCGGTCGAGTGCGGTCACCTTGGGGTACCGCTTGCTCAGGCTTTCGGTCGCGATCACAGTCACGGAAACGACGCTAGTGGGCCGGGCCACACCCGTCGTCAACCTGTGGATTGGTCTTCGGGTCCCTCTCGGGTACTACGGGTACCCCTAGGGGTCCCCAAGGGGAAGGGGTGGAGGCGACCGCTCCGGCCTGCGGTTTCGCCCCCGCCGCACCGGTGCCGAAAGGTTTCCGCAGCTCCCCCGGGGTTTCCACCGGTAACAACCGGGGCTTGACGTGGACGGCACAGGGTTGCGACGGTCGTCACCGAGCCGGACCCGCCCGGGTCCGCCGGAGGGACCAGGGGGCAGGGTGCCGGAGCGACGAGCGGAAGACGGTACGGGCCGGGACGCCGAAGCGGCGGACGGTACGGGCACGGCCAGCGGGGGCGGGGACCGTAAAGGCGGCGCGGACCGTACGAACGACGCGGGCACCCCGGACCAGACGGCAGACGCGGACCGTACGAACGAGGCGGGCGACGGCGCGGGCGCCACGAACGACGCGGACCGTACGAGCCCGACCGGCCGCCCGGACCGTGAGCGCGCCGGCGCGGCCCCCGGCGGAGACCCGTCCGCCCCGCCCCCCGCCGACGTCCGCGAGAGCTGGGTCGAGACCGGCGGCGTGCGGCTGCGGGTGCTCGCACGCGGGGACGCGGCGCGGCCCACCGTGCTGCTCGTGCACGGCTACCCGGACTCGCAGGAGGTGTGGGAGGAGGTCGCGGAGTTCCTCGCGGACCGCTTCCACGTCGTCACGTACGACGTGCGCGGGCACGGCGGTTCGACCGCGCCGCTGCCCCTGCGCGGCGGCTTCACGCTCCCGAAGCTCACCGACGACTTCCTCGCCGTCGCGCACGCGGTGAGCCCCACGCGGCCCGTGCACCTGGTCGGCCACGACTGGGGCTCCGTGCAGGGCTGGGAGTTCGCCACCGTGGGCCGTACGCAGGGCCGGATCGCCTCGTTCACGTCGATCTCCGGCCCCTCGCTCGACCACCTGGGCCACTGGTACGCGAGGCGCGGCAGGCACCCGAGCCCCGAGGGACTGCTCCAGCTCGTCGACCAGGGCCTCAAGTCCTGGTACATCGGCGCCCTCCACCTGCCCCGGCTGCCCGAACTCGCCTGGCGGGGCCCGCTCGGCCGGGCCTGGCCGCGCGTGCTGCGCCGCGCCGAGAAGCTCAGCTCGACCGCGTACCCGACCGCCTCGCTCCCCTCCGACGCCGCGAACGGCGCGTGGCTCTACCGGGACAACATCCTGCCCCGGCTGCGCAGGCCGCGCCCGGACGCCTTCGCGCACGTCCCCGTGCAACTCGTCATCCCCACGCGCGACGCCTTCCTCTCCCCGTACCTCTACGACAAGGTCGGCGACTGGACCCCGCGCGGGCTGCGCCGCCGTGCCGTCCCGGCCAAGCACTGGCTGCCCCGCTCCCGGCCCAAGCTGCTCGCCGGGTGGATCGCCGACTTCGTCGCGGAGCACGAGGAGTTGGGGGAGGACAAGGACTGAGGGGACGGCGCGAGCAGGCCAAGGAGGCTTTCCACACCTCCTGTTGATGGCGTGTCACGTAACTGCTCACCATAGGCGCATACTTGGACAAGTGCCGCAAAAGCCATACGACTTATCCACAGCCAAGCCAATATGCCTGTGGATAAGTCGAGTTGCTTGTGGATCAAACCTGTTCAGCCATACGAGTGAGGTAAAAACGCGGTGCGATCCTACTGATCCGATGGTCTGCTGATAGGCATGAACGAGAGTCGTGTGTCGAACGAATCGCCGAGGCCGACCACGGGCGGGCCCGAGGGCGAGGCTGTGCCCGACGACGCTCTCACCGCGCCCTTCGACCGCCGCCTCGTCGCCCTCTCCCGCTTCCTCTCCCGTCACCTGCGCCACGCCCCGGACCGCATCGGCATCACGCTCGACCACGCCGGATGGACCGGCATCGGCCCTCTCCTGGACGCGGCGGCCCGCGAGGGACTGCCCGCGACGCGCGCGGATCTCGCGCGCGTCGTCGCGGGCAACGACAAGCGCCGCTTCGCCGTCGAAGGCGACCGCATCCGCGCCCAGCAGGGCCACTCGGTCCCCGTCGACCTCGGTCTCGAACCGCTCACGCCGCCGCCGTACCTCTTCCACGGCACCCGGCCCGCCGCGCTCGCCGCGATCCGCGCGGAAGGGCTCCGGCCCATGACACGCCACCACGTGCACCTCTCGGCCGACCGCGAGACCGCGCGCCGGGTCGGTGCGCGGCGCGGCAGGCCCGTCGTCCTCACGGTGCGCGCGGGGCAGTTGTACGAGGACGGGGCCGCGTTCCTGCGCTCGGGCAACGGCGTCTGGCTCACCGCGCACGTACCGCCGCAGTACCTGTATCTCCCGGGACCGCACGTCGGCTGAGTGGCCGTCAGCCGAGCCATGCGCCGTCAAAACGGACCGGAAAACCCCCGAAGCCGTCGCCCCGCACGGAAGAATCGCCCCATGAGCGAGTCGCCAGGAACCCACGCCCCCACGCCCGTGTCCGCCGTGCGCACCACGCCGCTCGACGCCTACCTCGGCCGGCTCGCCGCGCGCGAGCCCGCCCCTGGCGGCGGCGCGGCGGCGGCCGTGCACGCGGCGCAGGGCGCGGCGCTCGTCGCGATGGTGGCGCGCTACTCGACGGGCCCGAAGTACGTGGCGCACGCGGAACGCCTCGCGGAGATCACCGCCGAGGCCGATGACCTGCGGGAACGCGCGCTGACCCTCGCCGACGAGGACGCCGCGGCCTTCACCGCGGTGACCGACGCCTACCGGCTGCCGAAGAACACCCCCGAGGAGAAGTCCGCCCGCTCCGGGGCCATCGCCGCGGCGCTGCTCGGCGCGGCGACTCCCCCGGCGGCGCTCCTCTCCCTCGCGGAGCGGATCGTCAGCCTCGCGGAGGAGCTGCTGCCGGTCGGCAACCCGAACGTCGTGACCGACGTCGCCGCCGCTGCCGAGGCCGCACGCGCCGCCGCGAGCACCGCGCGCGTCAACGTCGAGATCAACCTCGGCGGCATCAAGGACGCGGAGGCGCGCGAGCGCCTCACCGCGACACTCGGCCGCACCGAGCCCCTCCTCGCCCGCGCCGAGGCGGTCACCGCGGAGGTCCGGTACCGGCTGAGGTCCTGAGCCGGGCCGCGTCTCGTACGTACCCGACGCCGCGCGCCACCCGCCGGGCGCGCTCGCGCCGCCCCCGGCCCCGCCGCACCGCCCTTCCCTCCCCGCACCGAGGAGCCCCATGAACGCCCCCGTGAACCCGACCGGTACCGAGAGCGGCGAGGGCGCGCGCCCGCTGCCGGGGAAGGCCCTCGCCGCCTCGCTGCGCGAGGGGACGCGCGCCGCCGTCGAGGCCGCGCGCAAGGCCGGGAGCGCGCCGAAGCTCGCTGTCGTGACCGCCACGGACGACGAGTCGAGCGCCTGGTACGTGCGCTCCCTCGTCTCCGCCGCCGAGAAGTCCGGGCTGCTCCACGAGGTCGTGCACCTCGGTCCGAAGGCGAGCACGGAGGAGGTACGGGACGCGCTGCGCGGACTCGGCGAGGACGGCTCCGTGCACGGGGTGATCCTCCAGACCCCGTTGCCGCCGGGCGTCGACGCGCGGGCGCTCGCGGAGGCGGTGCCGGCGGCGAAGGATGTCGACGGCGCGAACCCGCTGTCGCTCGGCCGCCTCGCGGCCGGGCTGGCGGCCTTCGCTCCCGCGACCGCCGAGGCCGTGATCGCGCTGCTGGACCACTACGAGGTCCCCTTGCGCGGGGCGCGCGCGGTCGTCGTGGGACGTTCCACGGTCGTGGGCAAGCCGCTCGCGCACCTGCTTCTCGCCCGAGACGCGACCGTGACAGTGTGCCACTCGCGCACGCGCGACCTGGCGGAGGTCACGCGCGAGGCGGACATCCTGATCGCCGCCGCGGGGCAGCCGGGACTCGTCACGGCGGAGCACGTCCGCCCCGGCGCGATCGTGATCGACGTCGGCACCAACCCGACCCCGGACGGCGGCCTCACGGGCGACGTCGACCCGGCGGCGGCGCGCGTCGCCGGAGCGCTCAGCCCCGTCCCCGGCGGCGTGGGGCCGGTGACGACGGCGGTACTGCTGGCGCACGTGGTGCGGGCGGCGCAGGGGACGGGGATCGGGGAGGGCCTGCGGGGGTGAGGGAAGCGGTCCGCTTGAGTTCGTCCCTCGGGTGGGCCCTCCAGGGAGGCGTTTTTCGGAGGGGCCCCGCGATGTTTCACGTGAAACATCGCGGAGGCGCGAAGAGGCGGGGCGAGCACGGACGAGCCTCGGACGGCTTCACGCGGGGCCTGCGGCCGGGCGCCCGAGCCGCCTCGTAGAGTCGTCACATGCGTCTGAGCACTGTCATCCTCCCCGTGAACCGCTGGTCGGAAGGGGGTCGCGCCCAGTGGGTGCGCGCCGAGGAACTCGGCTTCCACGCCGCGTACACCTACGACCACCTCTCCTGGCGCACCTTCCGCGACGGCCCCTGGTTCGGCGCCCTCCCCACCCTCACCGCCGCGGCGACCGCCACCACCCGGCTCCGCCTGGGGACGCTCGTCACCTCTCCGAACTTCCGGCACCCGGTCACGCTCGCGAAGGAGCTGATCTCGCTCGACGACATCTCCGGCGGGCGGGTCACGCTCGGGATCGGGGCCGGGGGCGACGGCTTCGACGCGACGGCGCTCGGGCAGGAGAAGTGGACGCCGCGCGAGCGCGCCGACCGGCTCGCGGAGTTCGTCCCGCTGCTCGACCGGCTCCTCACCGAGGACGCGGTGACGCAGGAGGGCACCTTCTACTCCGCCGTCGAGGCGCGGAACATCCCCGGCTGTGTGCAGCGCCCTCGGCTGTCCTTCGCCGTCGCCGCGACAGGGCCGCGCGGGCTCAGGCTCGCAGCGCGGTACGGGCAGGCGTGGGTGACGACGGGCGACCCCAAGCTGTACGAGACGGGCACGCCCGCAGAGTCGGACGCGGCGCTGCGCGGGCAGATCGCGAAGCTCGGCACGGCGTGCGAGGCCATCGGGCGCGATGTCGCCGAGCTGGACAAGATCCTCCTCACCGCCTTCACGCCCGACCGCTCCACGATGCTCGCCTCGCTCGATGCCTTCGTCGACTTCGCCGGCCGCCAGCGCGAGGCCGGATTCACCGAGCTGGTGCTCCACTGGCCGATCGCCGACTCCGACTTCGCCGCCGACCAGTCGGTGTTCGAGCGCATCGCGACGGAGGGACTGGCGCAGCTGGGGTGAAGGGAGTGAGGGCCGTGCCTGACGATGGGTCCTTGGCGCGGACGCGCCCCGGGCCGCACGCCACCACGCACGCGGTGGCCGAAGTGGCAGCGGCGACGCTAGCGCGTGGGGCCCCGAGACGCCTCCACGGGTCGAGCGCTCCCTGATCTTTCGAGCGGTGCGGGCCCCGTCAAGCCGTCCCCGGCCCGCCCGGCCGTTTGGGTCGCTCTCTTTTTCGGCCGATTCTCCGTGGCCGAAGGCCGTGTCCGGGGAGCGGCCCTCCGCCTCACCCGCCTCGCCGGGGGACGGCCCCTCCAGGGACCCGACCGGCGGTGCGTGGGCAGGCGGCCGGTAGGCAGGTCGGGGGCCGTTGTGCGGGGCCGGGCGGGAGCGGGGCGGGGCGCTTGGGCGCGCGGGGTGGGCCGAGGGCGCGCGGGCGGGTGCGGGGGAGCGGGGTGACGGATGGGCGCGCCGCGCAGGGGCGCGTACGGGCCGTACGCCCCCAGGGGCCCCGGGCCCGGCTGACCGGAAAGCGGCGTCTGTCCAGGACACGGGGTTTGGCGCGCGGTCCCATGGGTGCGCGCGGCGCGTTGCGCTCTTAGGGGGCGCGAATGGCTCATCTGTGCGGGAAGTCGCACGCCCGTGCTGGCATATGCGCCACAATGCCGGAGTGACCTCAGCGACCTCTCCGACCGCAGGGCCTGCGGCCGTCCAGCCCGGTACGAACCGTCCGTCCCGGTCCGCGCAGTCCGGCGCCCGCGCGAAGAGCGAGCCCGCACCGGTGCGCGCGATCACCGGCCCCGAGCCGTCCGAGGGGCCGTGCGCCGACGACGAAGCGCCCCCGGCCCGTACGAACGGCGAGGCGGGCGCCGTTGGAGAGGCCGACGCGGAGAGAGCCGCCGTCACCACCCGGTTGCGGCTCGCTGGCGGCTCCCCCCACTCCGCGCCGCCCTCGGTCTCCGACCGCGCCTGGCCGGAGATCCCACCAGGGCCCAGACCCCGCCTCATCGCGACGGACCTCGACGGCACCCTCCTGCGCGAGGACAAGACCGTCTCCCCGCGCACCCTCGCGGCCCTCGCCGCCGCGGAGCGCGCGGGCGTCACCGTCTTCTTCGTCACCGGGCGGCCCGCCCGCTGGATGGACGTGGTCGCCGGGCACGTCGACGGCCACGGGCTCGCGATCTGCGGCAACGGCGCGGCGGTCGTCGACCTGCGCACCCCCGACCGGGAGCGCGGCGTGCCCTACCGCTTCGTACGGGTCAGGCCCCTCCCCTCCGCCACGGTGCTCGATGTCGCCGAGCGCCTGCGACGTGCCGCGCCCGGTACGCAGTACGCGGTCGAGCGCACGGGCGGCATCCACCACGAGCCGGGCTATCCGCCCCTCCACCTCGATCCCGCTTCGAGCATCGCCCCGATCGCCAAGCTCCTCGGGCTCGACTCGGGGCCCGTGCCTCAGCCGGAGGAGTCCGAACCCGTGCTCAAGCTCCTCGCCCACCACCCCGACCTCGCCCCGGACGCCTTCCTCCGGCTCGCCAGGGACACGGTCGGTGACCTCGTCGCCGTCACCCGCTCCAGCCCGACCGCTCTCCTGGAGATCAGCGCCCGCGAGGTGTCCAAGGCGAGCACGCTCGCGCAGTGCTGTGCGGAACGCGGCATCGCTTCCGAGGACGTCATCGCTTTCGGGGACATGCCCAACGACATCGAGATGCTGACGTGGGCCGGGCGGTCCTGGGCGATGGGCAACGCCCACCCCGAGGTACGCCTCGCCGCCTCCGCCGTCACGCACCCGAACACGGAGGACGGCGTCGCCGCGGTCATCGAACGGCTGCTGGCCTGAGTGGCGCCGCCCCCGTCGTCGAGCGGTCGCGGGTCCCCCGGCGGGTGCCCTCGTACGTCCCCTGAGCACCCGGTCACAGGGGGCGGGCACTACCCGACCGGCACTCCGTGCTCGCGCAGCCACGGCAGCGGCGAGACCGCCGAGCCGTAGTCCGGGGTCAGGCGGACCTCGAAGTGCACGTGGGGGCCCGTCGAGTTCCCCGTCGTGCCGGACTGGGCGATCCACTGCCCCGTCCGTACGGTCTCGCCCTGGTCCACGGCGACCGAGGAGAGGTGCGCGTACTGCGTGTAGTAGCCGCCGGGGTGCTGGAGCACCACCTCGATCCCGAAGGGCCCGCCGCAGGAGACCCGCACCACCCGTCCTCCGCCCACGGCACGGACCGGGGTGCCGATGCCGACGGCGAAGTCCTGCCCCGTATGACCGTGCGACCAGTGGCTTCCCGAGCCGCCGAAGCCCGCTGACAGGACGAAGTTCTGCACCGGCGTCACCCACCGCTCCCTCGGGTACTCGGACGCCGCCTGCTCCATCCGGGTCGCACCCCGGCAGCGCCCCGCGAGCACCGCGCTCTCGCCCTGCGCCTGGAGCCGGCCCCGCGCGCTCTGGAGCTTCGCGTCGACCTGCTTCTTGAGCGAAGCCATGTGCGCCGTACGCGACTCCACGGCCTCACGGTTCGTCCGCACCTTCCGCTCCGCCTTCGCGAGGGCGCTCTCGGCGCGGGCCGAGCGCTGGACGAGGTGGGTCACCGCACGATCGCCGTTGCCCGCGAGCCCCACGTTCTCCATCAGTGCCTCGGGGTCGTCCGAGAAGAGCAGGTTGGCGGTGAGCGAGAGGCCGTCGTCATGGCCCCGGTACTGCGCCCGCGCGAGGCGCCCGACGTCCTCGCGGAACAGCCGCAGGCGTCCGCGCTCCTTCGCGAGGTGCGCCTCCAGGACCCGCGACTTCGCCCGCAGGGCCTTGACGGCCTTCCGGCCCTCCTCGTACTTCGCGGTCGCCACGGCCGCCTCGCGGTAGAGAACCGCGACCTCGGCACTCGGCGTCGCGGGCCCGTCGTTCTCGGAGTGGTCCGCCCCCGCCGCCGAACCGGTCAGCCCGAGGGCGCCGAGCAGGAGAAGACTCAGGGCCGAGGCCACGAGGGTGCCGCGCGGGCGTGCGGAGGTTCCGGTTCGGAGTGCCATGCCCCGGATCGTGGGCGCCCCGCTGACCGCGCGCCTCCGCAGCGCGTGCACCCGGGGGACTCGCTGAGCCGTACGGAGGACGAAGAGAGCCTGACGATGTTTCACGTGAAACATCCCCAAAGCTGCCTCGGCGGATGTTCCACGTGAAACATCCCCGAAGGGCGTCCAGCTCATGTTTCACGTGAAACATCACGCCTGCCGAGCGATGAACCAGCCGATGTTTCACGTGGAACATCACCCGCGCCCGGCCGCACCCGATGTTTCACGTGAAACATCACGCTTGCCCCAGGACGCACCCCATGTTCCACGTGAAACATCGCGCGCCCAGGAGTACGGGCTTCTCCGGCCCCTCGCCCCTGCTCAGCGCGCGGCGACCACCGTGTCCCGTGCCTCCGCCCTAACCTCCTCCGCCGAAGCCGACCCCGCCGGCCCCTCCCCCGCGGCTCCGCGCAGCGCGTCCGTCGCCCGCTCCTGGCGCCACATGTGGTGGAGCGGGCCCGGGGTGCTGAGCAGCGTGGTCATGTCGCCGCGCTGCACAACGCGGCCCTCGTCGAGGACGACGACCTCGTCCACCGCGCCTTCGAGGCCCGCCAGGCGGTGGGTGATGAGGAGCGTCGTACGGCCCTCGGTCGCGGCGAGCAGGTCGCGGGTGAGCGCGTCGGCGGTCTCCAGGTCGAGGTGTTCGGCCGGCTCGTCGAGCACGAGGACCGGGAAGTCCGCGAGGAGGGCCCGCGCAAGCGCGAGCCGCTGGCGCTGACCGCCGGAGAGCCGCGCCCCGTGCTCGCCGACGAGCGTGCCGAGGCCGTGGGGCAGCGTGTCCACCCAGTCCAGGAGCCGCGCCCGCGAGAGCACCGTCCGCAATTCGGCCTCGGTGGCGTCCTTGCGCGCGAGGAGCAGGTTCTCGCGTACGGAGCTGTCGAAGACGTGCGCGTCCTGGGCGCACAGGCCCACGATCTCGCGCACCGCGTCCCCGTCGAGCGCCGTGGCGGGCGTGTCCCCGACGCGGTACGTGCCGCCCTCCGCGTCGAGGAAGCGGAGCAGGACGTGCGCGAGCGTCGTCTTGCCCGCGCCCGAGGCGCCGACGACGGCGATCCGCCGCCCCGCGTCGAGCGTCAGGTCCACGCCGTCGAGCGCGGGCCGTGCCGCGCCCGGGTGCCGCGCCACGAGTCCTTCGAGCCGCAGCGGGAAGGGCGAGGCAGGCGCTTCGGCGGGCCGCTCGGGTTCCCGTACAGGCGCGGGCGCGTCCAGGACCTCGTACACGCGCTCCGCGCTGCGCCGCACGCGCTGGCGCTGCCGCACCGCGAGCGGCAGGCCGAGCACGGCCTCGAAGGCGGCGAGCGGAGTGAGGACGACGACGGCGAGGGCCACGCCGGAGAGCCGCCCGTCCACGACGGCGTTCGCACCGCACGCTGCCGCGCCCGCGACGGTGAGGCCCGTGATCAGCGCCATGAGCCCGTCGCCGAGCGCGGTGAACGCGGAGGCGCGCGCCGCGATGCCGGTCAGCTCGGCGTCCGCGGCGCTCGCGGCCCGCAGGCGGGCGGGCAGCGCTCCCGCGACGGTCAGTTCGCCGGTCCCGGAGAGGAGTTCGGTGACGCGCGTGGCGAGAACGCCGCGCGCGGGGGCGAGCCGCCGCTCGGTGTCACGGGCGCGCCGCGCGGTGAGCCACGGGACACCTACCCCGGCGAGCAGCAGTCCGGCGGCGAGCACCGCGCCCGCCTCGGGGAGCAGCCAGGCCGTGAAGCCGACCGCGCCCGCGCTCACGAGGAACGCGGCGCCCGCGGGGAGCAGCCAGCGCAGCCAGTAGTCCTGGAAGGCGTCCACGTCCGCGACGAGCCGCGAGAGCAGATCGCCGCGCCTGCGGTCGCGCAGCCCGGCGGGGGAGAGGCGGGCGAGCCCGCGGAAGACGGCGACGCGCGTGTCCGCGAGCATTCGCAGCACCGCCTCGTGCGAGACGAGCCGTTCCCCGTACCGGAAGACCGACCGCCCGATGCCGAAAGCGCGCGTCGCGGTGACGGCCACCATGAGATAGAGCACCGGCGGCTCCTGCGAGGCCCGCGAGATGAGCCACCCGGACGTCGCCATGAGCCCCACGGCGGAGGCGAGGGCGAGCGCCCCGAGCAGCAGTGCGAGCGCGAGCCGCCGCCGGTGCGCGCCGCCGAGGGCCCGCACACGGGCGAGTAGAGCGGCACCCGTACGCGCCCCGGTCTCCTCCGGCACGGGCCGGGCGGGCCCGGCGGGCGGCGCCCCCTCCCCCGTACCACCGCCAACGGCCGCAGAACCGGCGGCAACAGCCGCACCGACGGGGACGGCGCCCGCGTCGATCCGCACCACCCGGTCCGCCACCGCGAGCAGGGCGGGCCGGTGGACGACGAGGAGGACCGTACGGCCCGCGGCGAGGCGGCCCACGGCCTCGACGATGCCCGCCTCGGTCGCGCCGTCGAGCGCGGCGGTGGGCTCGTCGAGGAGGAGGACAGGGCGGTCGGCCAGGAAGGCGCGAGCGAGCGCGAGGCGCTGCCGCTGTCCCGCCGAGAGGCCCGCGCCGTCCTCGCCGAGCACCGTCCGCACGCCGTCGGGCAGCTCCCGTACGAACTCCCACGCCCCCGCGTCGCGCAGCGCGCGCACGACCTCGGCCTCGGTGGCGTCGGGACGAGCCAGGAGGACGTTCTCCGCGAGGGTGCCCGCGAAGAGCGCGGGGTGCTGCGGGACCCAGGCGATCCGCGCGTGCCAGAGGGCGGGGTCGATCCCCGCGAGATCCGTGCCGCCCACGGTGACACGACCCGTATCGGGGCGGGCGAAACCCAGCACGGCCTGGAGCAGCGTCGACTTGCCCGCGCCGCTCGGCCCCACGAGCGCGACCGTCTCGCCGGGGCGCACCCGCAGCGAGACCCCGTCGAGCGCGGGCGCGGTGCGGCCGGGGTAGCGGACGGTCAGGCCCTCGACCCCCAGTTCGCCCTCGGACACCTCCATGGTGCCTGCCGCGCGCTCCTCGGTCTCCAGGACCTCGAAGACCTCCTCGGCGGCGGCGAGTCCCTCGGCCGCCGCGTGGTACTGCGTGCCGACCTGGCGCAGCGGCAGGTACGCCTCGGGGGCCAGGACGAGCACGACGAGTGCCACGTACAGATCCATGTCGCCGTGGACGAGCCGCATGCCGATCGTCACGGCGACGAGCGCGACGGAGAGCGTCGAGAGGAGTTCGAGCGCGAAGGAGGAGAGGAAGGCGATCCGCAGCGTGCGCATCGTGGCGCGGCGGTACTCGCCCGTGATCCGGCGGATCGACTCGGCCTGCGCCTTCGCGCGGCCGAAGACCTTGAGCGTCGGCAGCCCCTCGACGACGTCGAGGAAGTGCCCGGACAGGCGCGAGAGCAGCCGCCACTGGCGGTCCATCCGCTTCTGCGTCGCCCAGCCGATGAGGATCATGAAGACCGGGATGAGCGGAATCGTGACGACGATGATCGCCGCCGAGACCCAGTCCTCCGTGACGATCCGGGCGAGCACGGCGACGGGGACGACGACCGCGAGACCGAGCTGGGGGAGGTAGCGCGAGAAGTAGTCGTCGAGCGCGTCGACTCCGCGCGTCGCGAGGTTCACGAGCGAGCCGGTCCGGCGCCCTTCGAGCCAGCCGGGGCCCAGGGCCGCCGCCTTCTCCAGCACCCGTTGCCGCAGTTCGCACTTCACCGCCGCGCTCGCGCGGTGCGCCGTCGTCTCGGTGAGCCAGGAGACCAGCCCGCGCCCGCACGCGACCGCGACGAGCAGCAGGAGCGGGTGCAGCAGCTCGTCCGCGCCCTCGCCGTGCTGGAAGGCGCCCACGACGACCTCGGCGATGAGCATCGCCTGCCCGACCACCAACAGGGCGCCGAGCACACCGAGTCCGACGACGGCCCCCAGGAAGAAGCGGGTGGCGCGGGCGTACCGCAGGAGTCGGGGATCTACGGGTTTCACGTGGAACATCCTTCCGCGAGCGAGGCGGATGGGGCAGGGGTGGCGGCTGAGGGCGGGGCGGGGGCAGACCGGCAGCGGCTGCCTCGGAGGGGGAGGTGCGGGGCCACCGGGTCGCCGGCCGACGGCCCCGCACCGGTCTCAGTGCGCGCGGGCGATGTGCTGCGTCCCGATGCGCTTGCGGAAGACCCAGTACGTCCAGCCCTGGTAGAGCATGACGAGCGGGGTCGCGACGGCCGCGCACCACGTCATGATCCTGAGCGTGTACGGGCTCGACGAGGCGTTCTCGACGGTCAGGCTCCAGTCGCCGTTGAGCGAGGAGGGCATGACCGCCGGGAAGAGGGTCAGGAAGAACATCGCGATCGTGACGGCGATCGTCACTCCCGAGAGGGCGAAGGCCCAGCCCTCGCGCCCGCGCAGCGTGGCGAGGAGCGCGAGCACGAGCGCGAGCACCGCGACCACGAGGGCGACGAGGCTCTTGCCGTTCCCGCTGTCGGCCTGGGTCCAGGCGAGGAAGCCGAGCGCGAGTACGGCGGTGACGAGCCCGAGCCGGAGCGCCAGGGCGCGGGCCCGGTGCCGGATGTCACCGGCGGTCTTGAGCCCGGTGAACACCGTGCCGTGGAAGGTGAAGAGGCTCAGCGTGACGAGCCCGCCGAGCAGCGCGTAGGGGTTGAGGAGGTCGCCGAGGCTGCCCACGTACTCCAGGTCGCGGTCGATCTTCACCCCGCGCACGATGTTCGCGAAGGCGACGCCCCACAGGAAGGCGGGCAGCAGGGAGCACCAGAAGATGGCGTGTTCCCAGTTGCGCTGCCAGCGCTCCTCGTCCCGCTTGTGGCGGTACTCGAAGGCGACGCCGCGCACGATGAGGCACAGCAGGATGACCAGGAGCGGCAGGTAGAAGCCCGAGAAGAGCGTCGCGTACCACTCGGGGAAGGCGGCGAAGGTCGCGCCGCCCGCCGCGAGCAGCCAGACCTCGTTGCCGTCCCAGACCGGGCCGATGGTGTTGATCAGGACCCGCCTCTCGGTGCGGTCCCTGGCCAGCAGCTTCGTCAGGACGCCGACGCCGAAGTCGAAGCCCTCCAGGAAGAAGTAGCCGGTCCACAGGACGGCGATCAGCACGAACCAGACGTCGTGGAGTTCCATGGTCGTTTCCCTCCTTCGGGCTCAGTAGGAGAAGGCCATCGGCCGGTCGGCGTCGTCATCGTTGTCGTCACGCGCGTCCTCGCGGGCCGCGTCACGGTCGTCCCCCGGCGAGCTCTCCGCCGTGTCCCGGCCCGTACGGGCCGGTCCGGGCGGGCCGCCGATGCGCGTGGGCGGGTGCAGATCGGCCTCGGTGAGTTCGGGCGGCCCGGCCTTCGCGTACTTCACCAGGAGCTTGGACTCGATGAAGGCGAGCACCGCGTACAGGAGCGTGAAGGCGCTCAGCGAGATGATCACCTCGGCCTGCGAGACGCCGGGCGAGACCGCGTCGGCCGTCTTGAAGAGGCCGTACACCGCCCAGGGTTGACGGCCCGTCTCGGTGAAGATCCAGCCCGCCGAGTTCGACAGGAGCGGGAAGCACATCGTGGCGAGTGCGGCGAGCCAGAAAAGCTGTGTGAAGCGGGGGCTGAGCACCTTGTCCCGCCACAGCACGAGGTGCGGGATCTCGTCCTCGGCGACGCGCAGGTGCTGCGGCAGCATGAACTTCTTCCTGGTCAGCCACAGGCCCGCGAGACCGAGGGCGAAGGATGTCATGCCGAAGCCGATCATCAGGCGGAAGCCCCAGAAGGCGACCGGGATGTTGGGCTTGTAGTCGCCGGGCCCGTACTTCTCCTGCTCGGCCTTGTTGGTGTCGTTGATGCCGGGGACGTGCGAGGTGAAGTCGTTGTCGGAGAGGAAGGAGAGGATGCCGGGGATCTCGAAGGCGACACTGTTGTGCCCCTTGTCCACGTCCCCGTAGGCGAAGATCGAGAACGGCGCGGCGTCCTGGCCCTCCCACAGCGCCTCCGCCGCCGCCATCTTCATGGGCTGCTGCTTGAACATGACCTTGCCGAGCGAGTCCCCGCTGATCGCGGTGAGCAGACCGGCGACGACGAGCGTGACGAGACCGAGCCGCAGCGAGGTCTTCATCGTGGCGATGTGCCGCTTGTCGTGCTTCGCCCGGCGCTTACGGCCCAGGTGCCACGCCGCGATGCCCACGATGAAGGCGCCTCCGGTGAGGAAGGAGGCGGCAAGCGTGTGGAACATCTGGGTGAGGGTCATCTCCTGGGTCAGCACGGCCCAGAAGTCGGTGAGTTCGGCCCGTCCGCTGCCCTTGTTCACGCGGTAGCCGACCGGGTGCTGCATCCACGAGTTCGCCGCGAGGATGAAGTAAGCGGACAGGATCGTGCCGATCGACACCATCCAGATCGTCGCGAGATGCAGCTTCTTCGGCAGCTTGTCCCAGCCGAAGATCCACAGGCCGATGAAGGTCGACTCGAAGAAGAAGGCGATGAGCGCCTCGAAGGCGAGCGGCGCCCCGAAGACGTCCCCGACGAACCGCGAGTAGTCGGACCAGTTCATGCCGAACTGGAACTCCTGCACGATCCCGGTGACGACCCCCATCGCGATGTTGATCAGGAAGAGCTTCCCCCAGAACTTCGTCGCGCTGAGGTACTTCTCCTTGCCGGTACGGACCCAGGCCGTCTCCAGGCCGGCGGTGAGCGCGGCGAGCGAGATGGTCAGGGGTATGAAAAGGAAGTGGTAGACGGTCGTGATGCCGAACTGCCAACGGGCCAGCGTCTCGGGCGCCAGTGCGAGATCCACGAAATCCTCCTCGCTTCGCTGATCTCTGTGCACGCGGTGGACACCGTGGGCACAGCCTGATCCCGCCCTCACGACTCCCGATTGGTCCGCATTCGCCCAGGGCAAAGCAGCCCCAACCGGGACGCGCTTGTGAAAGCGTTCACATTCACAAGCATTATGTCCCACGGTCGTTTCATACGAACAGGGGGTCCCCGGGGTGAGGGCTTCGCGTGGTGGTGATTTAGGGAATTACACGCTTGCTTTTGTACCGATTAGCGGCTTTTGCGGTGGTGTTGCAGGCCGATCTGAGGCCCGAAACCGGGGGCTGTGACGTCCACTACAGCGGTACGGAGCGCTCCGCTCCTGGGCAGGGGCCGAGGGGGGCGGGTTCTGGCGAAGGGGCGGGGCGCTTGGTACGGGGGGCGGGTTCGCCCTCGCCCTCCGTACGCGTCGAGGGAGCGGGGGTGCCTGGTCCGGGGGCGGTGGCCTCGCCCCGGAGGGGCCGGGCGGCGCCTCGCCGGGAGGGGTCGGGGGCGCCTCGGCCGGAGGGGTCGGGGGCGCCTCGCCAGGAGGGGACGGGGGTGCCTCGGCCGGAGGGGCTCTCGGGGGCGCCTCGCCGGGAGGGGACGGGGGCGCCTCGGCCGGAGGGGCTCTCGGGGGCCGGGGGCATCTGGTGGCCGGAGGGAGTCGGAGCGGCGCGCGTGCGGGGGCGGCTTCGGTCCGTTCTCACACTTCGCCCGCGACGCTTGTCGCGGCCGGCGTACGTGTGGGGGCGGCTTACGCGCTTATCGGCGGGGGGCTGGTCTGGCTCGCGTACGTACGTGCCGACGGGGCCTCGCCGTGGGGCGGGGGCGGCCTGCCGGGGGGCGCCACGCATTGGGTGGGCTGGCGCGCTCTGGGCGCAGTGTTGCGGGAGCTAGCCCGGCATTGCGGAACGGACGTGGCCTTACGGTGGCTGGGCGCGGCATCGCGGACCAGGCTCAACACCGCCGGTTTCCCGGGGTGGGCGCCACGTCTGGGGCGGGCTGGCGCTTACGGGCGTGGCGGCGCGGAAGCAGGCGTGCGCACGGCGCAGGCGTGGCATCGCGGAAGCGGCGTGCCGTTCTTGGACGGGCGTGACGCCACGGGGCAGGGCCCCATCGCGAAGCGGGCCCGGCATTGCCGGCGGGCCTGCCCTGGCGGGCGGGCGCTTCGGGCGAGGTGACACTCATGGGCACGGCATGGCGGGAGCTGCGCGCGGCGTCGCAGGGACTGAGCGCGGCATCGCGGGTGCGGGCGTGCCGTCTCGGGCGGGTGTAACGCTACGTGGCGGGGCGACCTCGCGGCTGGGCGCGACGTCGCAGGGGCTGAGCACGGCATCGCGGACCAGGCTCAACATCGTTGATCACCTGCCGGGTTGGGCGTCGCGTCTGGGGCGGGCTGGCGCTTACCGGCGTGGCGACGCGGAGCAGACGTGGCGACGCAGGGCGGGTCCACATCGCCAAGCGGGCACGCCATCGCTGGCGGCCCGCCGAGGTGGGCGGGCCCCGCAGGTCGGATGGCACTCATGGACGACATCGCGGGGGCTCGGCAGACATCGCAGGGATTGAGCAGCGCATCGCGGACCAGGCTCAACATCGTTGCCTGCCTGCCGGGGTGGGCGTCACGTCTGCGGCGCGCTGGCGCTCACGGGCGTGGCGACGCGGAGCAGACGTGGCGACGCAGGGCGGGCCCACATCGCCAAGCAGGCTCGCCATCGCTGGCGGCCCGCCGAAGTGGGCGGGCCCCGCAGGCCGGATGGCACTCACGGACGACATCGCGGGCGCAGGCGCGACGTCGCACGGATTGAGCAGCGCATCGCGGACCAGGCTCAACATCGTTGGCTGCCTCTCAGATTGGGCGGTCTGGTGGGGTCGCACTCACAGATGCGACATCGCGGCGACTGGCCGCGCCCTCGCCGGGGTGGCCGCGGCATTGCCGGAGCAGGCGTGCCATCTCGGACGGGCGCAGCGCTACGGGGCGGGGCGGCATCGCGGAAGAGGGACAGCATCACGGGAGCGGCCTGGCATCGCGGAAGCAGCCCGACAACGCGAAGGCCGCCCGGCGACGCGGAGGCGGCTCAGCATTACAGAGGCCGCCCGACAACGCAGAAGCAGCGCAGCACCACAGAAGCGCCCCGACAACGCGGGAGCGGCCCGACGACGCGAAGGGCGGCCCCGCACCACGGAAGCAACGCCGCCCCGCGCAACCGACGCCGAGGCGGGGCGGTCGTGGCGTGTGGTGGGCGCTCGGGGGCCGCCGTGCGCCCCCCGAGGGTGGGCCGGCCCCCGCGCGCCCGGCGGCTCCGTCACGTAGGCGGGAAAAGGACCGTCAGCGGTCCAGTTCCTTGCGGTAACTTGCCGCAGCCGACAGGAAGATGTCGTTCGCCTCCGTCTCGGCCACGGTGACGCGGACGCCTTCGCCCACGAAGGGCCGCACGACGACGCCCGCGCGCTCGCAGGCGGCGGCGAAGTCGAGGGTGCGCTCGCCGAGCCGGAGCCACACGAAGTTCGCCTGGGTCTCGGGGACGGTCCAGCCCTGGGCGCGCAACTCCCCCGCGATGCGGGCGCGTTCGACGACGAGGGCGTCGACGCGCTCCAGGAGCGCCGACTCGGCGGCGAGCGAGGCGACGGCGGCGTCCTGCGCGAGCTGGCTCACGCCGAAGGGGACAGCGGTCTTACGGAGCGCGGCGGCCACCGGCTCGTGCGCGATCGCGAAGCCGATCCGGAGCCCCGCGAGACCGTATGCCTTCGAAAAGGTCCGCAGCACGCACACATTGGGGCGATCCCGGTACAGCTCGACACCGTCCGGGACCTCCGGATCACGGATGAACTCCCGGTACGCCTCGTCCAGCACCACGAGCACGTCGGAGGGCACCCGGTCGAGGAAACGTTCCAGCGCGGCCTTCCGTACCACCGTCCCCGTCGGGTTGTTGGGGTTGCAGACGAAGACGAGCCGGGTCCGCTCGGTGATCGCCGCGAGCATCGCGTCGAGGTCGTGCTCCTCGTCGCCCGTGAGCGGGACCTCGACGGCCTTCGCCCCGCTGATCCGGGTGATGATCGGGTAAGCCTCGAAGGAGCGCCAGGCGTAGACGACCTCATCACCCGCCTGAGCGGTGATCTGGAGCAGTTGCTGCGCCACGCCGACCGAGCCCGTACCCGCAGCGAGGTGCGAGACCGGTACGGCGAAACGTTCCGCCAGCGCCTGTACGAGACCCGTCGCCGCGAGGTCCGGGTACCGGTTGAGCGACCCGGCCGCGGCGAGCGCGCTCTCCATGACCCCGGGGAGCGGCGGGTACGGGTTCTCGTTGGACGACAGCTTGAACGCCGGACCGTTCCCGCCTGCCGCCGCCTTGCCCGGCACATAGGCCGGGATGTCGTCCAGTACCGCTCGCAGTCTGGGGTTCGTACCGCTCACCGCGGGACCTCCTTCTGTACGTGCCGGTATTCCCGCGCGGCCCGTGCCGCCCCGGGAAACGGGCCCCGAGCCTCCCGGCCGGCTCGGGGATCGCCCACCGCCGCCGGGCCGCCCTCGACGCGCCCGTCCGCATATTGGACACCGTGGAGGGCGCACCCGGTAGACGCCCAGCGCATGAAATGACCCACGCGCCCCCACCTTGACGCGGGCGCCCTCACCTCGCCTCCCGGGAGAGGTGCCGTCGGCCGCCTTCCGGGGGAGACGAGAACCGAGCCGCCCGCCGCGCTCTCCCGTGGCGACCGCCGGGGGGCGCACGCTCATCTGCGTGCGCTGCTGGCTGGCGCCGTGGCGCGCGTCGCCCGTACAGGTGAGCCGCACCCCCGTGGCGGCCCCCACAGAGACCCGGCACACGACCGGCCGACTGGCGAGTAACTAGCCCGTATGCGGATAACTTCCTTGCAATACAAGGCTTTTGACGGTGTGTCACCTTGCAGAAACGTGACATCACAGGTCTGCATATGCACCCGCCGTACCCACCTGACAGACCCCTACTATCGGCAACCCATGACAGCAGCAGGGAAGCAGCAGGTGAGCCGAGCCGAAACTCCCCGCAGGGGCAAACGGTCCGGACGGCCGGGAATCCGAGATGTGGCAGCGGCGGCGGGGGTCTCGATCACGACCGTCTCCGATGCTCTCAACGGCAAGGGCCGTCTCCCCGACATCACCCGCCACCATGTGCGGGAGGTGGCCGAGCAACTGGGCTACCGCCCCTCGGCGGCGGCACGCACACTCCGTACGGGCAAATCGGGCCTCATCGGCCTGACCGTGACCACGTATGGGGATGAACCTTTCACCTTCACGGAATTCGCCTACTTCGCCGAGATGGCGAGAGCGGCGACCTCCGCCGCGCTCGACCGGGGCTACGCCCTCGTCATCCTGCCGGCGACCTCACGCCTGAGCCCGGTGGACGTGTGGTCCAACGTGGCGCTCGACGGCACCGTCGTCGTCGACCCGGCCGACCACGACCCGGTCGTCGCGGAACTCGTGCGGCAGGGGCTGCCGGTGGTCTCGGACGGGCGCCCGGACGGCACCCTCCCGGTGACGGCGTGGGTCGACAACGACCACGAGGCAGCGGTCCTCGGCATACTCGACCACCTCGCGGACTCGGGAGCGCGCCGCATCGGCCTCCTCACCGGGACCACGACCGACACGTACACCCGGCTCTCCACGACGGCCTACCTCGACTGGTGCCGCCGCGTGGGCCAGGACCCCGTCCTGGAGTCGTACCCGGCCCACGACCCCTGCGCGGGCGCGGTCGCCGCCGACCGGCTCCTCGCCCGCCCCGACCGCCCCGACGCCGTCTACGGTCTCTTCGACCCCAACGGCACGGATCTGCTCGCGGCGGCGCGCAGGTACGGGCTCCGCGTCCCCGAGGACCTCCTCCTCGTGTGCTGCAGCGAGTCGACGGTCTACGCCTCGACCGAGCCACCCGTCACAACGCTCTCGCTCAAGCCGCGCCGCATCGGCACGGCCGTCGTCCAGCTCCTCATCGACGCGATCGAGGGCATCGGCGCACCGCACCAGCTCGAACGCGTCATCCCCACCGAACTGATCATCCGCACCTCCTCCCAACGCCGCTCCCCCCGCACGACGGTGAGCCCACCACGGGAGTCGGGGGAGGGGGCGGGGTAGCGGCGGGGACGCCGGGGCGGGGCCGAGGGGCGTTCCGGGGGCTTCCCGGGGGCGCGGCGTTGGGTGTCGTGGCCCCGGGGTGCGGCTCGGGGGCGTGTGGCGCTCCTGGGGCGGGGTGGGCCGGGTGAGGCGGCCTCGGGGGCTGCGCGCTTCGGGGCTGCGCGCGTCGGGGGCTGCGTGCTTCGGGGGCTGCGTGCTTCGGGGGCTGCGTGCTTCGGGGCGAGGCGCGGTGAGGCGGCCTTCGAGGCGTGGCCTCGTGGTCGGGGCGGCTTACGCGGCGCCTTGGCCACTTGGAGCGGTACGGCGCGGGGGCGCGGCCCGGAGCGGCGGCTTCCACGCCGTGGCTTCGGGCCGGGCGCCTTGGCCACCGCGCGCAGTACGGCCTCGGACGCGACCTGGGTGAAGCGGCTTCGACGTGGTGGTGACCGCGTGCTCGGGGTGCCTCCCGGGGGGCCACCGGACCGGTACGGCTTCGCGAGGCGGCGTCAAAGCGGGCCTCGGGCTCGCGGTCCCGCCTGCGACACCGTGGCCACGAGGGTGACGACGCACCAAGGGCGGTGTCCCTTCGGGCACGGCCCCGAGAGGCAGCCCCGAAGCGCGGCGTCGGGACGCGGCCTCAGGAATCGGTAGCCACCCAGGGCGCCTTCGGCCAGGAGGGCGGTACGGGCTCGTCAAAGCGGGCCTCGGGCTCGCGGTCCTCCCCGCGACACCGTGGCCTCGGAGGCGGCGTCGCCCCGCAAGCCGTGCTCCTTGGGGCGCGACCCCGAGAGGCAGCCCCCAGTGTGGCGACGGGACGCGGCCTCGGAATCGGGGGGCCGCCTAGGGCGCCTTGCGCGGTACGGGCCCGGAAGGCGACGTCAAGGCGTGGCCCCAGGGACACCGGTCCTCCCCGAGGCAGCGTGGCCACGGACGTTGTCGCCCCGACGGCAGGACTCCTTTGGACGCGACCCCGAGAGGCTGCCCTTGGGCGCGACCTCGGGCGCGGCCTCGGGGCCAACCGTCCTCCCGGGGCCACATCGCTTCAGAGGTGGCGCGGCCGGGGAGGCGCCCCGCTAGGTGCGCCTTCACGGTGCGGCAAGCCTTCACGTCGCGGCGTCAAAGCGTGGCCTCGGGACGCCGGTCCCCTCCGAGACACCCTGGCCACGGATGGCGTCGCGCCGACGGCAGGACTCTTCTGGGCGCGACCCCGGGGGGCTTCCCTCGGGGCCAGCCGCCCTCCCGGGGCCACAGGCGCCCCGCTAGATGCCTTCACGGCGTGGCGTCGCGGCGTGGCCTCGCGGCGTGGCCCCGGGAGGCCGGTCCTCCCCGAGGCACAGTGGCCACGGACGTGCTCGCCGCGACGGCAGTACTCCCTGGGCGGGGACCCCACCAGGCAGCCCCCAGGGCATGGCCTCGGGCCAGCCGTCCTCCGAGGGCCACATCGCCCCAGAGGTGGCGCGGCCCCGGGACGGGCCCCGCGAGGTGCCTTCGAGACGTGGCGTCGCGGCGTCGCGGCGTGGCGACGTCGTGGCGTGGCGACGTCGTGGCATCGCAGCGTGGCCTCAAAGCCGGTTGCCCCCGGACCTTCATCCGTCTCCACGCCCCCAGAGCGCCCCGTGGTCCCCAGCCACAGCCGCCCCCCGAGACAGGCAGCGCACCGGCAAGCGGCGGCACTGGGGGTCACGACGAGTCCGGAGCGGCGCTTCAGGCCCCGTTGCGGTTCCGGGCTTGCGTCGCTCCCCGCCGTCCTCCCCCTCGTGGGTACTCCCTACGGGGGACCGGTTCCGCGTCCCGGCAGGGCGTTTCCGGGGCCGGGACCGGCGCCGCGCCCCGCCATTTCGGCGCAAAACGCCGGGCCGGGGTGGAGTGCGGCGGGATTCACCACCCTGATGCGTCCCACACCCCGCACCGCATTCCTATGATGGGCGCACGACACCGAGGGCCGCTGCGACCGAGCAGTCCGGGCGGTGGGGAGCGGCGCGATCGTGGTGGAGGGGTCAATGACTCAGGGGGCCGGTCAGGGACCCGCGGAACGAACACCGATGGTGCGCGACTTCCGCGTCCCCGCCTACATGCCCCAGCCCGAAGCCTTCGCGGACGGGGCGGAGCCCTATCCGGGCGAGGGCGACAGGTACGCGGACGCGGCACAGGCGTACGCGGAGCGCCAGGCCCCCGAGGCGGCCACGCCGTCCGAGGCCGCCCCGCCCGCCGGTCCCGGGGCCCCCGTGGACGAGGACTACACGCCCACCCAGCGCGATCTGCCGGTCATCGGCTCCCAGCCGGAACCCGCGCCGCAGCCGCCCGCGAACGGCCCCGGGCCGCTCTACGTCGTCGGCGACGTGCACGGATACCTCGACGAGTTGGTCGCCGCCCTCCAGGAACAAGGGCTCCTCGACGAGGAGGCCCACTGGGCCGCGGGCAACGCCCGCCTCTGGTTCCTCGGCGACTTCACCGACCGGGGCCCCGACGGCATCGGGGTCATCGACCTCGTCATGCGCCTCTCCGCCGAGGCCGCCGCGGCCGGCGGCTACTGCAAGGCCCTCATGGGCAACCACGAGCTGCTCCTCCTCGGCGCCCGCCGCTTCGGCGACACCCCGGTCAGCTCCGGAGCGGGCACCGCCACCTTCCAGGCGGCGTGGCTCCTGAACGGTGGCCAGAAGACGGACATGGACCGCCTCCAGGACGTCCATCTCCAGTGGATGTCCCGGCTCGACGCGATCGTGGAGGAGGACGAGCACCTGCTCGTGCACTCCGACACCACCGCCTACCTCGACTACGGCTCCACGATCGAGGCCGTCAACGACACGATCCACGACGTCCTCACGCGCAACGATCCTGACGAATGCTGGGACCTCTTCCGCAAGTTCACCAAGCGCTTCGCCTTCCGTGACGAGCGGACGGGCCCCGAGGCGGTACGTGAACTGCTCGACACCTTCGGCGGCTCCCGCATCATCCACGGCCACAGCCCCATCCCGTACCTGCTCGGCGATGTCGGCACCGAGGACGGCGAGGAGACCCCGCGTCCGGTGATCGAGGACCCGCACATCTACGCGGACCGCCTGGCCGTCGCGATGGACGGCGGCGTGACCATGACGGGGACGCTGCTGGTACGTCAGGTGCCCTTCCCGGCCTGACACCCCCCGCCCTGCCCCACCACCCCGCACGCCCCGCGCTGCCCCACCACCCCGCACGCCCCGTACGGCACCCACCACCCGCACGCGCCGTACGCCCCCCCCGGCCATCACCGCGCCGCCCCGGGTACCCGCGCGCCGCACGGCCCCGCACGCGCCGCGCCGAAGGCCCCCGCACGCGCCACCCCGCGCCGCCCCCGCCACCACCCCCGTACGATCCGCGCCGCCCCGCCACGGCCCCGTACCACCCCCACCCACCCGCACTCCGTGCCCGCTCCGGCGCACGGCGATCCCGCACCGCCCCGCGCACGAGCACGCCCGCCGCCCGTACGCCCCTCCCGGCCTGCCCGGACGGGCGCGCCACCCGGCGTGCGGGGGGCGCACGTGCCGCCGCGTCCCCCTGTACGACCGGTCAATTTCCGGAAACACCCTGTTACCCTGCGCCGTCCCCGGCCTACCATCGCCTTATCCGTAGCAGGCTCTCCTCCGCTTCCGCCCTCTGCCCGCACCCAGCGGGCGCCTTGGCCCTACGGAGCATCGGGGGATGCACATGAACAGCGCTCCGCACTTGCTGCCCGAGGACCACCCCGAGTTCGAGCGAGTCCTCGACGAGGCCCTGCGCCAGGCCGTCCCGCGGCCGGCCGCGCCGGACCCCGACGGGCAGTTCCCCGCCACGCGGCTGAAGGCCCTGGCGCTCGGCTCGGCGGGCCTCATCGCCGCCACCGCCGCGCCCGAGTACCGGCATTACGTCAGAGTCCGCGAGGACCTGCGGATACGCGCGTCCGGGGACACCGAGAGGGCCGAGGTACCGGTGCGGGCGCAGGAGGGCGGAGGGCTCGCCGCCGCGCTCGGTGAGGTGACGGAGGCATCGGGAGCCGGGGCCGTCGCCGTGGTCGCCGCGCTCACCCCCGTGCTCGCCGCGGTCGCCGCCGTCGTCCTGCTGCTCATCGGCTACCTGCTGCGGCTCGTGGACAGCGAGCACGTCATCGGCGACGCCCTGCTCACCGCGGGCTGGATCTTCGCCCTCCTCGCAGCCGCCGCCATCCTCGTCGCCGGGGTCGCCCTGCTGCTCGCCGCCCTGCGCAACGGAGCCACCGCGCTCCCCGCCGACCCGCGCCGCGCGCGAACCGCCGAACCCGATCCGGAGGCCGAGGGCGTGGAGCGGGCCCGCGCCGACTGGCGACGTGCCCTTCTGGAGAAGGGATTTCTGCCCTTCTTCCAGGAGCACTTCCAGAACGACGCGGGCCTCCAGGAGCACGGCGGGGAGGGCCCACCGGGCGAGGAGGGCCCCGCGCAGGACGGGCCCGTGCCGAGCCGCAGCGGCGGTGCCTCCCGTATGCCCCGACTCGGCTACCACCGCCCCGGCTTCAGCAGCCCCGAGGCGGACGGTGAGGCGGCCTCCCGCCCCCGGTACTCCAGCCCCGACTTCAGCAGCCCCGACTTCGGCGGCCCGGAACACCGCCCGGAGTGAGCGATGTTTCACGTGAAACATCGCAAGCCGTCGCCCCCGCTCGGGCGGCCCCACCCCACGCCATCCCCCTCGGCACCCGCCCCCGCACGCGGAAGAGCCCGATGTTTCACGTGAAACATCGGGCTCCGAGGGGAACTCCCCTCGCTACAGCTTCCCGCCGGTCAGCCGCGTGAGCGGTCCCACCGCTCGTACGCCGGACTTCCGTCCCGCGAGGAACGAGGCAGTGGCCACCGTCAGCAGCCCGGCGCCCGCGCTCGCCGCGGCCACCTTGTGCTCGCGGACCGTACCCCAGGCCGTGCCCGCCGAGGCGACGGCCTTCTCCGAGACCTCGGAGACCTTGCGCCGCCCGGCGTCCACGCCCGTCCTGGCCTTCGCTTCGACACGCTTGCCCGCCGCTCCGGCGGCGCGCGCACGTGCCCGTGCCGCCTCGGTGGCCTCTTCCGTCTTCGCCCCGGCCACGGAGAGCGCCGCATCGGCCTTCTCCGACGCTGTTGCCGCCACCGGGGCATTGTCGGTCCCGGGCGCGGAGGCCGAAGCGGCCACGGCGTCGCGGGAGTGCTTGGTCTGCGGGTTCTCTCCAGTCATGGCCTGCGGGTTGCCGCTCAGCACCGGAGGAAACCCGCGACCGGGCGGTGAAATGGGCCCGGAACCGGGCCGGGACACGCCATGAGGAGCCCGGCCCGGCCCGCCCGACGGCTCCCGCTCACTCCGCCAGCGGCAGGTACACGCGGTTCCCCGACGCGGCGAACTCCCGTGACTTCTCCATCATCCCGGCCGCGATCTCCTCCTTGCTCAACTCCGCCTCGCTCTCCGCCCCGAATCGCTCGCTGATGTCCCGACTGATCCGCATCGAGCAGAACTTCGGCCCGCACATGGAGCAGAAGTGCGCGGTCTTCGCAGGCTCGGCGGGCAGCGTCTCGTCGTGGAAGGCCCGCGCCGTCTCCGGGTCGAGCGACAGGTTGAACTGGTCCTCCCACCGGAAGTCGAAGCGCGCCTGCGAGAGCGCGTCGTCCCACTCCTGAGCCCCCGGGTGCCCCTTCGCGAGGTCGGCGGCGTGGGCGGCGATCTTGTACGTGATGACACCGGTCTTCACGTCGTCCCTGTCGGGGAGCCCGAGGTGTTCCTTCGGCGTCACGTAGCAGAGCATCGCGGTGCCCCACCACGCGATCATCGCGGCGCCGATGCCGGAGGTGATGTGGTCGTAGCCCGGCGCGACGTCCGTGGTGAGCGGCCCGAGCGTGTAGAACGGCGCCCCGTCGCACACCTCCTGCTGCAGCTCGACGTTCTCCTTGATCTTGTGCATCGGTACGTGCCCGGGACCTTCGACCATCGTCTGCACGCCGTGTTCGCGGGCGACCGCGGTGAGTTCGCCGAGCGTGCGCAGCTCGGCGAACTGCGCCTCGTCGTTGGCGTCCGCGACGGAGCCGGGCCGCAGCCCGTCGCCGAGCGAGAACGTCACGTCGTAGGCGGCGAGGATCTCGCACAGCTCCTCGAAGTGCGTGTACAGGAAGGACTCCTGATGGTGAGCGAGGCACCACGCCGCCATGATGGAGCCGCCGCGCGAGACGATGCCGGTGGTCCTGCGCGCGGTGAGCGGCACGTACGCGAGCCGCACCCCCGCGTGCACGGTCATGTAGTCGACCCCCTGCTCGGCCTGCTCCACGATGGTGTCGCGGTACAGCTCCCAGCTCAGCTCCTCCGCCTTCCCGCCGGTCTTCTCCAGCGCCTGGTAGAGCGGCACGGTGCCGATGGGGACGGGGGAGTTGCGCAGAATCCACTCGCGGGTGGTGTGGATGTTCCGCCCGGTCGAGAGGTCCATGACGGTGTCGGCGCCCCAGCGCGTCGCCCACGTCATCTTCTCGACCTCCTCCTCGATCGAGGAGGTGACCGCCGAGTTGCCGATGTTCGCGTTGATCTTCACGAGGAACCGCTTGCCGATGACCATCGGCTCGCTCTCGGGGTGGTTGATGTTCGCGGGCAGTACGGCCCGCCCGGCGGCCAGTTCCTCGCGTACGACCTCGGGGGCGACGCCCTCGCGGAGCGCCGCGTACTCCATCTCCGCCGTGATCTCGCCGCGTCGCGCGTACGCGAGCTGCGTCACCGGCGCCGCCGAGCGGGCGCGACGCGGGCGGCGCGGACGCCCGGGGAAGACCGCGTCGAGGCCGCCCGCGCCGCCACGCGGGACGGTGTGCTGGAGACCGTCGTCCTCCGGCCGTACCACCCGGCCCGGATACGTCTCGGTGTCGCCGCGCGCCGCGATCCACGGTGCGCGGGGGGTGTCGAGCCCGCGCCGTACGTCCGTGGTGACGGACGGGTCGGTGTACGGGCCCGAGGTGTCGTACAGCGTCAGCGCGCGACCATCGCTCAGGTGCACCCTCCGCACGGGCACCCGCAGCCCGGCCCGTTCGCCCTCGACGTACGCCTTGTGCGCGCCGAGAGCGCGGGTGGGTGCGGTGGTGTCGTGCTGCTGCGCGGAGGCAGGGGTGTGCGCGTCCGATGTGGTCATGAGACCTACTCCCTACGCCGGCATTACCCGGTAACAGGTTCAGCGGTCGGCGCAGCGTTCGTCCTCCGGCCGCGCGTGCGGCCGTACGAGGAGATCAGCGCCCTCTCAGCCCGGTGCTCCGAGCTCCCGCGGGGACAAATCGCGTCCCACGCTAGCGTCCGTCCGGGCGTGCTGGCCAGAGGGCCCCCTCCGTTCTTGCGATGATCGGCCGGTGACGACGCCACCTCCCACGCCTCAGGCGCCCGCACCGCCCCCCTCGCCCCCGGAGGACCGCGGCCGAGCCCCGGGCCACGAGCACAACCACCACCACGGCCCGGCGACGCCCGGTTCACGGCGGCTGCGCACGGTCATCGCGGCTGTCCTGGTCCCCTTCGCCGCCGCCGTCGTCGCCGGGCTCGTCCTGCTGTGGCCCGGTGCTCCGGGGGCACACGAGCGGTCGGGCGTCGGCTTCGACCGGCAGACCGTCAGCGGCAAGGTCACGGGCATCGAGCACGTCGGCTGCAACGACGCGGCCGGGGGCGGCGGCGCGGGGGCGGGAGGCGGCGGGAACGGCCCGCAGGACCCCTCGGCAGGCGGTACGGGCTCCTCGGCGTCCGGCGGTACGGGGGCGTCGGGGCCGGGCGCGGAATCCGGCGCGGGCTCGGGGGAGCACGCGGCGGGTGTCTGCGAGCAGGCGACGGTCGAGATCACCGAGGGGAAGGACAAGGGGCACCGCTACCCCGAGCTGATCCGCCCCGACGCCTCGCGCCGGCTCCACGCGGGCCAGCTGGTCGTCCTCGCCTACGCGCCCGACGCGCCGCGCGCCCTCCAGTACTCCGTCACGGACGTGGGCCGTACCCCGCCGATGGTGCTGCTGGCCGCGGTCTTCGCGCTCGTCGTCGTGGCGGTGGGAAGGCTGCGGGGCCTCATGGCGCTCGTGGCGCTCGCGGTGAGTTTCCTGGTGCTGACCTTCTTCATCCTGCCCGCGATCCTGGAGGGGTCGAACCCGCTCGTCGTGGCGGTGGTCGGGGCGAGCGCCATCATGCTGATCGCCCTTTACCTGTGCCACGGCCTCAGCGCACGTACCTCCGTCGCGGTGCTCGGCACCCTCACCTCGCTGCTGCTCATCGGGGTACTGGGCTCGCTCTTCATCGGCTGGGCGGCGCTCACCGGCAACACCGACGACAACACGGGGCTCATCCACGGGCTCTACCCGCACATCGACATGAGCGGGCTGCTCCTGGCAGGGGTCCTCATCGGCTCACTCGGTGTGCTCGACGACGTGACGGTCACGCAGACTTCGGCCGTCTGGGAGCTGCACCAGGCCGACCCCGGGATGACGCGGCGCGCGCTGTACCGGGCGGGGCTCCGGATCGGCCGCGACCACATCGCCTCGGTGGTCAACACTCTGGTTCTCGCCTACGCGGGGGCCGCGCTACCGCTCCTGCTGCTCTTCTCGCTCGCGCGCAGCGACGTGGGCGCGGTCGCGACGAGCGAACTCGTCGGCGAGGAGATCGTGCGGACGCTCGTCGGCTCGATCGGCCTGGTCGCCTCGGTGCCGGTCACGACGGCGCTCGCGACCCTCGTGGTCTCGGCGGACCGTGTTCCGCACCCGCCGTCGTCCGGCGTCGGGGGCGTTCCGCCGCGACCTGAGGTGCCCGGCCCCGTATCCGCCGGGCGGCTGCTCGGGGGCGGCGGACGCCGCAGGAAACGCTGAGGGGCGGGCACGCGGGCGGGCGCGGGGCCACGACGGGCACGACGGACCTGACGGGCACGGAGCCGCGACGGGCACGGAGCCGCGACGGGCGCGAGGGGCGGGCGGGCCGTTGCGGGCACGACGGGCGGGCGGACCGCCGCGAGCGAGGGGCCGACGGACCCGACGCGGCACGGGGGTGGGCGTCGCTCCGGTTCCCGGCGAGGGTTCCGGGCGGATTCCGGCCTGGGGGTTCCGGGCGGGCTCAGCCCGCGCTCGGCTCCTCGGCGAGGATGCGGTGCAAGGCGTCGTCGAGGTGGCTCTCGAAGTCGGCGCAGGCGCGCTCCTCGCCCAGCGGGACGAGGCGGTCGGTGCGGTCGAGGAAGGCGACGATCGGCGCCATGCCCACCCGGAAGAGGGCCTGGTCGGTGCCGACCTGGAGCCTGATGTGCAGTTCTCCGGGGCCCTCCCCGTCGAGCAGGGGCTCCGGCTCCACGGGCGAGACCCGCACGTCCCCGTCGCCGCACGCCTCGTCGATGCCGTCCGCCAGCAGTTCGCGCCCGAACGTCCACGAGACCGGGGCATCACCGGGCAGGTGGAAGGTGAGCCGTACCGCGTAGGGATCGGCGGCCTCGTAGCGAAGCTCGACGGGGATACGGAACGAGAGCTCCTCGGAAACGAGGAAGCTCATCATGACCTCTGCCTGTACGGACTCGCGCATCGCCAACCCCGTCGATTGCCGTCACCTTGCCAGGGGCAAATCCCCTGACACTCCTGACATCTAGCTCAGTGAACACATCACATCACAGCGCGTGATCCCGCTGTTGCTGATTGCGGGAAGAAACGTGAGGGAAAATCCGTCCGAGCCGTTTCCGGTCGGGCGGTTCGTGGAATCCCCGCCACCGATCACCCGTATTCCGGCTGCCCCCAGGGGTTCCGCACATGCAAGGCGCGCGGGGATTCCTCCACGTTCACCCCTTCGGCCCGCATGGACCATACGAACACACCGGCCCCGGGCGGCAACACCGACGGCCCAAGCGTCACGCAGAGCTATGCATCAGTGGAGGACAAGGGCGCTCCTCCGGACGGGAGTTGATGGTCGACGACACCCATTCGGGGGGTGTTCCGTCAACTCCGGGACGCGGAATTCCCCCGCCGGTGGCCGCGCGACGGGCGCGGCGCGGACCGGCGCGGGCCGCTCGCTCAGCGCCGGCTTCCTGGCCCCGCCGACTCCTTGAACTTGCGCACGACGAACACGAGCGCCGCGACCACGACGACGAAGACGAGCACCTTGAAGAGCAGGCCGATCACCACACTCAGAACAGAGACGATCACCCCGCCGAAGATCGCCAGCGCGATGAGCGGAACGGCCACCCACTTCACCCACCACGGAAGGTCCGTGACTATCTCCCGCACACCCATCGTTGCTCCCTCGCTTCCACCGGTTCCGGGTCCCGCCCGGCCTGTTTCGATGCTAGGCGGGAAAACCCGGCAAGAGGGCGCTCGGCAACCCTGGCTTATCCCTGATTCGTACCCCTAGGGGAGAGGGCCCCTATATCCGTGGGAACCCTGAGAAACACCCCGCTGAACTGGCCTTTCCCTCTCAGGGTTCCCACCCGGAACCGCCCGCGGATTCCCGGGACTGCTCGCGGGTTGCCGAACCGCCCGCGGGTTCCTGGGCCGCCCGCCGGTTCCCGGACCGCCCACAGGTCCCCGGACCACCCGCGGATTCCCGGACCGCCCGCAGGTTCTGAGGGCGCTCGCTCCCCCGGCGTCCTCCTCAGCCCTCCGGCGGCGAGAAGACGACGAGGACCCGCAGGTCCTCGCTGATGTGGTGGAAGCGGTGCGGGGTCCCCGCGGGCACGTAGACGACGCTGCCGCGCGCGACCTCCGTCGTCTCCTGCCCCACGGTGAGCGCGGCCCGCCCACTCACCACGAGGTAGACCTCGTCCTGCCGGTGCGGCTGCTGGGGGTCGGAGGCCCCCGCGTCGAGCGCGTAGAGCCCCACGGACATGTTCCGCTCGCGCAGGAACTGCAAGTACGCGCCCTCGTTCGCGGACCGTTCGAGGTCCAGCTCGTCCAGCCGGAATGCCTTCATCGACTTCCTCCACCCCTTCGCCGCATCGGTGCCGCCGGACCCGGCCCCGTCTGTCACGATCGGCCCATGAAGACCTTCGTGTTCCGGACCCTCGCCAACGCGGCGGCCCTCGCGGTGGCCGTGTGGCTGCTCGACGGCATCACCCTCACCGGCCACAACACCGGCCACAGGGCGCTCACGCTGATTATCGTCGCACTGGTCTTCGGCGTCGTGAACGTGCTGGTGAAACCGCTCGTGCAGCTGGTGACCCTGCCGCTGCTGATCCTGACCCTCGGGCTCCTCACCCTCGTCGTGAACGCCCTCATGCTGCTGCTCACGTCCTGGATCTGCGATCTCATCGACGTCCCCTTCCACGTCAGCGGCTTCTGGACCGCGGTCCTCGGCGGGCTCATCGTCGCCGTCGTCTCCTGGGCCGTCTCGCTCGCCCTGCCCGACGGCCGTCCCGCCGAGCGCGCCTGACACCCCGGCGGCACGCGGCGTCCCCGCCGCGCGCGTCTTCTGACAGGGCCGCCTCACGGACTGGCCGTCCCGTGCCCCATCCTGGGAGCCCGGCACAGCGCGGTGCGGGAGAGGTGAGGACCAGCCCGGTCACGGCCCCGACAGGCGGCCCGGGAGCGGCGGCGGACGAGAAGAGGGACAGCATGACTGGCGACGGAACGAGGGCAGTGCGCGCGGGACTGCCGGAAGCGGCGCGGAACGAACCGACGATGCCGGGCCCGGTCTTCGCGGCCCACTTCCACCTGCCGGGAGAGGTCGCCGGGCCCTATACGTACGGGCGCGACGGCAACCCGACCTGGACCGGCCTCGAAAGCGCGCTCAGCGAACTGGAGGCGCCCGGCGAGGAAGCGGGGACGCTGCTCTTCGCCTCCGGCATGGCGGCGATCTCCGCGGTGCTCTTCTCGCAAACGCGGTCCGGGGACACCGTGGTGCTCCCCTCGGACGGGTACCAGGTCCTCCCCCTGGTCCGCGAACAGCTCACCGCGTACGGAGTGACCGTGCGCACCGCCCCCACCGGCGGGGACGCCGAGCTCGACGCGCTCGACGGCGCGCGGCTGCTGTGGATCGAGTCGCCCTCGAACCCCGGCCTCGACGTCTGCGACATCCGGCGCCTCGTCGCCGCCGCGCACGAGCGGGGCGCGCTCGTCGGAGTCGACAACACCCTCTCCACTCCGCTCGGCCAGCGCCCGCTGGACCTCGGCGCGGACTTCTCCGTCGCTTCCGACACCAAAGCCCTCACCGGCCACGGCGACGTCCTCCTCGGCCATGTCACGACGCGAGACCCGGCTCTCCTGGAGGGCGTGCGGCGCTGGCGCAAGATCATCGGTGCCATCCCGGGGCCCATGGAGACCTGGCTCGCGCACCGTTCGCTCGCGACGCTCCACCTGCGCCTCGACCGGCAGAACGCCAACGCGCTCGCCCTCGCCGAGGCGCTGCGCGCCCGCCCGGAGGTGAGCGGCCTGCGCTACCCCGGGCTCCCCGATGACCCCGCGCACCAGCTCGCCACGGCGCAGATGCTGCGGTACGGGACCGTCCTGGGCTTCACGCTGCCCTCGCGCGAGCACGCCGAGCGCTTCCTCGCGCGCGCCCGGCTCGTCGAGGACGCCACGAGCTTCGGGGGTGTGCGCTCCACCGCCGAGCGGCGCCGTCGCTGGGGCGGGGACGCGGTCGCCGAGGGCTTCGTCCGCTTCTCGGCGGGCGCCGAGGACACAGAGGACCTCGTGGCCGACGTACTGCGGGCGCTCGACGAGAGCGAGGGCTGAGCGGACAGGACGGCGCGCGCGGGTGGTCCGAGCCTCCCCCCCTCGTGACTCGGACCACTCACGGTTTCCGTGAAGAACCGCTCGACCAAGGCTAGTTGACCGTCTGTCATTGTCCAATCACTGTAGGGACGACTGGGTATCGCCAGATTTATCGTTGACCGCCCGGGCCCGCTGCGGGCCCGCGACCACCGGAGGGGGCAGTCGCGATGGATCTCGCCCTGTTGCGCACCTTCGTCGCCGTCCACCGCGCCGGTTCCTTCACCCGTGCCGCCGCTCTGCTCGGCCTCTCGCAACCCGCGGTGACCTCCCAGATAAGAGCCCTGGAACGCCAGGTGGGCCGCCCGCTCTTCCTACGTCAGGCGCGCGGGGTGACGCCCACGTCCCTCGGTGAGGAACTGGCCCACAAGGCCGCCCCGCACCTGGACGCCCTCGCCGAGATCGCCGAGGGCGGCGTCGCGACGGACGGCGGCCCCGCGCGGACCCTCCACCTCACCGGGCCTCCCGAATTCCTCGCCGAACGTGCCCTGCCCGCGCTGAGCGGTCTCGACAAGGGGGAGGGCCCCGATTTCGGCATCCGGGCCACGTTCGGCACCGCGCAGGAGAGCCTCGAGGGGCTCGCCGCCGGGCATCACGATCTCGCGATCAGCACGGTCCGCCCGCGGGGTGGCCTGCTCACCGCCACCGCGCTGTGCGACGAGGAACTCGTCCTCGTCGCCGCGCCGACCTGGGCGGACCGGCTTCCGGTCGAGCGTCTCAGCGGCGGCACCGCGCCGGTCCCGGGACGCGCCCAGCCGCTCCCCTTCGTCGACTGCCACGAGTCGCTGCCGCTCGTCGCGCGCTACTGGACCGCCGTCTTCGACGCGCTGCCCCCGGGCCCCGGCGCGGTGATCGTCCCCGATCTGCGAGCCGTGCTCGGCTGCGTCCTCGCGGGTGCGGGCCTCGCGGTCCTGCCGCGCTACCTCTGCGCGGGGCCCCTCGCCGAGGGACGACTCCGGCTCCTGCTCAATCCGGCGGTGGCCCCGCTGCGTACGTACTTCCTCGTCGCCCGCACCGGCACCCTCGCCCTGCCCCACCTCTCCCGTACCCACGACCGCCTGCTGCGGGCGGCGGCGGACTGGGGCTGAACGCGCCCCGGAGCGCGCGAAGCACCACACACCGTTCTTCCAAGCGCCCGGGGCGCGCATGTTTCACGTGAAACAACTCGGGCCACATTCCTTCCATGACCGTTCGCCCCGTGGTCAAGCGCACCGCTCGTGCCGTCCTGCTCGACGGCGAGGATCTTGTCCTCATCAAGCGCGTCAAGCCCGGCGTCGACCCCTACTGGGTCACCCCTGGCGGCGGCGTCGAGCCGGAGGACGCCACCGTCGTCGAAGCCCTGCACCGAGAGGTCCACGAGGAGCTGGGCGCGAAGATCACCGATGTCGTCCCGTGCTTCGTGGACACCGTGGAACACATCGGCGCGGACGGCGGCGCCACCGGGGTCAAGGTCCAGTACTTCTTCGTCTGCCGCCTCGTGTCCATGGATCTGGAGCAGCGGCACGGACCCGAGATGGAACAGCCCTGTGGAAGCTACGAAATCGTCCGTATCCCCTTCACCCGTGTCGGTATCGCCTCCGTCCACCTCGTCCCGCTCTCCCTGCGGCACTACCTCGACGGCAATATCGAGGGGGTCCTCGCCCTCCTCGACACGGATCTCGGCTGACGCGGCGCAGGCCGCACGGGGCACCGCCCCTCTGCGGTCATCCGCCGAGCATCCGCACGTTGTTCCCGCGTCACGCGATGTTCCACGTGAAACATCCCTCACCGCGGAACAGGTCCGTAGTCCGAAAAGAGGGTGGACGCACGCCCCTGACGTCGGTAAGCCTGAGCGCGTGCTGCCCACTCCTCCGCCGTCCGCCGCTCTGGCTCTCCGCAGGCTGACCCTGCACGATCTCCCGCACTGCCTGGAGCTGGCGGAGAACAGAGGCTGGTTCCCGGACCGACGGCTCTGGACCCTGCTCCTGACCGCGGGCACCGGGCACGGCATCGACGACCCCCGCGGCGGGCTCCGCGCCGTCTGCGTCAGCCATCGCTACGGCCCCGAGGAGCGCCCCGGCCTGACCGTGCTCAGCATGCTGCTCGTGAGCCGCGACCACGCGGGGCAGGGGCTCGGCCGTCGCCTGCTCAGCGAGGTGATCGCGCGGGAGCCCGTCGACGCCCTCGCGCTCTACGCGAGCGACGAGCGCGCACCGCTCTACGAGGATCTCGGCTTCCGCACGGCGGCGACGGGAAACGTGGAGACGCTGGAGGGCCACTTCACCGGTGCCGGCGCGATTCCGGGGGTACGGGTCCGGCGGGCCACCGCCGGTGATCTGCGCGCCCTGCTCGACGTGGACCGCGAGATCTTCGGCCTGGACCGTACTCCGCTGCTCGCGCGGCTCCCGGCCTTCGCCGACCGGATGAGCCTCGCCGAGGACGCGGAGGGCCAGGTCCTGGGCTTCGCCGCCCTCCGCACCGAGCCGCACGCCGCTCTCCTCGGCCCGCTCGTCGCACGCGAGCCGGTCCTCGCCCGGGCCCTCGTCGCCGACCTCGTCCACGAGGTCCGGACGCCGGTGCGGATCGTGCTGGAGAACCACCAGGAGGAACTGCGCGACTGGCTCACCGGCCACGGCCTGCGCTCCGTCCTCCACAGCCGCTTGATGCTGCGCGGCGCCCCCGGCTTGCCCGGGAACCGGTTCCAGCGGTACGCGCCGCTGAGCACGGCGACGGGCTGAGCGGGGAGAGCGGGGAGAGTCGAACCCGGCTGGAATATTTGCATACGCCGTATAGTTGCAACCAGTGGCTATTTCATACCTGGCCTAGGCTGGGACATCCGGGACGGACGGAGGAGAGAACGATGACGGCGACCGACCCCGCTCTCACAGCGCTCGCGCACAGCTGGTCCGCCCTCTCGCTGCTGCACAGCCGGATCGAGACGCGCATCGAGCGCGCGCTCCAAGCGGCGCACGGCCTCAGCGTGCGGGAGTACTCCCTCCTCGACGTCCTCAGCCGACAGCACGACGGCGAAGGCGGCCACCTCCAGATGCGGCAGGTCGCGGAGGCCGTCGTGCTCAGCCAGTCCGCGACGACCCGCCTCGTGACGCGTCTGGAGGACCGGGGCCTGCTCGCCCGCTACCTCTGCCCCACCGACCGGCGTGGCATCTACACCGACGTGAGCGAATCGGGCCGGGTCCTCCTGGAGGAGGCCCGCCCCACCAATGACGCGGCCCTGCGCGCCGCACTCGACGAGGCCGCTCTCGACCCGCAGCTCGCCCCGCTCGTGACCGCCATGGAGCAGTTGGACGCCTCGCCCCGCCTCCTCGGCCAGCCCGCCTGAGCGGTAGCTCCCACCCACGACCGAGGCCGGGCCCGGCGGAGCCCGCGCCTAGGATCGCGGGCATGAGCACCCTTCACATACGCCCGGCCACACGCGGCGACATCAGCGCGATCGTCGCGATGCTCGCGGACGACCCGCTCGGCGCCCAGCGCGAGTCCCCGGACGACCTCACGCCGTACCACCAGGCGTTCGACCGTCTCGACGAGGACAAGAACCAGCACCTCGTCGTGGCCGAGCGCGACGGCGAGATCGTCGGCACGCTGCAGCTCAGCGTGCTGCACGGGCTGTCCCGCCAGGGCACCACGCGCACGATCATCGAGGCGGTACGGGTGTCCGCCACCACTCGCGGGGGAGGGCTCGGCACCCAGCTCATCACCTGGGCCATCGAGGAATCCCGCCGCCAGGGCGCGAGCCTGGTACAGCTCACCTCGGACGCCACCCGCGGCGACGCCCACCGCTTCTACAAGCGGCTGGGCTTCGTCGACTCGCACGTGGGCTTCAAGCTCACGCTCTGACTCGGCGCCGAACCACATGTTTCACGTGAAACATCGCGAGCCGCGCACACGGGATGTTTCACGTGAAACATTGCGACGCCCCGGATGAGCCGCCGAGAGGATGTTTCACGTGAAACATCGCCCTGAGGCCGGTCGGTCCATGTTTCACGTGAAACATCCCCCCGTGGCAGTCGCTCCATGTTTCACGTGAAACAGCCCACCCTCAGCTCGGCAACCCGCGCCAGCCCTCCGGCACGACACCGCCCGGCGTCGGGCCGCCTTCCGCGTAGGGCTCGCGCGTGAAGACGAAGGACCCCAGGTCCAAGTGGCTCACCTCGCCCTCCGGCCCCCGTACGACGCTCAGCGTCTCGCCCGAGTAGTAGCCGTCAAGCCCCACCCAGCTTCCGTCGTCGGCGGGTACGAAGCGTGACTGCCGACCGCCTTTGACCGGCCCGAGTTCCAGGCCCCCGCCCGCCCGGAGACGTACCGCGATCGGGTCGCTCCCCCAGTACCACAGGCCCGTGAGCGCCAGAAGCTCCCTGTCCACGTGCGGCAGCGGCCTCCACAGCTCGGGAATGCGCGGCTCCGCCTCCGCCACGAGTTCCAGCAGCTCGGCGGCGAGCGTGCCCGAGCTGAGTTGCGAGGTGGCATTGCCGAGGACCACGGCGCCCAGGTCCTCCTCCTCGCAGACCCACAGCCCGGCCGTGAACCCCGGCACAGAGCCCGTGTGCCCGGCCAGATCCCTGCCCCGGCGGTGCAGGAGCTGGGTGCCGAGGCCGTACCCGCTGTCCCCGTCGCCGGGGGCCGCCGGAACACGCAGCTCACGCACCCCGTCGCGCCCCAGCACCTCCTCGTCCCCGTGCAGCAGGAAGTTCGCGAAGCGGGCGAGGTCGGCGGCCGTGGACCACAGCTGGCCCGCCGGAGCCATGAGCCCGAGGTCCTCCACCTTCTCCTCCTGGAGCAGGTCGGCCCACGGGTGCACGGCCCAGCCGCCCGCGCTCGGCGCCTCGGGGCGTACCCCGGTCCGCCGCAGGCCGAGCGGCTCCAGGATCTCCGCGCGCAGCGCCTCCTCCCACGTGGTCCCGCGCACGGCGGCGACGAGCGCGCCGAGGACGGTGAAGCCGGGGTTGGAGTAGTGGTGCAGCAAGCCGGGTTCGTGCCGGAAGGGCTCCGCGCCGAGCACGTCGGTGAGCCGCGGACGCAGGCTCCCGGGCGTCCGCTCCCACCAGGGCGGGGGCGCCTCGGCGGCCAGCCCGCCCATGTGGGCGAGGAGTTGGCGGACCGTCACCTCCGGGCCGAGACCGGCCTCCGGTACGTACCGCTCGACCGGGTGGCCCAGTTCGAGCAGGCCCTCCTCGCGCAGGCGCAGCACGAGCACGGCGGTGAAGGTCTTGGTGATCGAGCCGATGCGGTACTGCACCTGGTCGTCGGGGGCGTGCCCGTCGACACAGCCGCGGGCCCCGCTCCACACCTGCCGCCCGCCCCGCGTCACCGCGGCCACGACGGACGGCACCCGCTGCTCGGCCTGCGCCACGGCGATCCTGCGCAGCAGGGCCCGCCGCGTCCCGTCCAGGAGTGCGCCGGACACCGCGCCTTCGCCGGATACTCCGCCGGCCTCGTCGATGGAAGTCATGCACCGCACGCTAATCGGCCGCGGACGAGCGCCACCAGCCCGTTCCGGCCCAGGCCGCTCCCCCAAGCGCCCGTCCTTCGTAGGGCGGACGTGCCCGGGTCGGGCGTGAGGCGCGCGGTGGGAGCGGGGAGTGAGCTGCCGTGATCATCCTGGCTGTCGTCTTCGCCGTACTCGGCGCCGCGAGCAATGCGATGGGAACCGCCTTCCAGCGCAAGGCCGCCGCCAACCAGCCCCGGGGCGGCGGCCTGCGCCTCGTCCTCGCCCTGGCCCACCGGCCCGCCTGGCTCCTCGGCATCGGCGGTGTCATCGGCGCCGCGTTCTTCCAAGCGCTCGCGCTCACGAACGGGCCGCTCGCGCTCGTCCAGCCCGTCTTCATCCTGGAGTTGCCGTTCGCGCTGCTCATCGGGCTGCCGTTGCTGCACCGCACGATGCCCGTGACCGGCTGGTACGCGATCGGGAGCGTCGTCGCGGGACTCGTGCTGCTGCTCGGTTGCGCGGCCCCGCACGGCGGCACGAGCCAGGCCACGGCCGCGCGCTGGATTCCGGCCGTCGCCCTGTGCCTCGCGACGATGGGCCTCATGGTGCTCATCGCGCGCCGCGCCCGTTCCTCGTTGCTGCGCGCCACCGTGCTCGGCTTCGCGGCGGCCGTGGGCAATGCCCTGACCGCTGCGCTCCTCAAGTCGGCGACCCGTGCCTTCGCGGACCACGGTCCGGGCGCCTTCTTCACCTCCTGGCAGACCTACGGATTCGCGCTCACCGGCATGGCGGCCCTCCTGCTGCTGGAGAACGCCCTGCAAGCGGGCACACTCGCCGCCTCGCAGCCCGCCCTCACGATCGGCGACGCCACGGTCAGCCTGCTGCTCGGCGTCCTCGTCTTCCAGGAGCGCCTCCACCTGGGCTGGCTCGTCCTGCCCGAACTGCTCGGCGTCGCGCTGATCGCCGCGGGCGTCCTCGCGCTGACCCGCGCCGTCCCCCACATCCGCGACCTCGCCTCCTGACAGGGACCGGCCCGCGCCGCGTAGCCTGCCGGGGTGGATCTCTTCTCCCGGGCCCTCAGCTCCCTGCTCGACACGGTCGCCGGGCTCCGCGACGAGGACTTCGCCCGGCCCAGCGGTTGCGCGGGCTGGCGCGTACGGGATCTCGTCTGCCACCTCGTCATCGACGCGCAGGACGTCCTCATCACCCTCGCCACGCCCGAGCGGGGCGCGCCGACGCGCGACGCCGTGACGTACTGGCAGGTGGGCGAGACGCCGCCGGACGGTGCGGACCCGCTCGACGCGCTCACCGTCCGTCTCGCTGCGGCCTACGAGGACCCGGCGCTGCTGAAGTTCCACCTGGACGACGTCGGTTCGGCGGCGGGTCGCGCGGCTCGCCTCGCCGTGCCGGAGGCACACGTCGGCACGCAGGGGCAGGTCCTCACGGTGGCCGACTACCTGTCCGCGTACGTCCTGGAGTGGACCCTCCACCACCTCGACCTCACCGCCCACCTCCCGCATGCCGCCGCGCCCCCGGCCGAGTGCCTCGCGAGCGCGCGCGTTCTCCTGGGCCGCATCGCCGGGGCCCCCTTCCCGCCGTCCTTCTCCGACCACGACGCGCTGCTCGTCGGCACGGGACGCCGCGCGCCGACCCCCGAGGAACGCACGGCTGCCCCGGTCCGCCTGCCCCTCGTCCTCGGCTGAGGAGCGGAGGCGGACCACGCGAGGGCTGTCCTGGTGCCGGTGCAGGGCACTCAGGCCGTGTCCGTACGCTCCACCGCCGCGTACAGCGCCGCCTCCGCGCCGGTCGCGAGAGCCCAGTAGCGGTCGCCGTAGGACCAGTGCCACCACTCGGTCGGGTAGTTGACGAACCCGGCGCCGCGCAGCGCCTCTCCCAGGAGCGCTCGGTGCGCTCGCGCCTGCGTGCCGATGTTCTTCGCGTCCGTGTAGCAGGCCCCGTCGCTCTCCTCCGGGCTCGCGTTCATACGGGTACCGAGGTCGAGTTCCTGGCCCCCCATGTCCGCGAGCGTGACGTCCACGGCGGCGCCGGCGCTGTGCGGGGCGATCTCGGGCGGAGAGACGTACCGGCTCGCGGCGTCCCTGAGCCGCTCGGCGGGCCACTCCGGGTGCGCGGCGCGCAGTTCGTCCGCGTACTCCTCGAAGTAGCTCCGCTGGAGCGCCGGGGACCGGTACCCCTCGACGTGCAGCAGCCGTACGCCCTCCGGGAGACGCCGCTGCGCCGCGAGCAGTCGTTCCAGCACGCCCGCGCGCAGGTGCGCGAACGCCCCCGCCGCATCAGCCTCCTTCCGCGTGTCGACGAGCAGTTCCCCGCTCGTGCGGACGTCGACGAGCGGTTCCCCGCAGTCGCGCACGGGTACCGCCGCCACGCGCGGATCGGCCATCAGTATCAGTTCGCTCATCCGGTTAATCTCCCCACCGCGTCCTCAGAAACGCTGCTCGGTCGGAAGTGCGGAGCGCCGGACACCGAGCCGCGCCCTCAGCGGGAGGGTCCGGCGCCCTCGACCGCGCTGGTGCCGCCGCCTGTCCAGGTTTCGAGGAAGGCATCGCGCAGCCGCGGCGAAGAGGCGAGCCGAGGTCCCCGCGTCGAAACCGCCGCTGAACAGCCTCGGGCGGGGCTCACCCCCCGACGAGTCCGGCCGGTTCCCATGACGTCGCCAAACGGCCTGCGCGAGGTTGCTCGGGGCGCGCAACCGGTGAACCGGCCTCCGCCCCTCTCGGCGAGGAATCTGGCTCTCGGCCAGGAACCTGCCCTACAGCCCGGCCGCCCGGCCGCCCCGCCTTCCTCTCACACCTGCGCCATGTCCACGAACCGCGAGTAGTGGCCCTGGAAGCCGACCGTGATGGTCGCGGTCGGGCCGTTGCGGTGCTTGGCGACGATGAGGTCGGCCTCGCCGGCGCGGGGGGACTCCTTCTCGTAGGCGTCCTCGCGGTGCAGCAGGATGACCATGTCGGCGTCCTGCTCGATCGATCCCGATTCACGCAGGTCGGAGACCATCGGCTTCTTGTCGGTGCGCTGCTCGGGACCACGGTTGAGCTGCGAGAGCGCGATCACCGGGATCTCCAGCTCCTTCGCGAGCAGCTTCAGGTTTCGGGACATGTCCGAGACCTCCTGCTGGCGGCTCTCGGCGCGGCCCTTGCCACCGGACTGCATGAGCTGGAGGTAGTCGATCACGACGAGCTTGAGGTCGTTGCGCTGCTTGAGCCGTCGGCACTTCGCGCGGATCTCCATCATCGACAGGTTCGGCGAGTCGTCGATGTAGAGCGGCGCGGCCGAGACCTCCGGCATCCGGCGCGCGAGGCGCGTCCAGTCCTCGTCGGTCATCGTGCCCGAGCGCATGTGGTGCAGGGCGACCCGCGCCTCGGCCGACAGAAGGCGCATCGCGATCTCGTTGCGGCCCATTTCGAGCGAGAAGATCACGCTCGGGAGGTTGTTCTTGATCGACGCCGCGCGGGCGAAGTCGAGCGCGAGCGTGGACTTGCCCATCGCGGGGCGGGCCGCGATGACGACCATCTGTCCGGGGTGCAGGCCGTTGGTCAGCGCGTCGAAGTCAGCGAAGCCCGTCGGGACACCGGTCATCTCGCCGCTGCGCGAGCCGATCGCCTCGATCTCGTCGAGCGCGCCCTCCATGATGTCCCCGAGCGGGAGGTAGTCCTCGCTCGTGCGCTGCTCGGTGACCTTGAAGACCTCGGCCTGCGCGTTGTTGACGATCTCGTCGACGTCGCCGTCCGCCGCGTATCCCATCTGCGTGATGCGCGTGCCCGCCTCGACGAGGCGGCGCAGCACGGCGCGCTCGTGCACGATCTCGGCGTAGTACTCCGCGTTGGCCGCCGTCGGCACCGTCTGCACGAGGGTGTGCAGATACGGGGCGCCGCCGACCTTCGTGATCTCCCCGCGCCGGGTCAGCTCCGCCGCCACCGTGATGGGATCGGCGGGCTCGCCCTTCGCGTACAGGTCGAGAATCGCCTGGTAGACGACTTCGTGCGCGGGCCGGTAGAAGTCGGAGCCCTTGAGGATCTCGACGACGTCGGCGATGGCGTCCTTGGAGAGCAGCATGCCGCCGAGCACCGACTGCTCGGCGTCGAGGTCCTGCGGGGGTACGCGCTCGAAGGCGGCGGGACCGTCCCAGTCGCCGCCTTCCTGGCCCCGGTCGTGGCGCTCGCCGCGCCCCTGCTCGCCGCGTCCCTGGCCGCCGCGGGCATGCTCCCCGCTCCCGCCGTGCCCGTCCGCCCTGCCGCCGCGGTCGTCGTCGCGGCGCCTGCGGGATGAGGGCAGTCGGTCACCGGGCCCGCTCTCGGCCCAGGGATCGTCCAAGGGCTCGGAAATGCTCACCGGGCCTCCTCCTCACATCCGTGGAACGGACCTTGCCGTGCCGTTCCACGCGCCGCCGCACGGTGGGCGCCGCATAACGTTAGGCCCGTCGGCACCGTCAGCCAATCTGGTTATCCACAGGCACTGTGGATAACCAGCCCAGAGCTGTGGAGAACTCGCCCGAACCTGTGCATGAGCCGGTGGAAAGCTCTGTGAACAAGCCCGACCTCTCACCCGAGCACCTGATCTGACCTGGGTTTTCCTCATCCACTGCCTGTGGGGAAGAAAAAATTTCCCGAGTGGCCCAAGATCGCGAAACCGGACACCCCCAAGCAGACGCGTGGCACCGCTTCGTAAGGGTCACAGACCTTTGCGTCTCTTACCTGTGGAAGATTAGATTTAACCCATGACCCGCCCTCCCGAGCAGTCCCGCGCCGCCCTGCGCCGGCACGACCGCGAGATCGTCGCCCTCGCCCTCCCGGCCTTCGGCTCCCTCGTCGCGGAACCGCTCTTCGTCATGGTGGACAGCGCCATCGTCGGCCACCTCGGCACCCCGCAACTCGCCGGCCTCGGTGTCGCCTCCGCCCTGCTCACCACGGCGGTCAGCGTCTTCGTGTTCCTCGCCTACGCGACGACGGCCGCCGTCTCCCGGCGCGTCGGCGCGGGTCATCTCGCCGCCGCGCTGCGCCAGGGCATCGACGGTATCTGGCTGGCCCTGGTCCTCGGGCTCCTGGTCGTCGCCTTCGCGATCCCCGCGGCTCCGTGGCTCGTCGACGTCTTCGGCGCCTCGGGCACCGCCGCCCCGTACGCCACGACCTATCTGCGCGTCTCCGCCCTCGGCATCCCGGCCATGCTCATCGTCCTCGCGGCGACCGGTGTGCTGCGCGGCCTCCAGGACACCCGTACACCGCTCTACGTCGCCGTGGGCGGCTTCCTCGCCAACGGCGTGCTCAACGCCGTCCTCGTCTACGGAGCGGGCCTCGGCATCGCGGGCTCCGCCTGGGGCACGGTCATCGCCCAGTGCGGCATGGCGCTCGTCTACCTCTACGTGGTCGTACGGGGCGCCCGCCGCCACGGCGCCTCGCTCCGCCCCGACCTCGCGGGGATACACAACAGCGCCCGCGCGGGAGCGCCGCTCCTCGTCCGCACCCTCTCGCTCCGCGCGATCCTCATGATCGCCACGGCCGTCGCGGCACGGCTCGGGGACGCGGACATCGCCGCGCACCAGATCGTGCTCTCCCTGTGGAGCCTGCTCTCCTTCGCTCTCGACGCCATCGCCATCGCGGGGCAGGCCATCATCGGGCGCTACCTGGGCGCGGACGACGCCGAGGGCGCGAGGAACGTGTGCCGGAGGATGGTCCACTGGGGCATCGCCTCCGGCGTCGTTCTGGGTGCGCTCGTCATCGCCGGGCGCCCGCTGTACATCCCGCTCTTCTCGGGGGACTCCGTCGTCCACGACGCCGCGTTCCCGGCGCTGCTCGTCGTCGCCCTCGTCCAGCCGGTCTGCGGGATCGTCTACGTACTCGACGGGGTGCTGATGGGGGCGGGGGACGGACGCTACCTCGCCGTCGCGATGATCCTCACCCTCGCGGTCTTCACGCCGGTCGCCCTGCTCGTCCCCGTCTGGGGCGGTGGGCTCACGGCGCTGTGGGGGGCGATGGCGCTCATGATGGTCGTCCGGATGCTCACCCTCTGGCTGCGCTCCCGCTCGGGGCGCTGGGTTGTCACGGGGGCGAGCCGCTGAGCCGCGCATCGCCGAACCGGTGGGGATGTTTCACGTGAAACAGCGCACAATCGACGCCACCGGATGTTTCACGTGAAACATCCCCCGCACACGGACACGTGCGGCCCCGACCAGCAACCCGGAGCAGCTACGCGCCACCCCGGCCCCGTACCGGCCGGCCCGGCCCCGTCCCCGCCGCGCGTACACGCCGCCCGGCTCCGGACACGCCGAAGGGGCCGCACCCACAAGTGGTGCGGCCCCTTCGCTGCTTCAGCGTCAGCGAGACGCTCAGGCGGAGACGACCTCGATGTTGACCTTGGCGGCCACCTCGGGGTGCAGACGCACGGACGCCTCGTGGGCGCCGAGCGACTTGATCGGCGTCGTCAGCTCGATGCGGCGCTTGTCCACGTTCGGGCCACCCGCGGCCTTGATCGCCGAGGCGATGTCGGCGGGGGTCACGGAGCCGAACAGACGGCCGGCTTCGCCGGAGCGGGTCGCAAGGCGAACCCTGACACCCTCCAGCTCGGCCTTGATCTGGTTGGCCTGCTCGATCGTGGCGATCTCGTGGATCTTGCGCGCGCGACGAATCTGCGCGACGTCCTTCTCGCCACCCTTGGTCCAGCGGATCGCGAAACCACGCGGGACCAGGTAGTTACGGGCGTACCCGTCCTTGACGTCGACGACCTCGCCGGGGCCACCGAGACCGGAGACCTCGTTCGTGAGGATGATCTTCATGCGATGGTCACCCTCTCTCAGCGCGCGGTGGACGTGTAGGGCAGCAGCGCCATCTCACGGCTGTTCTTCACGGCCGTGGCGACATCGCGCTGGTGCTGGGTGCAGTTGCCGGTCACGCGGCGGGCACGGATCTTGCCGCGGTCGGAAATGTACTTCCGCAGCATGTTCGTGTCCTTGTAGTCCACGTACGTGACCTTGTCCTTGCAGAATGCGCAGACCTTCTTCTTAGGCTTGCGCACAGGCGGCTTCGCCATGGTGTTTCTCCTGTGTGATCAAGAAGTGGGAAGGCCCACCCCAGGACCCGAAGGTCCTAGAAGGGGGGCTCGTCCGAGTAGCCGCCGCCGCCGGAGTTCCCGCCCCAGCCGCCGCCACCCTGCTGCCCTCCGCCGGAGGGAGCACCGGTGGCCCAGGGGTCGCCGGCGGGTGCACCGCCGCCGCCCTGCTGCGGCTGCTGCTGACCGCCGCCGGGGTTTCCGCCCCAGCCGCCGTCCTGCGGGCCTCCGCCGTAGCCTCCCTGGCCGCCGCGCCCGCCCCCGCCGCTGGTCTTGGTGACCTTGGCGGTGGCATTGCGCAGGCTGGCGCCGACCTCGTCGACGTCCAGCTCGTAGACCGTGCGCTTGATGCCTTCACGGTCCTCGTAGGACCGCTGCTTCAACCGGCCCTGAACGATGACGCGGGTGCCGCGCTGAAGCGACTCCGCGACGTTCTCCGCGGCCTGCCGCCAGACCGAGCACGTGAGGAAGAGGCTTTCGCCGTCCTTCCACTCGTTGGTCTGCCGGTCGAAGGTGCGCGGGGTGGACGCGACGCGGAACTTCGCGACGGCCGCACCGGACTGGGTGAAGCGCAGCTCCGGGTCGTCGACAAGATTGCCGACGACCGTGATGACGGTCTCGCCTGCCATGGGATGTACCTCTCGGCGGAATGTGCTCTGGCGGGTACGTGGCTACTCGACGTCCGCGAGTCCCTGAGCCAGAGCGCTCAGTGGGTCTCGGGACGGAGGACCTTGGTCCGGAGGACCGACTCGTTCAGATTCATCTGACGGTCGAGCTCCTTGATGACCGCGGGCTCGGCCTGGAGGTCGATGACCGAGTAGATCCCCTCGGGCTTCTTGTTGATCTCGTAGGACAGACGACGACGGCCCCAGGTGTCGACCTTCTCGACCTTTCCGTCGGCCTCGCGGACCACGGAGAGGAAGCTCTCGATCAGGGGAGCGACAGAGCGCTCTTCGAGATCGGGGTCGAGGATCACCATCACCTCGTAGTGACGCATAGGTAACCCACCTCCTTCGGACTCAGCGGCCACGGACAATCCGTGGCAGGAGGGTTGTTCATGCGTAGCGACGGTACTGGGCCCCACTGACAACGCGCCCTCCGCCGAGGAGGAGGGCCGTCCGGGTGGCCGGACAGACACCGGCGCAGACGGTACACAGTACCCGCACACCGGCTTCCGGTTGAAATCCGGCCGCGAGGGGACGCAATCTGTACAGAACGGATGTGACCCGCGCTACCGGGCTCGGGTCCCGTCAGGAGGTGCCCGATGGCACAGGCAATACGTCCCCCGTCCGCACATCAGCCCTCTGCGAACTCGCTCGTCTCCGGAGACGGACGCCCACATCCCCTTCAGAACACCCTCACCGCACTCACACTCGTGCTGGGGTTCCTGGCCTTCACCTCGTCCTTCTTCCACAGCTTCCACCTGCTGAGCTCCTGGGCGGGGCTCGCCGGCCTCGCGCTCGGTGGCTGGGGCCAGTTCATCTCCGTCACCACCCGGGAGCGCTTCGGGCTGATCATCGGCATGGGCGCCGCGGGAATCGGCCTCCTCGTCGGCATGGCCCACGGCGGTCTCTTCGGCGGCGTCATCGGCGGCTGAGCACCGCTCCCGCCCGAGCCGGACGGCCCGTGGCGCCGGAATCCGCCCGCCCACCAGCGGCGGAGCCCCGGCGCCACGGGCCGCGGGGCTGCCGCCGCGAGGGGACGTCCACCCCGCTCCCGCCCCCACCGCGCCCCGCCCCCCGGTCCCCCGCCCCGCTTCCCGTACGACGTGGAGCGCCCCGGCCCCGCACGAAAAACGCCGCTCCGCCCCCTACGCGCGGACCCGTCCCTTCTCGGCGTCCCCCGGGTGGAGCAGCGCGCGCCACCCCGTTGGAGTCCCCGCCTGGCCGTATCACCGCTTCCGCACCCGCCGCGGGGAGCGGTACGGCCCAGTGAGCGCCCCGCACAGGCGCAGTAGGCTTCGGCGCGAGAGCCGGAGCCCTGTACCGATGGGGACACACCAGCCCGAGGAGCGCCCCGAATGAGCCTGACCCTGAGGACCATCAGCCGCGAGCACCATCTGGCCTTCATCCAGAGCCTGCCCGCGGCCAGCCACATGCAGGTCCCCGCCTGGGCAGACGTGAAGTCGGAGTGGCGCTCCGAGAGCCTCGGCTGGATCGACGAGAAGACCGGGCAGCTCGTCGGCGCCGGGCTCGTCCTCTACCGGCAGCTCCCGAAGATCAAGCGCTACCTCGCCTACCTGCCCGAGGGCCCGGTCATCAACTGGTACGCGCCGAACCTCGACGAGTGGCTCCAGCCGATGCTGACGCACCTCAAGAAGCAGGGCGCCTTCTCCGTGAAGATGGGCCCGCCGGTCGTCATCCGCCGCTGGAAGGCGCCGACGATCAAGCAGGGCATCCAGGACCCGGACGTGAAGCGGCTGCGCGACATCGAGGCGGACGTCATCGAGCCGCGCGCCTTCGAGGTCGCCGACAAGCTGCGCCGGATGGGCTGGCAGCAGGGCGAGGACGGCGGCGCGGGCTTCGGCGACGTACAGCCCCGCTACGTCTTCCAGGTGCCGCTCGCGGGACGCTCCCTGGAGGAGGTCCACAAGGGCTTCAACCAGCTGTGGCGGCGCAACATCAAGAAGGCCGAGAAGGCCGGCGTGGAGGTCGTCCAGGGCGGCTACCAGGACCTCGCCGAGTGGCAGCGGCTCTACGAGATCACCGCGGTCCGCGACAAGTTCCGGCCGCGCCCGCAGGCGTACTTCGAGCGCATGTGGCAGGCGCTGAACAGCGAGGACCCCAACCGGATGCGCCTGTACTTCGCGCGTCACAACGGGGTGAACCTCTCGGCGGCCACGATGCTCGTCGTCGGCGGGCACGTCTGGTACTCGTACGGCGCCTCGGACAACATCGGGCGCGAGGTGCGCCCGTCGAACGCGATGCAGTGGGCGATGCTGCGCGACGCCTACGCGCTCGGCGCGAGCGTCTACGACCTGCGCGGCATCAGCGACTCGCTCGACGAGACCGACCACCTCTTCGGCCTCATCCAGTTCAAGGTGGGTACCGGGGGAGAGGCGGCGGAGTACCTCGGGGAGTGGGATTTCCCGCTCAACAAGCTGCTCCACAAGGCGCTCGACATCTACATGTCGCGGCGCTGACCTCCCCCTTCCCCCGAGTCGCCGCGTCCGGTCCCCCGCCGGGTCCCCGCGCGGCGCGACTTCCCCCACCTGCACCACACAGCTAGAAGAAAGGTCCGGGACCGGCCATGGCGCTCACGCTGTACGTCGACTCCACGCGCTGGCGGGCACACCACAAGCACGTTCTCGAACAGTTCCCCGGAATCGTCCCGGTCTGCAAGGGCAACGGCTACGGTTTCGGCCACGAGCGGCTCGCCGAGGAGGCGACCCGGTTCGGCTCCGACATGCTCGCCGTCGGCACCACGTACGAGGCCGCGCGGATCAAGGACTGGTTCAGCGGCGATCTGCTGGTCCTCACGCCTTTCCGCCGCGGCGAGGAGCCGGTGCCGCTCCCCGACCGCGTGATCCGCTCCGTCTCCTCGGTGGACGGCGTCCGCGCCCTCGTGGGCGCGCGCGTGATGATCGAGGTCATGTCCTCGATGAAGCGGCACGGCGTGACGCGGAGCGACCTGCAGGCCCTCGGCAGCGCGATCGACGACGTGCGCCTCGAAGGCTTCGCGATCCACCTGCCGCTCGACCGCACCGACGGCACGGACGCGGTCGAGGAGGTCATCGCGTGGATGGACGCGCTGCGCGGCGCGCGGCTGCCGCTCCACACGATGTACGTGAGCCACGTCAAGGCCGATGAACTGGCCCGGCTGAGCCAGCAGTTCCCGCAGACGAAGTTCCGCGCGCGGATCGGGACCCTGCTCTGGCTCGGTGACCACGAGGCCACCCAGTACCGGGGGACGATCCTCGACGTGACCCGGGTCGCCAAGGGCGAGCGCTTCGGCTACCGGCAGCAGAAGGCGACCTCGGACGGCTGGCTCGTCGTCGCCGCGGGCGGCACCTCGCACGGCGTGGGGCTGGAGGCGCCGAAGGCGCTGCACGGCGTGATGCCGCGCGCGAAGGGCGTGGCGCGGGCCGGGCTGGCCACGGTCAACCGGAACCTCTCGCCGTTCGTCCACGGCGGCAAGCAGCGCTGGTTCGCCGAGCCGCCGCACATGCAGGTCTCGATCCTCTTCGTGCCCGCCGACGCCCCCGAGCCGCAGGTGGGCGAGGAACTGGTGGCGCACCTGCGGCACACGACGACGCAGTTCGACCGGATCGTCGAGCACTGAGCGCGGCCCGCGTGGCGGGCACAGGTACGGGTACGGAGAAGGGCGCCCCCTCGTGTGGGGCGCCCTTCTCCGTACCTGCCCGGAGCGGTCTCCCAGGTCCCTACCCGGCGGCCTCGCGGGCCCGTACCGCGCTTCCAGGCCCGGCGGGCCCGTACCCGCGCCTCTAGGCCCGGCGCTCCGGCTCCTCGTCCGTGAAGCTCTCGGGCCGCTCCTCCGGCCCCTTGCCCCAGTCCGTGTAGATCCCGCCGCTGTGCTGGGGCGGCCTCGCGGCGCGTCCGTACACGTGCAGGTCCGGCGCTCCGTCGAGGACTCCGCCGGAGGGGTCGTCGTCGCCGGAGGCGCGGACGGAGTCGCGCTCGGGCAGCAGGATGTCCCGGACCACGACGGCGCAGAGGTAGAGCGTGGTGAGGAGGTGGCAGAGGATGGCGAGGTGGTAGCCCTCCTGGGAGAGCCCCATCGCGCCCTTCCCGCCACTCGTGTAGGCGAGGTAGAGCCAGATGCCCAGGAAGTACAGGACCTCTCCGGCCTGCCAGATGAGGAAGTCCCGCCAGCGCGGCCGGGCGAGTGCGGCGAGCGGCACGAGCCACAGGACGTACTGCGGCGAGTAGACCTTGTTGGTGAGGATGAAGGCCGCGACGACGAGGAAGGCGAGCTGGGCGAAGCGCGGCCTGCGCGGAGCGGTGAGCGTCAGCACGGCGAGGAGCGCGCAGGCGAGCACCATGAGCAGCGTCGCGAGGGTGTTGATCGTGTCGGTGCTCGGCGGGGAACTGAGCCGCTGGGACAGGATGAGCCAGAAGGACCCGAAGTCGACCCCGCGCTCCTGGCTGAAGGTGTAGAACTTCGCCCAGCCGTCGGGGGCGAGGAGGATGACGGGGAGGTTCACCAGGAGCCAGGCCGCCGCCGTACCGCCCAGGGCCCTGCCGAACTCCCGCCAGCGCCCTGTGCGCCAGCACAGCAGCAGCACGGGCCCGAGGAGCAGGACCGGGTAGAGCTTCGCGGCGGTGGCGAGCCCCAGGAGGACGCCGAAGCCGAAGGACCGCTTGCGGGACCACAGGAGCATCGCGACCGCCGTGAGCGCGACGGCGAGCAGGTCCCAGTTGATGGTGGCGGTGAGCGCGGCGGCCGGGGCGAGGGCGACGAGCAGGCCGTCCCAGGGCCGCCGGCGATGGGTGCGGCTGACGCACACGGCGAGGACCACCGCGCAGATCATGAGCATCCCGGAGTTCACCAGCCAGTAGACCTGCTCACGGTGGACGAGGTCGTCCCCGCCCGGGGTGAGCCAGGAGGCCACCTCCATGAACACGCCGGTGAGCACGGGGTACTCCAGGTACTCCATGTCGCCGTTGAGCCGGTCGAAGTAGGGAACGAGCCCGTCCGCGAAGCCGCGCCCCTGGAAGAGGTGGGGGATGTCGGAGTAGCAGGCGTGCGTGTACTGGGCGTTGGCCCCGAAGAACCAGCCGCCGTTGTAGCAGGGGATCTTCTGCACCATGCCGAGCGCGAAGAGCCCCAGCGCGACGAGGGCGACGACGCGTACCGGCGTCCACCACGTGGAGCCGAGCAGGGCATGGCGCCCCACCGGGCCGCCGAGCAGCTCGCTGCCCTCGGCGGCGACCTCGTCCTCCTCGGTGGGTAGCACCGGCCCGGACTGCTGCACGCGGGTACTCGTCATGACGGCCATCCTGCCGTACGTCCCTGAGCGGCGAGGGCGGGGAACGCCACGCGGAGCCCGGAAGACGGCGAGGGCCGCGGTACCGGACGTCGGTACCGCGGCCCTCGTGTGCCCGACTCGGGCGGGCTGTCCATGTTTTACGTGGAACATCCGGCTGCCCGATGTTCCACGTGGAACATCCGACCGCACATGTTTCACGTGGAACATCACCGATGTTTCACGTGAAACATCGCCCCGGTGTGGTCACGGCTTGAACCAGCCGTTGTCCCCGTTCTCCCCGTCACCTCCGGGATCCCCCTCACCCGGTAGCGAGGGTGAGGGTGGCCCGGAGGTCTGCCCCGGTCCCTGGTTGTCACCGCCCTGGTCATCGCCGCCACCAGGACCTTCGTCGTCACCGCCGTGCTGGCAGTTGAAGTCCAAGGGGGCGCAGGTGTTCTCCGACTCCGTGGTCGACGGGCTCGGCGGGGCCTCGGACGAAGGCGACTGCGAAGGCGACTTCGAGGGCGATTCGGAGGGGCTCTCCGACGGCTTCGTGCTCGGCGAGGGCGGGGCGTCGACCGTCTCGACGACCTCACCGATCTTCTCCGGCTTCGGGAAGTTCTCCGTCGGCGCGTCCTTGAGCGCCAGCGTCATGTAGTCCTTCCAGATCTCCGCCGGGAAGGAGGCACCGTGGATGGAGGTCTGGTTGCCCGTCCCGTACATCTTCTCGAACTCGCGCTGCTTGTTCTTCGCGTTGTCGTCGAAGCGGAACATGGCGATCGCGGTGGACACCTGCGGGGTGTACCCGACGAACCAGGCGGACTTGTTGCCGTCGGTCGTACCGGTCTTGCCGGCGACGTCCCGGCCGGGAATCTTCGCGGAGGTACCGGTGCCCTTTTCCACGACGTTCTTGAGCACGTCGGTCACGTTGTCGGCCACCGGCTTGGGGAAGGCGGACTTGCTCTTCTTCTTGTGCTGGAAGAGCGTGCCCTTTGCGCTCTCCACCTTGGTCACCGAGTACGGGTCGTTCTGCTCCCCCTCGTTCGCGAAGGTCGCGTAGGCGCCCGCCATACGGATCGCGCTGGGCGAGGACGTACCGAGCGAGAAGGAGGGGTAGTTGTTGCTGGCGAAGATGTTGGAACCGTCCTGGATACCGGCCTTGATGGCGGCGTCCTTGACCTTGTCCAGGCCGACGTCCATACCGAGCTGCACGAAGGCGGAGTTGACGGAGTGCTGCATCGCCTCACGGAGAGTGATGCGGTAGTTGTCATCCGAGTGGTAGGACTCGTCGCCGTCGTTCGACTGGAGCCACTGATCGCCGTTCTTGTCGGTCCAGATGCTGCCGTCGTAGTTCTTGATCTTCAGCTTGTTCTTGGCGCTGAAGATGCTCATCTGGGAAACGGGCCTGCGCGTCGAGTCACCCTGGTTGGCACCGAGCTTCGGATCGCGCACCCCGTGCTGCATCGCCGCGGCGAGCACGAAGGGCTTGAAGGTCGAACCGACCTGCGCACCGGTGACGTCGGCGTTGTTCATCCAGTGCTTGAGGGCGTCCGTACCGCCGTAGATCGCTTCGATCGCCCCGGTGTTCGCGTTGACCGAAGCGCCGCCGAACTGCACGTGACTATCGGTCTTCGGCCGCTTCTTGGGATCGATGTTCGCGTTGTAGACCTTGCTGACCGACTTCTCCAGCTCCTTGACACGGTCCTTCTTGAAGGTCGTGTAGATCCGGTAACCGCCCTGGTTCAGCTTGTTCAGGGTGATGCCCGTGTCCTCGCTGTGGCTCGTCACCCAGGAGTTGGCGAGTTCCACGAGGTAGCCGACCTGGCCGCCGAGCGCGCTGTTCGCCCGCGGGGGCTCCGTCTTCGGCAGATCGGTGTACTTGTCGCGCTCGCTCTTGCTGAGGTGGCCGTCCTTGACCTCCTCGTCGAGGATCCACGACCAGCGCTCCGTGGCACGGAGCGTGTTGGCTTCCTTCGTGGTCTTCGCCGGATTGTCCGAGGCGACGCCCGCCGGGTCGTAGTACGTGGCGCCCTTGAGGACGGCCGCCAGAAGCGCCGATTCGCTCGCGTTGAGATCGACCGCGTCCTTGTCGAAGTACGCGCGCGAGGCGGCCTGAATGCCGTAGGCACCGCGGCCGTAGTAGGCGGTGTTCAGGTAGCCCGCCATGATCTCGTCTTTGCTCTTGGTCGTGCCCACCTTGATCGAGATGAACAGTTCCTTGAACTTACGGCTCAGGGTCTGTTCCTGATCGTCCAGCACGGCGTTCTTGACGTACTGCTGGGTGATGGTCGAACCACCCTGCGTCTGTCCGCCCTTGGCCATGTTGAAGAGCGCGCGGCCGATGCCCATGGGGTCGACGCCGCTGTCCGTCTCGAAGGACTTGTTCTCCGCCGAGATGACCGCGTACTGCATCGACTTGTCGATCTGGTCGAGGGGGACGATCTGCCGGTTGCGCTGGCTCTCGCCGCCCGTGGCGACCATCTGGCTGCCGTCGGACCAGTAGTAGACGTTGTTCTGCGCCCTGGCGCTCAACGCCTCGTCGGGCACCTCGACCATCGCGTACGCGATGCCCGCGATGCCCATGAGCCCGCCTATGAAGGCGACGAAGAGGCCGGTGACGAGCTTCCAGGAGGGGAGCCAGCGCCCGACCCCGTCCTTGCCCGCGCGCGGGTAGTCGATGAAGCGCTTCTTCGCCGGGGGGCCTCCGCGCCTGCCCCCGCCCTGGCCGGCCGCCGGGGCCGCGCGCCTGCGCCCGCCACTGCCGCGCTGGGCCGCGCGACGGGCCTCGGCCCGTCCGCCTCCGTGGGACGGCGGCTCCACACCGGCTGAGCCGTGCGCGGAGGAAGAAGGGGCGGAACCACGGGGCGTCGCCCGGCGTCCCGTATTCCCGGAACGGGCGCGTCGGGCCGCGGCCCGTCCGCCGCCTTCCGGCTGCGGCGGTTTGCGACGGTGCTCGCTCATCGAACGACTACTCCTCGGGCAGGCGCAGGCTTACGCGCCTGGAAACGGCGACTGAAGCGGTTCCCCCGTCGTGGCGCGGAGCCCTCAGCGGACCGGCGCGCACTACGTCTGGGACGACGACGTTCCCGGGCGCCTCATGGTTCCCGGTGGACAGCATGGCGCCCAGACTACGCACCGGCCCAGCGCACAGACTCCGAAGTTCACCCCAAAACAGGCAACTTGCTCCCAACCTCACAGCGATGTGACGCCGGTCACGAGGTCTCCACTTGTCGTCACGAGGACACCGCTCTATCGTGCTGATGTATCGAGTCGATACATCAGCACGAGATAAAGACGCGCTACGGCGGTCGGAGAGAAGGAGGAGGAGAGGATGAGCCGACGTGCGGGCATCCTCGAATTCGCCGTCCTCGGCCTGCTGCGCGAATCCCCCATGCACGGGTACGAGCTGCGGAAGCGCCTCAACACCTCGCTGGGGGTGTTCCGGGCCTTCAGCTACGGGACGCTTTATCCCTGCCTCAAGACGCTGGTGGCGCGGGGCTGGCTGGCCGAGGAGTCGGCTGCCGCCCCGGGCGAACCCGCCACCCTCTCCGGGCGGCGCGCGAAGATCGTCTACCGGCTGACCGCGGACGGCAAGGAGCACTTCGAGGAGCTGCTCTCCCAGACCGGCCCGGACGCCTACGAGGACGAGCACTTCGCCGCACGCTTCGCCTTCTTCGGCCAGACCTCCCGGGATGTGCGCATGCGCGTCCTGGAAGGCCGTCGCAGCCGCCTGGAGGAGCGCCTGGAGAAGATGCGGGCCTCGCTCTCCCGCACCCGGGAGCGTCTTGACGACTACACCCTCGAACTCCAGCGCCATGGGATGGAATCCGTGGAGCGCGAGGTGCGCTGGCTCAACGAGCTGATCGAGAGCGAGCGCGTGGGCCGCGAGCTGCGGACCTCCCGGCCGGGGGACGCGGAGCGGCAGAAGGGAGCGCCGGGCGATCTGCCCCGGCCCGGGAGCGACTCCCGGCCGGATTCGCCTGGCACACCCACCTGAGACCGCAGCACCGCGGCTCTCATAGGACTCAGAGATCACACAGGGAGCAACCGGAATGAGTTCGGTTCGCGTAGCCATTGTCGGCGTGGGCAACTGCGCCGCCTCGCTGGTGCAGGGCGTCGAGTACTACAAGGACGCCGACCCGGAGGGCAGGGTCCCGGGTCTCATGCACGTGCAGTTCGGCGAGTACCACGTCAAGGACGTCGAGTTCGTCGCCGCCTTCGACGTGGACGCCAAGAAGGTCGGTCTCGACCTCGCGGACGCCATCGGCGCCAGCGAGAACAACACCATCAAGATCTGCGACGTGCCCAGCACCGGTGTCTCCGTGCAGCGCGGCCACACCCTCGACGGTCTCGGCAAGTACTACCGCGAGACGATCGAGGAGTCCGGCGAGCAGCCGGTCGACGTCGTCCAGGTGCTCAAGGACCGTCAGGTCGACGTCCTCGTCTGCTACCTGCCGGTGGGTTCCGAGAGCGCGGCGAAGTTCTACGCCCAGTGCGCCATCGACGCCAAGGTCGCCTTCGTCAACGCCCTCCCCGTCTTCATCGCGGGCACCAAGGAGTGGGCCGACAAGTTCACCGAGGCCGGTGTCCCGATCGTCGGCGACGACATCAAGTCGCAGGTCGGCGCCACCATCACGCACCGCGTGATGGCGAAGCTCTTCGAGGACCGCGGTGTCGTCCTCGACCGCACGATGCAGCTCAACGTCGGCGGCAACATGGACTTCAAGAACATGCTCGAGCGCGAGCGCCTGGAGTCCAAGAAGATCTCCAAGACGCAGGCCGTCACCTCGCAGATCCCCGACCGGGACCTCGGCGCCAAGAACGTGCACATCGGCCCGTCCGACTACGTGCAGTGGCTCGACGACCGCAAGTGGGCCTACGTGCGCCTCGAGGGCCGTGCCTTCGGCGACGTCCCGCTGAACCTGGAGTACAAGCTGGAGGTCTGGGACTCCCCGAACTCCGCCGGCGTCATCATCGACGCGCTCCGCGCCGCGAAGATCGCCAAGGACCGCGGCATCGGTGGCCCGATCCTCTCGGCCAGCAGCTACTTCATGAAGAGCCCGCCGGTCCAGTACTTCGACGACCAGGCCCGCGAGAACGTCGAGAAGTTCATCCGCGGCGAGGTCGAGCGCTGAGCGGCTGACACTCCGTCCGGCCCGCCGCCCCGCGCGGGGTGAGCGCCGGGAACCGCGTGTCCGAAGGGGCCCGTACCGCACAGGTACGGGCCCCTTCGCCGTATCCGGTGGATAGGGCGCGCGTGGGAGCCGGAGGGTCCCGGAAAGCCAGTTCTCGCCGGGTCGTCTCCCGGATTTCTCCCAGCGGCTTGTCCCGCGTGCGGCCTCCCTCGCTCCGCATGTGAAGCTGAGCCGCATGGCCGTCCTCCCCGATCTCCGTCTCCTGCTGAAGCTGGGGGGCTTCCGCCGCCTGCTCGCCGTACGGCTGCTCTCCCAGGCCGCGGACGGCGTCTTCCAGGTCGGCCTCGCCACGTACGTCGTCTTCTCCCCCGAGAAGCAGGCGACCCCCGGTCAGATCGCCTCCGCGATGGCCGTCCTGCTGCTCCCGTACTCCCTCGTCGGCCCCTTCGCGGGCGTCTTCCTCGACCGCTGGCGGCGCCGCCAGGTCTTCCTCTACGGGAGCCTGCTGCGTGTCCTGCTGGCCTCCGCCACGGCCGTGCTGATCCTCGCCCGCATCCCCGACGGGCTCTTCTACGGGGCGGCCCTGTGCGTCACGGCGGTCAACCGCTTCGTCCTCGCCGGGCTCTCCGCCGCGCTGCCCCGGGTCGTGGACGGCCCCCGCCTCGTCGTGGCCAACGCGCTGTCGCCGACCGCCGGGACTCTCGCCGCCACGGCGGGCGGTGGTCTCGCCTTCCTCGTCCGGCTCCTCGGCTGGGACTCGGACGCCGCCGTCCTGCTGCTCGGTGCCGCGCTCTACCTCGCCGCCGCGCTCGCCTCGCTGCGCATCCCGGTCGACGCGCTCGGCCCGAGCGTGGAGGAACGCCCCCGCGCCCACGTACGCGCCGCGCTCGCCGCGTCCGCGCAGGGCCTCCTCCAGGGCCTGCGCCACCTCGCGGACCCCGCCCGCCGCCCCGCGGCGCGCTCGCTCGCCGCGATGACCCTCCTGCGCTTCTGCTACGGGGCGCTCACCGTCACCGTGCTGATGCTGTGCCGGTACGCGTGGTCGACGACGGAGGAGGACGGGCTCGCCCTGCTCGGGCTCGCCCTCGGTCTCTCGGCGGCGGGCTTCTTCGTGGCGGCGCTGCTGAGCCCGTGGGCGATCCGCCGTTTCGGCCCGCTCGGCTGGATCGCGGGCTGCGCGGCCCTCGCGGCGGTGCTCGTCGGGCTCGCGGGCCCGTTCTTCGCCGAGCCGCTGATGATGGCGCTCGCCTTCTTCCTCGGCGTCGTCACCCAGGGCGCGAAGATCGCGACCGACACGGTGGTGCAGTCCGAGGTGGAGGATGCCTACCGGGGACGGGTCTTCTCGGTGTACGACGTGCTCTTCAACGTCGCCTTCGTCGCCGCGGCGGGAGCCTCGGCCCTCGTTCTGCCGGGAGACGGGCGCTCCGTCGCGCTCGTCCTGGGGGTCGCGGTGATCTACGCGGGTGTGGCCGCGCTCGCCGGGCGCGCGCTCCGCGTACCGGCGCGGGCGGGCTGAGGACGGGGCGGATGTTTCACGTGAAACATCTAGGGGGCGTCCGAGGATGTTTCACGTGGAACATCGTGGGGGCCGTCCCGGCGGCCGAGCACCCCGATGTTCCACGTGAAACATTGCGCGACCACGCGCACACTCACTGCTGCTGAGCGGCCCACCACTCCTTGAGCGCCGCGCCGGCCGCCTCCTTGCCGAGGGGCCCCTTCTCCATCCGCAGATCGAGGAGGAAGGCGTACGCCTTGCCGATCACGGGGCCGGGGGAGACGTCGAGGAGCGCCATGATCTCGTTGCCGTCGAGGTCGGGCCGGATCGCGTCCAGCTCCTCCTGCTCCTGCAACTCCTCGATCCGCCGTTCCAGGCCGTCGTAGGCCCGCGCCAGCGCGTTGGCCTTGCGCTTGTTGCGCGTCGTGCAGTCGGAGCGGGTGAGCTTGTGGAGGCGCGTGAGCAGCGGGCCCGCGTCGCGCACGTACCGCCGTACCGCGGAATCGGTCCACTCCCCGGTCCCGTAGCCGTGGAAGCGCAGGTGCAGCTCGATGAGCCGGGAGACGTCCCGGATCAGCTCGTTCGAGTACTTCAGCGCCGCGAGCCGCTTCTTCGCGAGCTTCGCGCCCACGATCTCGTGGTGGTGGAAGGAGACGCGGCCGTCGCCCTCGAAGCGCCGCGTCTTCGGCTTGCCGATGTCGTGGAGGAGGGCGGCGATGCGCAGGGTGAGGTCGGGCCCGTCCTCCTCCAGGTCGATCGCCTGCTCCAGGACGGTGAGCGAGTGCTCGTACACGTCCTTGTGGCGGTGGTGCTCGTCGCTCTCCAGGCGCAGCGCGGGCAGCTCGGGAAGCACACGGTCCGCGAGACCGGTGTCGACGAGGAGCCGCAGCCCCTTCACGGGGTGGGCGGAGAGCAGCAGCTTGTTCAGCTCGCCCTGGACCCGTTCCGCCGAGACGATGTCGATGCGCTCGGCCATCGCCGTCATCGCGGCGACCACCTCGGGCGCCACCTCGAAGTCGAGCTGAGCGGCGAAGCGCGCCGCGCGCAGCATCCGCAGGGGGTCGTCCGAGAAGGACGCCTCGGGGGTGCCCGGGGTGCGCAGCACCTTGGCGGCGAGGTCGTCCAGACCCCCGTGCGGGTCCACGAACCTCTTCTCGGGCAGGAACACCGCCATCGCGTTGACCGTGAAGTCCCGCCGTACGAGGTCCTCCTCGATCGAGTCGCCGTAGGAGACCTGCGGTTTGCGGGAGCTCCGGTCGTACGCCTCGGAGCGGTACGTCGTGACCTCGATCTGGAAGCTCTGCTCCTCCTCGCCGACCCGCGCCGCCTTCTGGCAGCCGACCGTGCCGAAGGCGATGCCCACCTCCCACACCGCGTCGGCCCACGGCCGTACGAGCGCGAGCACGTCCTCGGGACGGGCGTCGGTGGTGAAGTCGAGGTCGTTGCCGAGCCTGCCGAGCAGGGCGTCCCGTACCGAACCCCCGACCAGCGCCAGCGTGAAACCGGCCTCCTCGAAGCGACGGGCGAGTTCGTCCGCGACGGGCGAGACACGCAACAGCTCGCTCACCGCGCGCTGCTGCACCTGGCTCAGTGCACTGCTGGGGTCATGGTTGGCGTTCGGCACAACAGGAGAGGGTACGTGGCCCCGCCCCGCCCTCCGAATCGCGCCGGAGCGCCCGCCTGCGGCCTTCACAAGATCGCCCAGCCCACTCCGCGGCACTTCGGCCCGCCGGGCCTCGTTACCATGCGTGGACGCATCAAGCGACAACCACCGACCACTGACGACGACGAGGACGGGCGAGCGCGTGGCCGAGGCGGCAGCAACCCATCGAACCCCCTGCCCCTCCCCTGCCCGGCGACGGCTGCGACGAGTGGTGGCCGTCACGGCGGCGGTGCCCCTTCTCGGGCTCCTCGCCCACCTCACGCCGGCCCAGGCGGACACCCCGCGGCAGCCCGCCGCCGCCGAGCCCACGGGCTCCCGCACCGTCGACATCCAGCTCACCGGGCTGACCCCCGAGGCGCCCGAGGCCGGGGACACCGTCACGGTGACCGGGACACTCACCAACCGCAGCAAGCAGACCATCACCGAGGCGCACGTCGCCCTGCGCGTCGGGCAGCTGCTCGGCAGCCGCAGCGCGATCGACGTCGCCGACGGCCGCTCCGGCTACACCCCGGGGCTCGACGGCAACGAGGTCGCCGACAAGTACGACCACAAGGTCGACAAGCTGAAGCCGAAGCAGAAGGAGTCCTTCTCGCTCGCCGTGCCGGTCAAGGATCTCCAGCTCGGCGCCGACGGCGTCTACCAGATCGGCGTCTCCTTCGACGGCCGCACCAGCAGCGTGCCGTGGCAGGAGCAGGTCCTCGGGATCAAGCGCACGTACCTGCCCTGGCAGCCCGAGCCCACCGCCCGCCAGTCCCGGACGACGGTCCTGTGGCCGCTCATCTCGACCGCGCACATCGGCGCCCGCACCGTGGGCGGGGGCGAGGACGACCAGAACAACGTCTTCGAGAACGACGACCTGGCGAAGGAGATCCTCCCCGGCGGCCGTCTCGACCGGATGCTCGCGCTCGGCAAGAGCCTCGACGTCACCTGGGTGATCGACCCCGACCTGGTCAACACCGTCGCCGACATGGCCAACGGCTACCGGCTCGCCGGCAAGGACGGCAAGACCGTCGCGGGGCCCAAGAAGAACAAGGACGCCGCGACGAGCTGGCTCAACGCACTCGGCAAGGCCCTGACCGGGCACTCCGTCGTCGCCCTGCCCTACGGCGACCCCGACCTCGCCTCGATCGCGCACAACGGCACCAAGGTCCCCACGACCCTCGCCCGGCTCAAGACCGCCACGGACATCGGCCGGAGCACCACCCTGTCGATCCCCGACGCCGATCTCAAGGTGAGCACGGACTACGCCTGGCCCGTGGACGGAGCCATCGACCGCTCGATCGTCGACGTGGCCACCTCGGCCGGAGCGACGAAGGTCATCACCCGCAGCGACAGCCTGAGCGAGCCCGACAGCCTCCTGTACACGCCCTCCGCCGCCCGGCCCATCGGCGGCGGTGTCACGGCGATCGTCACCGACACCCGCCTCTCCACCGCCTTCGAGGGCTCCATGGACTCGCCGCAGAGCGCCACGCTCGCGGTGCAGCGCTTCCTCGCCCAGAGCCTGGCCCTCACCCGCCAGGACGAGCAGAAGCAGCGCACGGTCGTGGTCGCCCCGCAGCGCACGCCCACGACGGCCCAGGCCGAGGCGATGGCGACCGCCGTGCGCGCCCTCCAGGGCGGGCGCTGGTCGCTCTCCCAGGAACTCGACGACACCGCGAAGACCAAGGCCGACCCGCAGGCGAACACCCGCGTACCGGCGCGCTCCGCGTACCCGAAGTCGCTGCGCAAGCAGGAACTGCCCACCGCCGCCTTCACCTCGCTGCACACCACGCAGAAGGGCCTCGACAGCTTCCAGGAGATCCTCCAGAGGCCCGACCGCGTCATCACCCCGTTCGGTCTCGCGATGGACCGCGCCGTCGCCACCTCGTGGCGCGGTCGCGCCGGTGAAGCGGCCTCGTACCGCACCGACGTGCGCAGCTACCTCGACTCGCTCGTCCGGCAGGTGCGGCTCATCCCGAAGACGGACGCGAAGCTCTCGGGGCACAGCGCCACCATCCCCGTCACGGTCCAGAACAACCTCCTCCAGGACGCCCAGCACCTCAAGGTGCGGCTGACCTCCACCAAGCCCACCCGCCTCAAGATCGGCGAGGGCCCCTGGGAGGAGCGCGCGATCAAGATCGGCGCCGGGCACAGCCAGACGGTGAAGTTCGACACGACGATCAACGCCAACGGCCCCGTACAGGTGCAGGCGCAGCTCGTCACCGACGACAACCGGCCCTACGGGCAGCCCGTCGAGTTCAGCGTGGACGCCACCGAGGTCACCTCGACCGTCATGCTGATCATCGCCGGCGGGGTCCTGCTCCTCGTCCTCGCCGGGCTCCGGATGTACACCCAGCGCAAGCGCCGCGCGCGAGAGGACGGCACCGGGGGCGGCGACACCGCGCCCGGCCCTCAGGGCCCCGGGGACGGCGGCCCCGCCCCCGCGGGCGAGGACACGCCGCGGGGACCCGCCGCGGACGCCCCGCGGTCCCCCGCGGAGAACCCTCCGAAGGGCTCCGCGGCGGGCCCCGACACCGGAAGCGAAAACATCGAGCGCTCCGGTACGGGTGAGAGAGTGGACCGTTGAGCAATGTCGTGGCTCCCGGGCCAGGGGACGATGAGGTGGGGTAGACCATGAACGCGCCGTACGACGGTGACCGCGAGCAGGGCGCGAGCGGCCCCGCCCCGGACGGGCAGCAGCCCCCGGGGCAGGACGGCCCCGGCGCGCAGCCCGGCCCGGCACAGCCGTACCCCGGTCCGGCGGCCCCCCAGCAGTACCCGCCGCCCCCGCAGGCAGGCCGGCCCCCGCACGACGCCTACCTCCAGGACGCCTACCAGCAGGACCCCTACGGCGGCCAGAACCCCTACGCCCAGGACCCCGTCACCGAGGCGTACTACGACCGCTCGGCGCACCCCCCGCCGCCGCCCGGCACCTACCAGGAGAACGGCCCGCTCTACAGCCCCCCGCCCGCCACTCCCCAGGGCCCCGACCCCCGCCTGTGGGCGCGCACCCCCGCCCCCGAGCCCGAAGGCCCCTCGCAGCACCTGCCGTACGGGGACGACCCGCGTACGACCAGGTTCGTCGGCGTCGACCGCATCATCGGCGGGCGCCCCGGCGAGGAGCAGAACGCCTTCGCCCACCTCTACCGCGACCAGCAGGGCACCAGCGCCCCGGCGGCGCAGCCCCCGGTCCCGGAACCGGAGCCCGAGGCACCCGCGGCCGGGCCCGCCAAGGCAAACCGCGCCGCGAGCCTGCTGAAGTCCAGCGCGCTCATGGCCGCGGGCACGATCGTCTCCCGCATCACTGGCTTCCTGCGCACCCTCGTCGTCGCGGGCGCGATCGGCGTCGGCACGCTCAACGACACCTACCAGGTCGCCAACACCCTCCCGACGATGATCTACGTCCTCGTCGGCGGCGGCGCCCTCAACGCCGTCTTCATCCCGCAGCTCGTCCGCGCGATGAAGAACGACGACGACGGCGGCGAGGCGTACGCCAACCGGCTCCTGACCCTCGTCGTCTCGCTCATGGCCGCGGTCACCCTCGTCTGCGTCCTGGCCGCGCCCCTCTTCATCCGGCTCATGTCGACGGAGATCGCCAACGACCCGGCACAGCGCGCGGTGGCGATCGAGTTCGCCCGCTACTGCCTGCCGACGATGTTCTTCATGGGCGTCCACGTCGTCCTGGGGCAGATCCTCAACGCGCGGGGCCGCTTCGGCGCCATGATGTGGACCCCGGTCCTCAACAACATCGTCATCATCGCCACGTTCGGCGCGTTCATCTGGGTCTTCGGCGGCTACACCTCCTCCGGCGTCGGCGCCGGGAACGTCACCCCGGACGGGGTCCGGCTCCTCGGCATCGGCACGCTGCTCGGTCTCGTCGTGCAGGCGCTCGCGATGGTCCCGTACCTCCGCGACGCCGGCTTCAAGCTGCGGCTGCGCTTCGACTGGCGCGGCCACGGTCTCGGCAAGGCGATCGGCCTCGCCAAGTGGACCTTCCTCTTCGTCCTCGCCAACCAGCTCGGCATGGTCGTCGTCACCCAGCTCGCGACGGCCGCCGGGCACGCCGCCGAGAAGGACGGCGTCACCGGCACCGGCATCACCGCCTACAACTACGCGCTGCTGCTCTGGCAGATGCCGCAGGCGATCATCACCGTCTCGGTCATGACCGCCGTGCTGCCGCGCATCTCGCGCGCCGCCGCGGACGGCGACGCCGCGGCGGTCCGCGAGGACATCTCCTACGGGCTGCGCACCTCCGCCGTCGCGATCGTGCCCTGCGCTTTCGCGTTCCTCGCCCTCGGCGTGCCGACCACGCTGCTGCTCTACGCGGGCTCGGGCAGTGAGGGCGCGCGCGGCATCGGCTTCGTCCTGATGGCCTTCGGCCTCGGTCTCATCCCGTACTCGGTGCAGTACGTCGTCCTGCGCGGTTTCTACGCGTACGAGGACACCCGCACCCCCTTCTACAACACCGTGATCGTCGCCGTGACCAACGCGGCGGCCTCCGGGCTGTGCTTCCTCGTGCTCCCCTCCCGCTGGGCGGTCGCGGGGATGGCGGGCTCCTACGGGCTCGCCTACGTCGTCGGCGTGGGCATCGCCTGGCGCCGCCTGCGCAAGCGGCTGGGCGGCGATCTGGACGGCGCGCACGTCGTACGGACCTACGCGCGGCTCATCGGCGCGTCGATCCCCGCCGCCCTCGTCGGCGGCGGCCTCGCCTACGTTCTTCTCAAGGCACTGGGCAACGGGGCCGGCGGGGCGCTGATTTCCCTGGTCGTGGGCGGGATCGCCCTGCTCGGGGTCTTCTACGTGGCGGCGAGGAGGATGCGGATCGCGGAGCTCAATTCCATGATCGGTATGGTGCGCGGACGGCTCGGCCGCTAAACGGGCACAACCCTCGGCGCTCGCCGCGTGTCGTGCATTACGTCGGTCCGTGGGCACAATTGGTTCGGCGCCACAACCGGCGCGCAACGAATGGGGAGGCAGGGACGACGGTGGCGGAACGCAGCACGTCTGCCGTCGACGTGGCCCGGGAAAGCGGTGAGGAACCGCAGACCGCTCCGGCGGAGCAGGCCACGGCCGACGCGAAGGCCGGTGCCCCCGAGCGGGACACCGGCCACGAGGACACAGAGCACAGCGAGGAAGAGAAGAGCGAGGCGGAGCCCGCCGCCGCTCCCCCCGAGCTGCACAGCGGCCACAAGCTGGCCAGACGCTACCGCCTGGAGGAGTGCCTCACCCGGCTCGACGGCTTCAGCAGCTGGCGTGCCGTGGACGAGAAACTCCGCCGCGCCGTCGGCGTCCACCTGCTGCCCACCGCGCACCCCCGCGCCCGCGAGGTCCTCGCGGCGGCCCGCTCCACCGCGCTCCTCAGCGATCCGCGCTTCGTGCAGGTCCTGGACGCCGTCGAGGACGACGAGCTCGTCTATGTCGTGCACGAGTGGCTCCCCGACGCCACCGAGCTGACCGCGCTGCTCGCCGCCGGACCGCTCCAGGCGCACGAGGCGTACGAGATGGTCCGCCACGTCGCTCAGGCCATGGCGGCGGCCCACCGGGCCGGTCTCTCCCACCTCCGGCTCAACCCGGGCTCCGTGCTCCGCACGTCGAGCGGCCAGTACCGGATTCGCGGACTCGCCGTCAACGCCGCGCTGCGCGGCGTCACGAGCGAGGACCCCGCCCGCACCGACACCGAGGCCATCGGCGCGCTCCTGTACGCCTCGCTCACGCAGCGCTGGCCGTACGAGGACGACGCCTACGGCCTCTCGGGGCTGCCCAAGGGCGTCGGCCTGCTACCGCCCGACCAGGTCCGTGCCGGTGTCCACCGGGGCCTGTCGGAACTGGCCGTACGCGCGCTCGCCAACGAGGGCGCCACGGCCTCGCGGCAGGAGCCGCCCTGCACCACGCCCGCGGAGCTCGCCGCGGCGGTCGACGAGCTGCCCCGCATCCGCCCGCCCGAGCCGGCCTACACCGCGCCGCCCGAGTACCAGGCCCCCGCCTTCCCGCAGAACCCGTACGGGCGCCCGCCCGCGGGCCCCACGCCGCCCCAGACCCCGCCCGCCCCGCCGCCCCCGCTCCAGGGCCGCACCGGGCGCGCGCTCAAGTGGGGTGTGTCCGGGCTGCTCATCGTCGCCCTCGGCCTCGGCAGCTGGCAGCTCGCGGACACCTTCCTCGACAAAAGCCCCGAGAAGCCGAAGAGCGACTCGCCGATCGAGAAGGGCTCCGGCGAGAAGGCCGCGCCCACCCCCAAGCAGCTCCCCGTCAAGGACGCCACCGAGTACTACCCGGACGGCACCCCGCAGCACACCGACCAGGTGGGGTTCACGTATGACGGCAAGAGCGACACCTACTGGCGGACGAAGTCCTACGCGGACGGCCCGGACATGAACCCGGCCTTCAAGAAGGGCGTGGGCATCAGCTACGACCTCGGGACCGAGAAGAACCTCTCCAGAGCGACGATAGACATGCTGTACCCGGGCGATCACACGACCGTGACGCTCTACGCCGCCGACTCGCTCTCCTCCTCCGCCTCGCTCTCCGGGATGAAGAAGATCGCGGAGAACACCACCAGCGGCTCCAAGCTGACCATCAAGGCCAAGAAGCCCGTGAAGGCCCGCTACGTCGTCATGTGGGTCACCGCCATGCCGTACGCGGCCAAGGACGGCTACAGCGGCTCCGGGTACAAGCAAGCCATTACCGATGTGACGTTCATGGGCTAGGTTCGAGGCGACGTCCGCCGGGGGAGGGCAGCGTGGGCGAAGGCCGGTACGAGGAACTCAGCGACCACGATCTGCTCGCCCGGCACGTCGCGGGCGAGCACGAAGCCTTCGGCGAGCTGGTGCGGCGCCACCGCGAACGGCTGTGGGCCGTCGCCCTGCGCACCCTCGGCAACCGTGAGGACGCCGCCGACGCCGTGCAGGACGCCTTCGTCTCGGCCTACCGCGCCGCCCACACCTTCGGCGGCCGGTCCGCGGTGACCACCTGGCTCCACCGCATCACCGTCAACGCCTGCCTCGACCGCGCCCGCAAGGCCGAGGCCCGGCACACCTCGCCCGTCGAGGACACGGTCCGCCTGGAGCACCTGCTCCGCCCCGAGGAATCCGCGGAGGCCCCCGCCGAACGCGCTGACCTGCACCGCGAACTCCTCGGCGCCCTGCGCACCCTCCCGGCCGAACAGCGCGCCGCCCTCGTCCTCGTCGACATGCAGGGCTACCCCGTCGTCGAGGCCGCCCGCATCCTCGACGTGGCCCCGGGGACCGTCAAGAGCAGATGCGCCCGCGGCCGAGCCCGTCTCCTCCCCCTGCTCACGCATCTCCGCACAGGGACCACGGAATCGGGGACGCCCCCCGCACCGCGCAAGGAGCCAAGCGGGGCGCCTCCTCCCGCGATCGTTCCCCCACCCGGCCGCAAGGGACCCCGCAGAGGGAACCAGGAAGCGGGCACCCCCGTCCCACCGCAAGCAGATCCCCAGGACTCCACGACGGCACAGGACGGAGGTGGGCGAGCATGACCACGCGAACGGAACCGACCGAGCACCCCGATCCGGAGGAACTCGCCGACCTCGCGGAAGACCTCCTGCCGCCCCAGCACGGCACCGCGCTACGCGGACACCTCGCGGACTGCCCCGGCTGCGCCGAGGTCTACTCCTCGCTGGCGGAGATCCGCACACTCCTCGGCGTCCTCCCCGCGCCCCCGCCCCTGCCCGCAGACGTGAGCGCGCGGATCGACGCGGCCCTGCGCGAGGTGGCGGAGGAGGCCGATGTTGCACGTGGAACACGCGCGGAGGAAGGCGCCGAAGTCACCCACGATGTTTCACGTGAAACATCCCGCACGACGTCCCCGCTCGGCCCCCATGTTTCACGTGGAACATCCACGGCGCCCGTCCCCTCGCTTCCCTCTCCGCCCCGCGATGTTTCACGTGAAACATCGCGTCGCACTCGGCCCACGCCCAGCCGGCCCGCTCCGTCCGGCCCCGGACGGTCGGGGCCGAGGGGAAGGTCGCGACGCCGACTGTTCTGGGGCGGCACGGCTACCGTGCTCGCGCTGGGGGCCGGCTCCCTGCTCCTTTCCTCGCTCGGCACCGGCGAAGAGGAACGGTCTCCCTCCGCCCAGCAGAGTCAGCAGTCCCTGGCCTTCTCCGGCAGCCCGCTGAAGAAGGAGGTGACCGCTTTGCTCCAGGAGAGCGGAAGCACCTCGCCGAACAGCCCGAAGAGCGCGGGGACCGCCCCCGCGAGCTCCCCGCAGCCCCACCACGGGACCGGCGTCGAGACGCCGCTGCGCGCGGACGCCCCGGCGGTGCCGCCCTGCGTGACACGGGGGATAGGGCGCGGGGAGTCGGCTCTCGGGGTGGAGAAGGGAACGTACGCGGGCCGGGAGGCGTACCTCGTCGTGCTCCCCCATGCCCGCGACACCGCACAGGTCACCGCGTACGTCGTGGATGCCGCCTGCGCCACACGGCGCACCGGCGCGAAGGGCGAAGTACTCCACTCCTCCTCCTATCCGCGCTGAGGGGCCGGAGCGCCCCCTCAGGCGCACATCCTCGGTATCACCGCGGTCCCGTACCACGACGACCGTGAGCCACGGACCGGGCGGGAATGTCCGGCCCGTAGGATCGGTTGGGTGGGATGAAGGCGCCGAGAGCCCTTCCCTCAGTAGTGGACGCAGTCGGCAGAGACGAGGAAGCAAGCCGTGAGTGACGTGCGAAACGTGATCATCATTGGCTCGGGCCCCGCCGGTTACACGGCCGCCCTGTACACCGCGCGCGCGTCGCTCAAGCCGCTGGTCTTCGAGGGCGCGGTCACGGCCGGTGGTGCGCTGATGAACACGACCGAGGTGGAGAACTTCCCCGGTTTCCAGGAGGGCATCCTGGGTCCGGAGCTGATGGACAACATGCGAGCCCAGGCCGAGCGCTTCGGTGCCGAGCTGATCCCGGACGACATCGTCTCCGTGGACCTCACGGGCGAGATCAAGACCGTGACGGACACGACGGGCACCGTGCACCGCGCCAAGGCCGTCATCGTCACGACCGGCTCCCAGCACCGCAAGCTCGGCCTGCCGCACGAGGACGAGCTGTCCGGGCGCGGCGTCTCCTGGTGCGCGACATGCGACGGGTTCTTCTTCAAGGACCAGGACATCGCCGTCATCGGCGGCGGCGACACCGCGATGGAGGAGGCGACTTTCCTCTCGCGCTTCGCCAAGTCCGTCACCATCGTCCACCGCCGGGACACCCTGCGCGCCTCGAAGGCGATGCAGGAGCGTGCCTTCGCCGACCCGAAGATCTCCTTCGTCTGGGACAGCGAGGTGGCCGAGATCCACGGCGACCAGAAGCTCTCCCACCTGACCCTGCGCAACCTCAAGACCGGCGAGCAGAGCGAGCTCGGCGTCACCGGCCTCTTCATCGCGATCGGGCACGACCCGCGGACCGATCTCTTCCGCGGCCAGCTCGACCTCGACGACGAGGGCTACCTCAAGGTCCAGGCCCCCTCGACCCACACCAACCAGGCCGGTGTCTTCGGCGCGGGCGATGTCGTGGACCACACCTACCGGCAGGCCATCACCGCCGCCGGTACGGGGTGCTCCGCGGCCCTTGACGCCGAGCGCTACCTGGCCGCCCTCTCGGACTCGGAGCAGACCGCCGAGCCCGAGAAGACCCCGGCTCCGGAGCAGACGGCCGCCGTCTGACCCGGTTCCCTCCACCCCACCCCCCGTTGGAATGAAGGAGCCCACTGTGGCTGGCAACCTGAAGAGCGTCACCGACGCCGACTTCGAAGAGGTCGTACTCAAGAGCGACAAGCCCGTTCTCGTCGACTTCTGGGCCGAGTGGTGCGGCCCCTGCCGCCAGATCGCCCCGTCCCTGGAGGCCATCGCCAAGGAGTACGGCGAGCAGATCGAGATCGTGAAGCTCGACATCGACGCCAACCAGGAGACGGCGACCAAGTACGGCGTCATGTCTATCCCGACCCTCAACGTCTACCAGGGTGGCGAGGTCGTGAAGACGATCGTCGGCGCGAAGCCTAAGGCCGCGATCCTGCGCGACCTCGACGCCTTCGTGACGCCGACTGCCTGAGTCCCACGCGGCGCGCTCGCGCGCACGGGACGACCACAGCGGGGCCCATGTTTCACGTGAAACATGGGCCCCGCTGTTTCACGTGGAACAGCCGATGTTTCACGTGAAACATCGGGAGTCAGAGCGGTCGCAGGGTCGGCTCCTTCTGGACCGCGCCGAGAAGCCGGTCGAGCGCGTGCTCCACGTCTTCCTTCCAGGAGACCGTGGACCGCAGCTCCAGTCGCAACCGCGGCCTCGTCGGGTGCGCCCGTACGGTCTTGAAGCCCACCGCGAGCAGATGCTCCGCGGGCAGGAGACACGTGGCCGAGGCCCCACGCGTGTCCCCGAACGCCTCCATGGCTTTGAAGTCGCGCCGCAGCAGGTCCTTGGCGACCGTCTGCACGAGTACCCGCCCCAGGCCCTGACCTTGATAGCCGGGGTGGATGCGGGCGGTCATGAGCTGTACGGCGTCCGGACCCACCGGACTCGTCGGGAAGGCCGTGGAGCGGGGGACGTAGGCGGGAGGAGCGTAGAGCACGAAGCCCGCGGGGACGTCGTCCACGTAGACGACTCGGCCGCAGGAGCCCCATTCCAGGAGAACGCCGGAGAGCCAGGCTTCCTTCTCCTGCGCGGCGGTGCCCTGTGCCACGGCCTCCCCGCCACGCACCGAGTCGAGTTCCCAGAAGACGCACTCCCGACACGGCATCGGCAGATCAGCGAGGTTGTCCAGGGTGAGCGGTACCAGGCGACGCCCCATGAAGGCAGTTCCTCACTTCCTTGGGCCACCGCTCCGGCCCACCGCCCGCCTGCGCGGGGGTGCTCACCGACGCCCGAAGGGCGGACCCGCTCGCATCGTATCCATGACGCCACCGGGTCGACACCGCGTGCGGGCAAAGAGCGCCCGGCTTCCGGCCCACCACGCACGTCGGGGCCGATGTTTCACGTGAAACATCGGCCCCGACGAGGAGGGATCAGCTTTCGTCGTCGTGCTTCTCATCCTTTGCCGGGGACTGCGTCGAGAAGAGCGAACCCTCGTCCGGGGCGAGCTGGGAGAGGATGCGCTGAAGGTCGTCCACTGAGGCGAACTCAACGACGATCTTCCCCTTCTTCTGCCCCAGGTCCACCTTCACACGCGTCTCGAAACGGTCCGAGAGCCGACCGGCCAGTTCGCTCAGCGCCGGTGAGGTCACCGAACCCGCCCGCGGCTTCGGCGTGCTCTTCGCCGGGCCGGGGTGCGAACGCATGAGGTGGGTGATCTCCTCCACCGCGCGGACGGAGAGCCCCTCCCTGATGATCCGCTCGGCGAGCTTGTCCTGCTCGGTGGAATCCTCCACCGACAGCAACTCCCGCGCGTGGCCGGCGGAGAGCACCCCCGCGTCCACCTTCTTCTGCACGGACGGCGAGAGCTTCAGCAGGCGCAGCGTATTGGTCACCTGCGGACGCGACCGGCCCACCCGCTTCGCCAGTTCCTCATGGGTGCAGTTGAAGTCCTTCAGCAACTGCTCGTAGGCGTGAGCCTCTTCGAGTGGCGTGAGCTGGGAACGGTGCAGGTTCTCCAGCAACGCGTCCAGGAGCAGCCGGTCGTCCTCCGTGGCCCGGACGATCGCGGGGATCGTCGTGAGACCGGCCTCCTTGCTGGCCCGCATACGGCGCTCACCCATGATGAGCTCGAACTGCTTCTCGTCGAGCTGGCGCACGACGACGGGCTGAAGCAGCCCCACTTCCTTGATCGAGTCGATGAGTTCGCGGAGCGCGTCCTCATCGAAGATCGCTCGCGGCTGATCGCGGTTCGGGATGATCTGATCGAGCGGAAGCTCGGCGAAGAAGGCGCCTTCCGGCGCCGGAGGCAGCCCGCCGCGCTGCTCGCTCTCCGATGTTTCACGTGAAACATCGCTCTCGACCGGCGTCGTCAGCTTGGCCGCTGCCACGCCCCGTTCGCCCAAGACGGGCCCGCCGGCCGCCGGTACGCGAGGTCCGTCCGACCGTGTGGCCGTGGCAGCGGCTGCCTTCTCGGCCGACGCCGCCGTCGGGATGAGGGCCTGGAGCCCACGCCCGAGCCCCCTGCGCTGTGTTGTCACTGTGTCCCCTCCACCATGCTGTGTTGTGCGGTCTCTGTGCCCGTGCCAGGGGCGGACTCCGGGACCTCGAAGACACCCGCTCCCCGAAGCGCGATCTCGCGAGCCGCTTCGAAGTAGGAGAGGGCACCACTGGAACCCGGGTCATAAGTCAGTACGGTCTGGCCGTAGCTGGGAGCTTCGGAGATACGGACCGAGCGAGGAATGCTCGTCCGCAGCACCTCCGCTCCGAAGTGGCTGCGTACCTCATCGGCCACCTGTGAGGCGAGGCGCGTCCTGCCGTCGTACATCGTCAGCAGGATCGTCGAGACGTGGAGCGTGGGGTTGAGGTGCCCCCGCACCAACTCGACGTTGCGCAGCAACTGCCCAAGGCCCTCCAGGGCGTAGTACTCGCACTGAATCGGGATGAGTACCTCGGCTCCGGCCACCAGTGCGTTCACGGTGAGCAGGCCGAGGCTGGGTGGGCAGTCGATGAGGACGTAGTCCAACGGCTGCTCGTACGACTGGATCGCCCGCTGGAGGCGGCTCTCCCGAGCCACCAGCGAGACGAGTTCGATCTCGGCACCGGCGAGATCGATGGTGGCGGGGGCACAGAAGAGACCTTCGACATCGCGCACTGGCTGCACCACATCGGAGAGCGGCTTGCTCTCCACCAGCACGTCGTAGATGGACGGGACTTCGGCGTGGTGGTCGATCCCCAGGGCGGTCGAGGCGTTCCCCTGTGGATCGAGGTCGATCACAAGTACACGCGAGCCGAGCAGGGCGAGCGAAGCGGCCAGATTGACGGTGGTGGTGGTCTTCCCCACCCCGCCCTTCTGGTTCGCCACGATCATGATCCGGGTCTGTTCCGGACGTGGCATTCCCTCGGCGCTACGTCCGAGGGCCTCCGCGGCAGCGCGCTGACCACCAGGAACGGCCGGGATGTTCTGAGCGGACGGCAATGTTTCACGTGGAACATCGCCCTCGGCTTCGGTACGGGGACCGGGGACCGGTTCGGTCATCGGTCCTGCGATAGGGGCATCGGACCGCAAGGATTCACCCTCCTCGACTTCAGGCTCGCGTTGAACAGAGCCTCCCATGCCGGGAGCCCCTGCAACCAGTGAGGTCCTGTCTTCTGTGGATAGACTCGCCCTTTCCGAAAATCCCGCCACTCTTCCGAGTGAGCGAGGTGCGGACTTCCCCGAAGTTTTCCCCAGGGGCCTGCGTTCGCGGGGTTCGGCCGCCGAGCGGCCCCGGCCGATGATGCCCTGAAGCAACGAGCGATGTTTCACGTGAAACACGATGCCGAGCCCCTCGCTCGGGGCGGGGCAGACACTCCGTCACCCACGCCCTGCCCGCGCTGCCTACACCCCGCCGGGCGTACTCCCCACCGGTCGGCCCAAGCGGAGAGCCGCAACGGGCGAGCGAAGCAGCCCTCGAACGGCTCGTCGGCACCACCCGGCAAGCTCGTCCGCACCATCCAGCGAGAAGGGGCGGGGCGATGTTTCACGTGAAACATCGCCCCGCCCGTTCTCGCTGACGAGCGGCCCGCTCAGCAAGCCGTTCCCTGCACCGGCTTCAGCGTCGCCTCCGGGTCGTCCTTCCCGTCCGCGCCGCCTTCGCCCGCTTCGCGGCGAAGCGCACCCCGCCGGGGCTCTCCCCCACCTCGACCCGGACGACGGTCGAGAGCGGGTCCACCAGGCCCTCACCGACGTGCAGCACAGAGGTACGTACGGCACCCAGCTTGCTGAGCGCGGCGCCCGCGTTGCGCACCTCCTCCTCAGCGGTATCGCCCTTCAGCGCCAGCATCTCGCCGTACGGCCGCAGGAGCGGAACGCCCCAGCCGGCGAGGCGGTCGAGCGGGGCGACAGCGCGGGCGGTCACGACGTGGACCGGCTGAAGGGTGCCGAGCACTTCCTCGGCCCGGCCGCGGACGACCGTCACGTGGTCGAGGCCGAGGAGTTCCACGACCTCGGTGAGGAAGTTGGTGCGCCGCAGGAGCGGCTCAAGAAGGGTGATCTTGAGGTCCCTGCGGACCAGCGCGAGCGGGATGCCCGGGAGCCCGGCCCCGGAGCCCACATCGCAGACGGTGACCCCTTCGGGGACGACCTCGGAGAGCACCGCGCAGTTGAGGAGGTGGCGTTCCCAGAGCCGCGGCACCTCGCGCGGGCCGATGAGCCCCCGGCGCACCCCTGCGTCGGCGAGGAGTTCCGCGTACCGGACCGCGTCGGCGAAGCTCTCGCCGAAGACCTGCCTGGCTACCTCCGGGGCCGGGGGGAGCTGTGCTGCCTCCGTCACGGGGACCGTCCTTCCGTACCGCGCTCTCGCGCCCGGCCATGGTGGCCGGGGCTCGTTCTCCTGGAACAGCTTCGTGAAAAGTGAAAGGGAAAGGGGGACAAGGCGCCGGGGACACCCGACGCAATCCGGCCCCGCCTGAGGTCAGACGGGGCCGGACACGGGGACTGCGGGGCCGCGGGGACCCGGGACCGGGTGCCCCGGCCGCACGGGACGCGAGCGGTACGGACGTACCGGACGCGCCCGTACCCGCGGGCTCAGGCGGGCAGGACGACGACGAACCGCTGCGGTTCCTCGCCCTCGGACTCGCTGCGGAGCCCCGCCGCCTTGACCGCGTCGTGCACGACCTTGCGCTCGAAGGGCGACATGGGACGCAGCCGGACCGGCTCGCCGCTGCTCTTCGCGTCGGCGGCGGCCTCGGCCCCCAGCTCGCTCAGCTCTTGGCGCTTCTTCGCCCGGTAGCCCGCGATGTCCAGCATCAGCCGACTGCGGTCACCGGTCTCCCGGTGCACGGCGAGCCGGGTCAGCTCCTGGAGAGCCTCCAGGACCTCGCCGTCACGACCGACGAGCTTCTGGAGGTCCCGGCCACTGTCGCTGACGATGGAGACCGCGGCACGATCGGCCTCGACGTCCATGTCGATGTCACCGTCGAGGTCGGCGATGTCGAGCAGACCTTCGAGGTAGTCCGCGGCGATCTCGCCTTCCTGCTCCAGACGGCTGAGCGAGTCGCCACCGTCGGTGGCCTCCTCGGGAGCGGCGGAGGTAGTGCCTTCCGTCACGGGCTGGACTCCTTCTTACTTCTTGGAGGACGGGTGCTTGGGACGCTGCGGGCCACCCTTGCGCTGACCCTGCTTGGCCTGGGAGCCGGACGCACCGGATTTGCCGCCCCCCGCGGGCTTCGCGGCGCTGGAGCCGCCACCCGTGTTCTTGCCGGCGCTCTTCTTCTGCGCGGCGTTGCCGCCCTGGGGCTTGGCCCCGGAGGCGCTGGTGCCGCCCTTGCCCGTACCGGTGGAGTCCGCGTCCGTACCGGACGCCGAGCCGCCGACAGCGGCGGTGCCGGACTGACGCTGCGACTTCGACTGCCGCTTCGGCTGCTGACGCCGCTGCGCGGCGGTGCCACTGGTGGGCTCGTCGCCGTCAAGGGTCGCGACGTTGCTCTCGCCCTTCACGACGGTGCCGTCGGGCTGGGCCGCGAGGCCGGCCTTGCTCAGTCCGTTGATGAACTTCCGCTCGGCCTCGTTGCGCTCCCGGCCCTTCGAGACGATCGCCTTGATCGCGGTGCGGTCCCGCTTGGTGCGGACCTTGCCGGTGTGCGTGAGGTGCTTGAGCTGACGCTCCAGGTAGGCGGCCTGGGCCTTCGAACCGGGGGTCGGGTTCTGGCGGATGACGAACATCTGCTGGCCCATGGTCCACACGTTGGTGGTCAGCCAGTAGAGGAGGACACCGACGGGGAAGTTGATGCCGAAGACGGCGAACATGACCGGGAAGACGTACATCAGCATCTTCTGCTGCTGCATGAACGGGGTCTTCACCGAGGTGTCGACGTTCTTCGTCATCAGCTGGCGCTGCGTGAAGAACTGCGAGGCCGACATCATGACGATCATGCACGCGGTGACGATGCGCACCGTGGTGAGGTCGGCACCGAGCGAGTCGGCGCCGCTCGTGAACTTCGCGGCGAGGGGAGCACCGAAGATGTGCGCCTGCTGGGCGGAGTCGAGGAGCTTGTCGTTGATGACGCCGATCTTCTTGTTCGACGCGATGCCGTCGAGCACGTGGTACAGCGCGAAGAAGAACGGGGACTGCACGAGGATGGGAAGGCACGAGGAGAGCGGGTTGGTACCCGACTCCTTGTACAGCTTCATCATCTCTTCGCTCTGCCGCTGCTTGTCGCTCTTGTAGCGCTCCTGGATGCGCTTCATCTCGGGCTGCAGCGTCTGCATCGCACGGGTCGCCTTGATCTGCTTCACGAAGAGCGGGATCAGGCAGATCCGGATGATGATCACGAGGGACACGATGGACAGGCCCCAGGCCCAGCCGGTGTCAGGGCCGAAGATCCATCCGTACAGCGTGTGGAACTGCACGATCACCCAGGAGACGGGTGTCGTGATGAAACTGAACCAACTGGCAATCGTGTCCACTAATCAGGCTCCTTGAGCGGGGGACGGGGTCTCGGCGACCGGGCTGGATGAGTCCGGGGCACTGACCCCGGCCGGGGCACCACCCTCGGGGGGCGTACCGCCCTCGGGAGACACAGGCGTGGCGGCGGGTCCCTGGGACCGCGCCCGCCAGGCAGCACGCAGCGCCTCGTGCCATCGGGGGCGCTTGCGCGGTGGTACGTGATCGACCCCACCGTGCGACCAGGGGTTGCAGCGCAGGATGCGCCAGGCGGTCAATGCCGTCCCCTTGATCGCTCCGTGGCGGTCGATGGCCGTGAAGCCGTAGTGGGAGCACGACGGATAGTACTTGCACACCGGCCCCAGCAAGGGGCTGATGATCCACTGGTAGAGCTTGATCAGCGCGAGCAGTGGGTACTTCATCGGGTGCCCCCTCCCAGCAGCCGCTTCAGGGCGGCGTCGAGGTCTCGGGCCAGTTGGGCGTGATCGGCGTCGCCCGCCCCGGGCAACGCGCGTACCACCACCAGGCTACCGGGGGGCAGGAGCGAAAGGCGGTCTCGTATGAGGTGACGAAGCTTCCGCTTCACCGAGGTGCGCACGACGGCCTTGCCGACCGCCTTGCTCACGACGAAACCCGCACGCACCGGAGGAGTGTTCTCCCCGGTGGCGTGCGGGTCCGTGGAACCGCTCTTGAGATGGACTACCAGCAGCGGGCGACCCGCGCGGCGTCCTCGGCGTACTGCGGTCGAGAAGTCCTCGCGCCGCCTCAGCCTGTTGTCAGAAGGCAGCACGGCGTCATGACCTGTACAGGATCAGGCGGACAGACGGGCGCGACCCTTGTTGCGGCGAGACGCGAGAATCGCGCGGCCGGCACGGGTACGCATCCGCAGCCGGAAGCCGTGGGTCTTGGCGCGACGACGGTTGTTCGGCTGGAAGGTGCGCTTGCTCACTCGGGGGCTCCAGTAAAGATCAGTAGGTGGCGGGCGTCGCCCTGGCTGTCACCGTGCGCCCACGAGTAGCTCGTTCAACGCACCGAGTGCACCGCTTTGTATTGATCACCCGGACCGCGACTCATCGGAATCGTGAAGTTCGGTTGCGATCCATGCCCATCGGAGGCAGGCGGCAGCAGCCATCGACAACTCGACCTGTGCACGGTACGCGGGCGGGGCTCTTCCGGTCAAACCAGCCCGGGTGCGCGACACTGTGCACAGGCTGTGGACAACAACTTGAACCGTACGCGCCCCGATGACTACCGTGGCTGGACTGGAACCCTCGTGCCTTTGTGCCACGCCGCCGCCCGGGAAGCCTTTCCGGATGCCGCGGCTGAGCCCCAGCCACTGATCCACCCCGATCCGACCTGTGTGAACCCGCCCCGGAACCACTCCACGGAGTGCGCCGGAACCGTGTGAGAGAGCGTGCCCTGTGGCTGACGTACCCGCCGATCTTGCCGCAGTGTGGCCGCGCGTGGTGGACCAGTTGCTCGGCGAGGGCCCCGACAGCAGGGCTCCGGGCGTCGAGGGCAAGGACGAGCACTGGGTGCGGCGCTGCCAGCCCCTCGCGCTCGTCGCCGACACGGCGCTGCTCGCGGTGCCGAACGAGTTCGCCAAGACCGTCCTGGAGGGCCGGCTCGCGCCAGTGGTGAGCGAGACGCTCAGCCGCGAGTGCGGGCGTCCCATCCGCATCGCGATCACGGTCGACGAGTCGATGGGCGACGCCCCCGCGCCGCCTCGCTACGAGGAGCCCGTCCAGGTGCCGCGCCCCCGTTTCGAGGAGCCCGGCCAGCCGCGGTACGAGACGCAGGAGCGGTACGAGCCGATCGAGGCCCAGACCCTCTACGAACCGCCCATCGAGCGCGGCCCGCACGTCCGCCCCGTCTACCACGAGTACCAGGCGCCCGGCTCCTGGCCGCGCGTGCACGAGGACTACGGCTGGCAGCAGCAGCGCCTCGGCTACACGGAGTCCGAGGCGTACGGCCAGGGCGGGCGCGGCGACTACCGGCAGGCACCGGCCGAGCGCTCCCCGTACGAGAAGCAGGACGGGCGCGAGGGCAGGGACGAGCGGTACGAGCAGCCGGACCGTCCCGAGCGTCCCGAGCGTCCCGAGCGTCCCGAGCGCTTCGATGCGGGGGACAGGTACGAGTCCGGCGAGCGCTACGAGCCGGGCGAGCGGTACGAATCCGGCGAGCGCTACGAGCAGGAGCGCCCCTCGTCCCCGTACGAGCAGCAGCGCGGTACGTACGAGAAGCCCGGCGCGCGCGGGGGGTACGGGCGCGGCTACGAGGAGCAGCGCCCACGCGAGGAGCCGCGCGGCTACGAGGAGCACGGCGCCGGTGAGCAACGGGAGCGCGGCGACGAGGCGGCGCGGCCGGGGCCCGGCAGGCAGCGCGGCCCCGTGCCGCTGCCCTCGCAGGGCGGGCCCTCGCTGGCGCCGAGCGGGGCGCCGGGGCCGCTCGCCGCACAGCCCGCGCCCGCGGCCGGGCCGGGGGAGCCGACGGCGCGGCTGAACCCGAAGTACCTCTTCGACACCTTCGTGATCGGCGCGTCGAACCGCTTCGCGCACGCGGCGGCGGTCGCGGTGGCCGAGGCGCCGGCGAAGGCGTACAACCCGCTTTTCATCTACGGCGAGTCCGGGCTCGGCAAGACGCACCTGCTGCACGCGATCGGTCACTACGCGCGCAGCCTGTATCCCGGGACGCGGGTGCGGTACGTGAGTTCCGAGGAATTCACGAACGAGTTCATCAACTCCATCCGCGACGGCAAGGGCGACAGCTTCCGCAAGCGGTACCGCGAGATGGACATCCTGCTCGTCGACGACATCCAGTTCCTCGCGGACAAGGAGTCGACGCAGGAGGAGTTCTTCCACACCTTCAACACGCTGCACAACGCGAACAAGCAGATCGTGCTCTCCTCCGATCGCCCGCCGCGCCAGCTGGTGACGCTCGAGGACCGGCTCAGGAACCGTTTCGAGTGGGGACTGACCACGGATGTCCAGCCGCCGGAACTGGAGACCCGTATCGCGATCCTGCGCAAGAAGGCGGTCCAGGAGCAGCTCAACGCCCCGCCCGAGGTCCTGGAGTTCATCGCCTCGCGCATCTCGCGGAACATCCGTGAGCTGGAGGGCGCGCTCATCCGCGTGACCGCCTTCGCCTCGTTGAACAGGCAGCCCGTCGACCTCGGCCTCACCGAGATCGTGCTCAAGGACCTCATCCCCGGCGGCGAGGACGCCTCACCCGAGATCACGGCCTCGGCGATCATGTCGGCGACCGCGGACTACTTCGGCCAGACCGTCGAGGACCTGTGCGGCTCCTCGCGCAGCCGGGTGCTGGTCACGGCACGGCAGATCGCGATGTACCTGTGCCGCGAACTGACCGATCTCTCGCTGCCGAAGATCGGCGCGCAGTTCGGCGGTCGCGACCACACGACCGTCATGCACGCCGACCGGAAGATCCGCGCGCTCATGGCGGAGCGGCGCTCGATCTACAACCAGGTCACGGAACTGACGAACCGGATTAAGAACGGGTAGTTGGGGGCGGGGGGCCGGGGGTCGGGGGACTCGGGTGGTCGCGGGCCGACTCGGGTCAACTCGGGTGGTCTGGGGCCGTCTCCGGGGGTCTCGGCGGGTGAGGAAGGGCTCGGGGGCGAGGTGCGGGGGCTGGTCTCCGGGCGGTGGGGGTGCGGGGCTCAGGGTGGGGTGAGTTGTTGGGTGACGTAGGCCGTGGGGGCGAGGGGCCTTTGGGGTGAGGGGCCTTGGGTGGCGTCACTCCGGGGCGACTCGGGTCGTGGGGGTGCAGGGCGTAGGTCCGCTTGGTTCTTGGTCGGCTGGTCTGTGGGCCCTCGGGCTTCGCGGAAATCTCGTCACCGGAAAGAGTGACGGGATTTTTTATTTGGGCTGGGTTATCCACAGATTGGGGGGAGGGGCGGGGAACGGCTTGCGATCCGCGAAATAATGAATGAAGGGGAGCCCCCCAGGGCGGGTGGGGGCTGTCCGCTGCGCGGTGTTCGCGGCGCGGTGTTCGCGGCGCGGTGGCCGCTCCGTGGTGAGCGCGGTGTGCCGGTCGCTGCGCGGTGATCGCCATGCGGTGGGCCGCTGCGCCTGCGGCGGGCAGCGCACCTAACCAGCGGTGACAGACCGCCGCAGCCGTACGGGACACCCCCTGTGCACGTCTTCGGGCCGCAGGCGGGATCGCGTGCCGAGACCTCCGGCGCGGCTCAACGTACGGGCACGCGCGGATCGTTGCGGACAACGCACTTGGCCCGGTCCCACTGCGGCTGCCTCCGTGCCCAGCCGCCGCACGAAAATCCCGCGCCCTCAGCCGGCCCCCGCCAACTCGGCCATCCCCCGGCTCCGCCCCCCGAGGCCCGTACCGCCGCGCTCACCGAAAGCGGGCGAGCCGTGGGCCATGAGCCGCCTACGACGGCCGGACACCTCCCGCGAACCCGCCCCTGATGCCGGTTCACCACCGCCAGCTCCCGGCCCGCCGCACACCCCACCCACCCCCAGCTCACGTCGGCCTGACCGACCGTCGAAGCACCTCACCAACCCCCGCTGGGCGCCGCGCCCGCCCCCACCGTCAGAGCCGCACCACCCCCGCCGACAGCACCGCTCAGCCACGCCCCTCATCGCAGAACCACTTCCCGCCCCCAGCACCCGCCAGCCACCCAAGCCCCCCTAACGCCCCATCACCCCACGTGCTCCCGTCGAGAAACCCACCCCCGTCACCCCTTCCCCCGTGCGCCAACCACCCATCAATCACCCCCCACCACCCCCAACAAGGCCCCGCCCCCCACCTCCCCACCCCCCATCACCCCACCTCGCGCCCTCCCCCGGCCCTCCTCGCCCCCTCCCCTCACCCCCTCCCTGTTCGATTCCCCGGCGGGTTACGGGTGTTGTCCACAGATTCGGCGACTTTTTTTCCTCCACATGGTGGGGACAGCGGAGTTGTCCAGATCCTGTCCACAGGGGAGGCTGTGCGGACACGGTCCTGGCTGGTCAGGTGGCTGGGGATTAGTGGAAAACCGTTATCCACAGGCTGTGGAGAACTTTTTGTCCACAGGCCGCGCGGAAGGCTTGTCCACCGGGTTCGGTCGGCTGCCCACAGGGAGGGGGTGGTTGTGCACAGCTTCTCCACAGGGCTGTCCACTGTTCGGCAACAAAACACTCGCTCTCACCGGGCCGAGTGAAAGGCGTCACAGCGAAGCTGACAGACCCCCTGTGGGAAACGGTCGCGAATCTGGGGACACAGCTGGGGACAAGTCGGCCCCTCTTGTGGACGCCCTGTGCACAACTTTCGGCTGTCCACAGTTACCCCGGGTTCTCCCCAGGCTCCGTCCCCAGGACCTGGGGATAAAAAACCGGCTCTGAGCTGCGGAAACGGGGTTATCCACGGTATCCACAGGCCCTACTACTACTAACGACTAGAGAGAGCTGGGAATTCGTTTCGAAGCGGGGCCTGTGCACAACTCGCTTCGAGGGCCCCGGAGAGCCCGGAGGCCGATTTGACGACCAAGGGCACCAGCTGTCAGTGCGGTGCGTCAGACTGGACACCGACGTCCTTCCCCGCCGAGGGCCGAGGGACACCTCGCTTCCCCAGGCCGGGGGCGACACGGTCCCGGCCCCCGAGGGGAGCGGGCACCAGACAGCGCAGCTGCCGCGAGAAGCGGGCGAGCGGCGGCAGACGAGCAGGAATCACGCAGGAGGCGGGCTCAGGTGAAGATCCGGGTGGAACGCGACGTACTCGCGGAGGCAGTGGCGTGGGCGGCACGCAGCCTCCCGGCTCGCCCGCCGGCTCCGGTCCTCGCGGGCCTGCTGCTGAAGGCGGAGGAGGGGACGCTGAGCCTCTCCGGCTTCGACTACGAGGTCTCGGCGCGGGTCTCCGTCGAGGCGGAGACCGAGGAGGAGGGCACCGTCCTCGTCTCCGGGCGGCTCCTCGCCGACATCTGCCGTGCCCTGCCCAACCGGCCCGTGGAGATTTCCACAGACGGTGTACGGGCGACGGTCACCTGTGGATCGTCCCGCTTCACGCTGCACACGCTCCCCGTCGAGGAGTACCCGGCGCTGCCGCAGATGCCCTCCGCGACCGGCACCGTGCCCGGCGAGGTCTTCGCCTCCGCCGCGCAGCAGGTCGCCATCGCCGCGGGCCGCGACGACACGCTTCCCGTCCTCACGGGCGTGCGCATCGAGATCGAGGGCGACACCGTCACCCTCGCCTCCACCGACCGCTACCGCTTCGCGGTCCGCGAGTTCCTGTGGAAGCCCGAGGACGCCGAGATCTCGGCCGTCGCGCTCGTTCCGGCGAAGACGCTCCTCGACACCGCCAAGTCGCTCACCAACGGCGACAACGTGACGATCGCGCTCTCCGGCTCCGGCTCGGGCGAGGGCCTCATCGGCTTCGAGGGCGCGGGCCGCCGCACCACCACGCGGCTCCTGGAGGGCGACCTCCCGAAGTACCGCACGCTGTTCCCCACCGAGTTCAACTCGGTCGCCGTCATCGAGACCGCGCCCTTCGTCGAGGCCGTCAAGCGCGTCGCGCTCGTCGCCGAGCGGAACACCCCGGTGCGGCTCAGCTTCGAGCAGGGCGTGCTGATCCTGGAGGCCGGGTCCAGCGACGACGCACAGGCTGTGGAGCGCGTCGACGCGCAGCTCGAAGGCGACGACATCTCCATCGCCTTCAACCCGACCTTCCTCCTCGACGGCCTCAGCGCCATCGACTCGCCGGTCGCGCAGCTCTCCTTCACGACCTCCACGAAGCCCGCGCTGCTGAGCGGCCGTCCGGCCGTCGACGCCGAGGCCGATGACGCCTACAAGTACCTGATCATGCCGGTACGGCTGAGCGGCTGAGCCCACAGGTGTGCACGGCCCCCCGGCAGTAGGCTCGGACACCGGTACGAAAGCCAGCACGCGACCTAAGGAACAGTGATGGAGCTCGGTCTCATCGGCCTCGGCAAGATGGGCGGCAACATGCGCGAGCGCATCCGCCGCGCAGGCCACACCGTCATCGGCTACGACCGGAATCCGGACGTCTCGGACGTCGGCAGCCTCGAAGAGCTGGTGAGCAGCCTCAAGGGTCCGCGTGTCGTCTGGGTCATGGTCCCGGCCGGCGCCGCCACCCAGTCCACGGTCGACGAACTCGCCGCGCTCCTGGAGCCCGGCGACGTCGTCGTCGACGGCGGGAACTCCCGCTGGACCGACGACGAGAAGCACGCCGTCGAGCTGGGCCTCAAGGACATCGGCTTCGTCGACTGCGGGGTCTCCGGCGGCGTCTGGGGCCTCAAGAACGGCTACGCGCTGATGTACGGCGGCACCGAGGAGAACGTCGCCAAGGTGCAGCCGATCTTCGACGCCCTCAAGCCCGAGGGCGACTTCGGCGCCGTGCACGCGGGCAAGGTCGGCGCGGGCCACTTCGCGAAGATGGTCCACAACGGCATCGAGTACGCCATGATGCAGGCGTACGCCGAGGGCTGGGAGCTCCTGGAGGCGGCCGACTCGGTCACCGACGTCCGGGAGGTCTTCCGCTCCTGGCAGGAGGGGACCGTCATCCGCTCCTGGCTCCTCGACCTCGCGGTCAACGCGCTCGACGAGGACGAGCACCTGGAGCAGCTTCGCGGCTACGCGGCCGACTCCGGCGAGGGCCGCTGGACGGTCGAGGCCGCGATCGACAAGTCCGTGCCGCTCCCCGCCATCACGGCCTCGCTCTTCGCGCGCTTCTCCTCGCGGCAGGAGGACTCGCCGCAGATGAAGATGATCGCCGCGCTGCGCAATCAGTTCGGTGGCCACGCGGTCGAGAAGAACAGCAAGTAGGACGCCGGCGGGGCGGTGTGCGGCACGGTCGACGTGACGCGCACCGCCCCGCGCCGGTGAGTCCCGCGTCGGGAGTCGAGGAGCCCGCTCAGCCCATGCACGTCACGCATCTGTCGCTGGCCGATTTCCGCTCGTACGAGCGTGCCGAGGTGAGCCTCGAACCGGGCGTCACCGCCTTCGTGGGGCCCAACGGGCAGGGCAAGACCAACCTCGTCGAGGCGGTCGGCTACCTCGCGACCCTCGGCAGCCACCGCGTCGCCTCCGACGCGCCCCTCGTCCGCGCGGGCGCCGAGCGCGCCTTCGTACGCGCCGCCGTGACCCAGGGCGAGCGCAGTCAGCTCGTCGAGCTGGAGATCAACCCGGGCCGCGCCAACCGGGCCCGGATCAACCGCTCCTCGCAGGTCCGCCCGCGCGATGTGCTCGGCATCGTACGCACCGTGCTCTTCGCCCCCGAGGACCTCGCCCTCGTCAAGGGCGACCCCGGCGAGCGGCGCCGCTTCCTCGACGAGCTCCTCACCGCCCGCCACCCCCGGATGGCCGGGGTCCGCTCCGACTACGAGCGCGTCCTCAAGCAGCGCAACACCCTGCTGAAGTCCGCCGCGCTCGCGCGCCGCCACGGCGGGCGCACCCTCGACCTGTCCACGCTCGACATCTGGGACCAGCACCTCGCCCGCGCGGGCGCCGAACTCCTCGCCCAGCGCACCGACCTCATCGCCGCGCTGCAACCCCTCGTCGACAAGTCCTACGAGCAGCTCGCCCCCGGCGGCGGGCCCGCTCTCCTGGAGTACCGGCCGTCCGCGCCCGGCACCGCGCAGGGCCGCGAGGAGTTCTACGCGCAGTTGCTCGCCGCGCTCGGCGAGGTCCGCAAGCAGGAGATCGAGCGCGGCGTGACCCTCGTCGGGCCGCACCGCGACGACCTCCTCCTCAAGCTCGGCGACCTCCCCGCCAAGGGGTACGCGAGCCACGGCGAGTCCTGGTCGTACGCGCTCGCGCTCCGCCTCGCCTCGTACGACCTGCTCCGCGCCGAGCCCTGGGCCCCGCAGACGGCCCCGGGGCCCGAGGGGCAGCGCAGCGGCGAGCCGGTCCTGATCCTCGACGACGTCTTCGCCGAACTCGACGCCCGCCGCCGTGACCGCCTCGCCGAGCACGTCGCTCCCGGCGAGCAGGTCCTCGTCACCGCGGCCGTCGAGGAGGACGTGCCCGCCCCGCTCAAGGGCACCCGGTACGCGGTCTCCGAAGGGACGGTGCGGCGCGCATGAGCGAGGAACAGGCGAGGGGCGGGCGTCCGCGCGGGCAGGCGTCGGGGCAGTCCTCGGGGGCGCACCAGCCCGCCCTCGACGCCGCCGCCGTGCCCGAACAGCCCGCGAAGCCCGCGCCGAAGACCGGGTCAGGTGCCGACCTCGCGCGCGAGGCGCTGCGCGCCGCCCAGAAGCAGGCCCGCGAACAGGGGCTCGGCGTCCACGCGCACGGCCCCGGGCGGCGGGGCGGCCGGCGCGGGGCACGCGGCGAGGGACGCGAGCCGCTCGCCTTCGGCGCCGCGATCCACCGGCTCATGTCCGACCGCGGCTGGGAGACCCGCGCGGCCGTCGGCGGCGTCATGAACCGCTGGCCGCAGATCGTCGGCGAGGACGTGGCGCGCAACAGCGAGCCCCTGCACTACGACGAGGACGAGCGGGTCCTGCGCGTGCGCTGCCAGTCCAACAGCTGGGCCACCGAGCTGCGCCTCCTCGCCCCCCAGCTCGTCGCCCGCCTCAACGAGGCCCTCGGCCACGACACCGTGCGGCTGCTGCGCATCGAGGGCCCCTCCAGCCCGGCCCGCCGCTACGGCCCCCTGCGGGCCCCCGGCAGCCGCGGCGACAGGGACACCTGGGGCTAGGGCTCCGCGCCCGGCCGTACGGGCATCGGCACGCGCGCGTCGCCACGCGTACGGCCACCGCCACGCGTACGCCCGCCAGCACCCGCCCGCCCCGTACAGGCCCCGCGCGGCCCGGTTCCCCGGCGGTCCCCCGCGCCGCCACCGCCCCCCGATCGCCCACTCGACCGCGATCCGCTCATGTGTCCCTCCCCACCCCCGTCGCCTCCCGTACGCCCCGTGCACAGGAGCCCCGTGGGCACGTCCTTCGCCGCCCCGATCCTCGCTCTGTTCCTCGCGTCGCGTCGGGAGCCGTCGCCGCCCGGCCGAAAGGGCTTGCCCGCCGCCGAGTGCACCCTTCTGACCTGGGCATCTTCGGGGCTTCGGCGGGGGTGGCGCGCAGCCGTCACCGGTGGTTGACACCCCGGAGCCGGGCCGAAGCGCTGAGTGCCGCTGTGAGCCCCCTGGAGCCCCGGTCCGTATATGGGGAGTCGGAAGTGGTCGGTTGAGGGCGGCACATGCGTACTCAGCTACCCGCAAACCCCCATCACTGTCGGCGTTACCGGTAGACTGAGCAGTAATCCCGTCCCCGGAGCGGGGGCTTGGCGAGTGACGAGGCATCGACGCTCGGTGAGCACCGCTCCCGCACCACCGCACCACCCGCAGCAGCTCGCACCGCGAGCACCGCACCGCCGACTAACGCCGAGTAGAACGACGCAGCCGCTCCCGCCCTTCGGGTTCAGGTCTGTGCTGTGCCAGAAAGGGCGCTTCGTGGCCGATTCCGGCAACCCCAACGAGAACAATCCGTCGACCCCGGACGAGGACGGCCGCAGCGCCGTGCCCGAGCCGGGGCAGAGCGATGTTTCACGTGAAACATCGGCGGCGGCCGAGGCGGAGGCGGACGCGGTGAGCGGCGATGTTTCACGTGAAACATCGAGCATTGCCGAGCCCTCCTACGACGCCAACGCGATCACGGTCCTGGAGGGACTGGACGCGGTACGCAAGCGCCCCGGCATGTACATCGGCTCGACCGGTGAGCGCGGCCTGCACCACCTCGTCCAGGAAGTCGTGGACAACTCGGTCGACGAGGCCCTCGCGGGGCACGCCGACACGATCGACGTCACGATCCTTTCCGACGGCGGCGTCCGGGTCGTCGACAACGGGCGAGGCATCCCCGTGGGCATCGTGCCCTCCGAGGGGAAGCCGGCCGTCGAGGTCGTGCTGACCGTCCTGCACGCGGGCGGCAAGTTCGGCGGGGGCGGCTACGCGGTCTCCGGCGGTCTGCACGGGGTGGGTGTCTCGGTCGTCAACGCGCTCTCCACGCGCGTCGAGGTCGAGGTGAAGACCGACGGCCACGTCTGGACGCAGCAGTACGAGCGCGGCGTGCCCATCGCCCCCCTGCACAAGGGCGAGGCGACCCAGGAGCACGGCACCTCGGTGACCTTCTGGGCCGATGGTGACGTCTTCGAGACCACCGAGTACTCCTTCGAGACGCTCGCGCGCCGCTTCCAGGAGATGGCCTTCCTCAACAAGGGCCTCACCATCAAGCTCACCGACGAGCGCGACTCCGCGAAGGCCACGGCCGGTGCGGACAGCGCCGAGGTCGTGGACGCGGAGGAGGCCCCCGAGGCCCGCACCGTCACGTACCACTACGAGGGCGGCATCGTCGACTTCGTGAAGTACCTCAACTCCCGCAAGGGCGAGGTCATTCACCCCTCCGTCATCGACGTCGAGGCCGAGGACAAGGAGAAGCTGCTCTCCGTCGAGGTCGCGATGCAGTGGAACGCCGGGTACACGGAGGGGGTCTACTCCTTCGCGAACACGATCCACACGCACGAGGGCGGTACGCACGAGGAAGGCTTCCGCGGCGCGCTCACGACGATCGTCAACAAGTACGCGCGCGACAAGAAGCTCCTGCGCGAGAAGGACGGCAACCTCACGGGTGACGACATCCGCGAGGGCCTGACGGCGATCATCTCCGTGAAGCTCGGTGAGCCCCAGTTCGAGGGCCAGACGAAGACGAAGCTCGGCAACACCGAGGCCCGTACCTTCGTGCAGAAGATCGTCTACGAGCGCCTCGCGGACTGGTTCGACCGGAACCCGAACGAAGCCTCGGACATCATCCGCAAGGGCATCTCCGCCGCGACCGCCCGTGTCGCCGCCCGCAAGGCCCGCGACCTCACGCGTCGCAAGGGCCTCCTGGAGACGGCCTCGCTCCCGGGGAAGCTCTCGGACTGCCAGTCGAACGACCCGACCAAGTGCGAGATCTTCATCGTCGAGGGTGACTCCGCCGGTGGTTCGGCGAAGTCCGGCCGTGACCCGATGTACCAGGCGATCCTGCCGATCCGCGGCAAGATCCTGAACGTCGAGAAGGCCCGCGTCGACAAGATCCTCCACAACCAGGAGATCCAGGCGCTCATCTCGGCCTTCGGCGCCGGGGTGCACGACGACTTCGACATCGAGAAGCTCCGCTACCACAAGATCATCCTGATGGCGGACGCCGATGTCGACGGGCAGCACATCAACACGCTGCTCCTGACCTTCCTCTTCCGCTTCATGCGCCCGCTCGTCGAGGCCGGGCACGTCTACCTCTCGCGTCCCCCGCTCTACAAGATCAAGTGGGGCAAGGACGACGTGGACTACGCCTACTCCGACCGCGAGCGGGACGCGCTCATCACCCTGGGCCGCGAGAACGGCAAGCGGCTGCGCGAGGGCGCGGTGCAGCGCTTCAAGGGGCTCGGCGAGATGGACGCCGAGGAGCTGCGGGTGACGACGATGGACCAGGACCACCGGGTCCTCGGCCAGGTCACCCTCGACGACGCCGCTCAGGCAGACGACCTCTTCTCCGTCCTCATGGGCGAGGACGTCGAGGCGCGCCGCCAGTTCATCCAGCGCAACGCCAAGGACGTCCGCTTCCTCGACATCTAGGCATCCCCCTCCGGTGTCCGGCGGCCCGCGCGCCCCCGGACACCGGAGCCCGGCCCCGGAGCACCGGGCCGGACAGCCCCTGGATAGCGAGCAGGCCGAAAGGACCAGTACGGCACATGGCCGACGAGAACACCCCCACTCCCGACGAGGAACCCACGGGGCCGATCCCCGGAGCCGACGACGGCGTCTCAGGACTCGCGATGCGCGTCGAGCCCGTCGGGCTCGAAACCGAGATGCAGCGCTCGTACCTCGACTACGCGATGTCGGTCATCGTCTCGCGGGCGCTGCCCGACGTGCGGGACGGGCTCAAGCCCGTGCACCGCCGCGTGCTCTACGCGATGTACGACGGCGGCTACCGGCCCGAGAAGGGCTTCTACAAGTGCGCCCGCGTCGTCGGCGACGTCATGGGCAACTACCACCCGCACGGTGACTCCTCGATCTACGACGCCCTCGTCCGTCTCGCCCAGACCTGGGCGATGCGCATGCCGCTCGTCGACTCCAACGGCAACTTCGGCTCCCCGGGCAACGACCCGGCCGCCGCCATGCGGTACACCGAGTGCAAGATGGCCCCCCTCTCGATGGAGATGGTGCGGGACATCGACGAGGAGACCGTCGACTTCTCGGACAACTACGACGGCCGCTCCCAGGAGCCGGACGTCCTGCCCGCGCGCTTCCCGAACCTGCTGATCAACGGCTCGGCGGGCATCGCGGTCGGCATGGCCACCAACATCCCCCCGCACAACCTGCGCGAGGTCGCGGCCGGTGCCCAGTGGTACCTGGCCCACCCCGAGGCGAGCAACGAGGAACTCCTCGACGCGCTCATCGAGCGGATCAAGGGCCCCGACTTCCCCACCGGTGCCCTCGTGGTCGGCCGCAAGGGCATCGAGGAGGCCTACCGGACCGGGCGCGGCTCCATCCCCATGCGCGCGGTCGTCGAGGTCGAGGAGATCCAGAACCGGCAGTGCCTCGTCGTCACCGAGCTGCCGTACCAGGTCAACCCCGACAACCTCGCCCAGAAGATCGCCGACCTGGTCAAGGACGGCAAGATCGGCGGCATCGCCGACGTCCGCGACGAGACCTCCTCGCGCACCGGGCAGCGCCTCGTCGTCGTCCTCAAGCGGGACGCGGTCGCGAAGGTCGTCCTCAACAACCTCTTCAAGCACACCGATCTCCAGACCAACTTCAGCGCGAACATGCTGGCTCTGGTCGACGGTGTGCCGCGCACGCTCTCCCTCGACGCCTTCATCCGGCACTGGGTCACCCACCAGATCGAGGTCATCGTCCGGCGCACGCGGTTCCGGCTGCGCAAGGCCGAGGAGCGCGCCCACATCCTGCGCGGTCTGCTCAAGGCGCTCGACGCGATCGACGAGGTCATCGCGCTCATCCGCCGCAGCGACACCGTCGAGGACGCGCGCGGCGGCCTGATGGGCCTCCTGGAGATCGACGAGATCCAGGCGAACGCGATCCTGGAGATGCAGCTCCGCCGCCTCGCGGCCCTGGAGCGCCAGAAGCTCATCCAGGAGCACGACGAGCTCCAGCGGCGCATCGACGAGTACAAGGCGATCCTCGCCTCGCCCGAGCGCCAGCGGCAGATCGTCAACGACGAACTCGGCCAGATCGTCGACAAGTTCGGCGACGACCGCCGCAGCCAGCTCGTGCCCTTCGACGGCGACATGTCCATGGAGGACCTGATCGCCGAGGAGGACATCGTCGTCACGATCAGCCGCAGCGGTTACGTCAAGCGGACCCGTACCGACGACTACCGCTCGCAGAAGCGGGGCGGCAAGGGCGTGCGTGGCGCGAAGCTGAAGGAAGACGACATCGTCGACCACTTCTTCGTCACCACGACCCACCACTGGCTGCTCTTCTTCACCAACAAGGGCCGGGTCTACCGGGCAAAGGCGTACGAGCTGCCGGACGCGGGCCGCGACGCCCGCGGGCAGCACGTCGCGAACCTCCTCGCCTTCCAGCCGGACGAGTCGATCGCGCAGATCCTCGCGATCAAGGACTACGAGGCGGCCCCGTACCTGGTCCTCGCGACCAAGGGCGGCCTGGTCAAGAAGACTTCGCTCAAGGACTACGACTCGCCCCGCTCCGGCGGCGTCATCGCGATCAACCTGCGCGAGACCGACGACGGCAACGACGACGAGCTGATCGGCGCCGAACTCGTCTCGGCCGACGACGACCTGCTGCTCATCAGCAGGAAGGCACAGTCGATCCGGTTCACCGCGACCGACGACACGCTGCGCCCGATGGGCCGTGCCACGTCGGGCGTGAAGGGCATGAGTTTCCGCGACGGAGACGAACTGCTCTCGATGAATGTCGTGCGTACGGGTACTTTCGTCTTCACCGCGACCGACGGCGGCTACGCGAAGCGCAGCCCCGTCGACGAGTACCGCGTCCAGGGACGTGGCGGCCTCGGCATCAAGGCTGCCAAGATCGTCGAGGACCGGGGTTCGCTCGTCGGTGCGCTGGTGGTCGAGGAGACCGATGAGATCCTCGCCATCACGCTCGGGGGCGGTGTGATTCGTACGCGAGTCAATGAGATCAGGCAGACGGGCCGTGACACCATGGGCGTCCAACTGATCAACCTGGGCAAGCGCGATGCCGTCGTGGCCGTCGCGCGCAACGCCGAGGCCGGACGCGAGGCCGAAGAGGTCGACGCGGACGGTCCTGACGACGAGCCCCAGGCGGACCCGGCCGAGGGCACGGTCGAGGGCACGGCGCCTTCGGCCGAATAAGCGCGAGGAGTGAGGACGTGACTGGAACCACGGGCGCGGGCACCAGCGGGACCCCGCCGGAGGGCGCCCGTGGTTCCGGCAGCGGAAGACGCCGGCGCGCACCGGATTCCCAGGGGGGAACTGTGACCGATACCCGAGGCCCGCAGGCGCAGCAGTACGGCGGCGGGCCCGATCCCTACGGCAGTGGCCCGGCGGGCCCGCAGCCGCAGGGGCAGACAGGCCAGCCGGGTGCTGCCGCCGGTGGCCGCCACGGCGGCTCCGGTGGCCACGCGGCGACGAGCACGCAGTCCGCGGGCGCCGCCCCGTACCAGCCCCCGCAGGCGTACCAGCCGCCCACCGGCGGTCAGGGCCCTGGGGGCGGCCTGGGCGGGACGATGTCGGGCGGCGGCTCGACGGGGCGCGGTGTGCGCAAGCCGCGGACGGGCGCCCGTCCGGTGCCCCGCACGCGCAAGGCACGGCTGCGGGTGGCGAAGGCCGACCCGTGGTCGGTCATGAAGGTGAGCTTCCTGCTCTCCATCGCGCTCGGCATCTGCACGATCGTCGCCGCGGCGGTGCTGTGGATGGTGATGGATGCCATGGGCGTCTTCTCCACCGTCGGCGACACGGTCTCGGAGGCGACGAGCTCCAGCGACGGGGGCGGCTTCGATCTGGAGTCCTTCCTCTCGCTGCCGCGCGTGCTCATGTTCACCTCGGTGATCGCGATCATCGACGTCGTTCTGATGACCGCGCTGGCCACGCTCGGGGCCTTCATCTACAACCTCTCGGCCGGCTTCGTCGGCGGCGTCGAGCTGACGCTCGCCGAGGACGAGTAACCGATTTTGGGACTGGCCGCCTCGTGCGCTAATCTTCAGAGGTCAGCGCGCGAGCGCGCGGGGCTATAGCTCAGACGGTTAGAGCGCTTCCCTGATAAGGAAGAGGCCACAGGTTCAAGTCCTGTTAGCCCCACCGACACGAAAGACCCCCGGTCTCAGGACCGGGGGTCTTTCGCTGTGTCCGGGGAGGGGCGGTGCCCGGCGGGGTGGGCGCGGGCACCGGGGAGGGACAGCGCGTGGGATGCGCGCGGATACGGCGAACAGCCCCTGCGGCCGGGGGCCGGGGGCGGGATGCGCGGGGAGGCGCAGAGCGTGCGGGAGAGGGGTGGGACGTGCGGGCGGGGACGGCAAAGGGGTACGCAACAGAGGGACGTGGGTGGGCGCGCGGACGAGGGCGTGCGGAGGTGGCGGGGCGTTGAGCGCGGGCTGCGTGGCAGGGCGTTGAGAGCGCGGTGCGTGAGGGACGCGGTGCGCTGAAGGGACGGGGCGCCGTGGGGGCGTGCTGAGGGGATGGGGGTCTGGCTGCTCGGGGTGGCCGTCGGCTGGGGTGCGGGCGGGTCCTGGAGGGGATGCCGCGCGGGTCGTACGGGCTGCGGGGCTGCGTGCCCCGGTGGTGGTGCCGGTGGTGCCGGTGGTGGCGGTGGGTCCGGTGGTCCTGCCGAGGAGGTTCCCTGGCCGTGGGCGAGCGCGGGTGGGTCGTGGTTCTCACGCGGTAGGGGGCAAGGTGGCGCGTGTGCGCCCGTACGGGGACGGCTCACGAGGCGGAGGTGATGAGCGGGGCCGTCTCGCGGGAAGCGGTGGACGACGTGTGCGCCTGCGCGCCGTCGCGGTGCTCGCGGGCGGCCGGGATGCCGGGAAGCGTGAGCGGGGCGTCGGCGGAGCGGGGGAGGGCGGCGTCGAGCGCGTCGGCGGGGCCGGGGATGCCGCGCGCGAACGGGGCGGGGTCCGTCTCCGGTGTCGGCTCGGCGGGCCGGGCGGCGGGCAGCGGGTGCGCGAGCGCGTCGGCGGCCGGCTCGGGGGTTCCTGCCGTGGTGTGCTCGGTCGCCGTGGCCGGGGACACGGCCGCCGCCGTACGGGGTGTGCCGAGCGCCGTGCGTGCGGCGGGCAGTGCGGGGGCCGCTCCCGTGGTGTACGGGTGGTCGAGCGGGATGACGAGCTGGCGGCAGGACGGTGAGGAACCGTGCTGCTCGGCCCTGATGCGCTGCTTCATCGTGGGCGGCAGCGAACGCCCCTGGACGAGCGGTGGCCCGAAGAGGGCCGTCGCGACGGCGAAGCCCTGCGGGCCGTTCTCCTCGCAGGGGAGTTCGCGCGGCTGCGGCGCCGGGGTCGCGGGGGCGGCGGCCTGGGCGGGGACGGCCGCGAGGCCGAGGAAGGCGAAGAGCGCGAGGAAAGCGCCGACGAGCGCCTTCCACAGCGTCGAGAAGGTCTGGGCAGCCACGGTGTGCTCACTTTCAGCTTGGTCGATTTGCGTACTTCCTCATGATGTGTACCGGGGGTGTCCAGGGAGGGAGCGACGCCCGTGGCGCGCAGATCTTCTGATGAACGTCACCCGGACGGAGGTCCCGTGCCGGACCGGGGGGCGGCTGCCGCCCGGGTGCCGAAGGGGGCGCCGAGTGGTATGGGCCGGTGTGTATAGTCGGGCGACAGAGGTCCCTGAACGTCAAAGAAGGACGAGGTCGCGCGGTGAAGAAGCTTCTCCTGGTCGCACTGGCCGCCATCGGCGGGCTCCTCGTGTACCGCCAGATCCAGGCGGATCGCGCCGAGCAGGATCTGTGGACGGAGGCGACGGACTCGGTTCCCTCGGGTTCCTGAGCAGTCGCGCTCCCGCTGAACGGGCTCCAGCCGCCGAGGGCGGCCGGGGCCCGTTGCCGTATCCGCTCCCGGGAGCGCCGAGGCGCACGGCGAGGGTGCTCCGGGGCTTCCCCGCCGTCTCAACAGGCCCACCGCTCCCGTGAATTCGGTGCGCGGCCGGGACAACGGGCCGTGCGGGGCGGCAGGATGGGCCGGGCGTGGGGGCGCGGGCTCCCGGGGGACAGGGGGCGGCGGATGCGGGGCAGGCGGGTACGGACGGCGTGGCGCGGCGGCGCGGGCGCGGTGCTCGGGCTGAGCCTCGTCCTCGCGGGGACGGGCCCCGTAGCGGCGGCTCAGGACCCCTTCGGCGACTACGCCTTCGCTCCCGGCACACGGACCGTCCGGGGCGTCGCGTCGAGCGCGGAGGCGCCCGTACTGGACGGCGGCACCCCGTACCGCAGCAGCGTGCGGCCCGCCGACGGGGCGCTGTACTACCGCGTCGAACTCCCGGGCGGCGGCGAGTCCTACGCCTCCGTCGTCGCCGTGCCGCCTGCGGGGACGCGGCTGACCTACGGGGACGGGGTGCGCGTCACGCTGCGGAACCCGGCGGGCGGTTTCTGCGACAGCGCGGACGCGAACGCGGCCGGGACGCTGTGGGCGCGCCCCCTGGGCGCCGTCGTCGAGCAGGCGCCCCGGCCCACCGGGCAGTGCGCGGCGCCCGGCACGTACTACGTCGTCGTGGAGCGCACGACCGGGCACGGCACGGACGAGGTGGCGCCCTCGCTCGACGCCTGGGCGCTCGACCTGCGGCTCTTCACCGAGCCCGCGCCGCGCACCGCTCCCCCGGCCTCCGCCCCGCCGCGCGCCACGAGCACCCCGCCCGCGCCGCCCGGCGGGACGCCCCGCGAGCGCGAGGGCGGCAAGGGCCCCGCGGACCTGGGCGACGCGGCGCGGGTCGGGCCGGGCACCTGGCGCGACCGGCTGCGTCCAGGCACGACCCGCTACTACGCCCTGCCGCTCGACTGGGGACAGCGCGCCTCCGTCGAGGTCGAGTTGGGCAGCGCCGTCGCGGGCGGCTCGGGCGGGAAGACCGTGGCCTCGGCGCTGCGTGCCGCGCTCGACAGCCCCGTACGGGCCGAGGTCGTCTCGGACGCCGCCTTCTACGCGGGCACGCCCGCCTCGGCGCACCTCGACGCGGGAGCCCCCGTCGCCTTCGCCAACCGCTACGCGGGCGGCGGCCTGCGCGCGCTGCGCTTCCCGGGCACCTACGTCGTGCGGGTCTCGCTGAGCCCGGAACTCGCGGCGGCGTACGGGGACGAGCCGCTCGGGGTCGTGCTGCGGGTCGCGGTGCGGGACGAGGGACGCGCGGGCAAGGCCGTCACGTACCCCGGGGGCGCCGGGATCTTCCAGGTCGGCGGGGACCGGGCGGGGAGCGGCCCGGAGGGGGAGCGACGGGCCGCGGCGCCGGGTGGCGCGGGGATGCGGTGGCTCGCGGTGGGCAGTTTCGCGGCCGGTCTCGCGCTGGTGGGGTGGCTCGGCGCGTGGCGGCTGCGCGGGCGGCGCGCCGCCTGACGTGACCTCAGGGGGCCTGTGTGAGCGCCCAGAAGCCGACCGCGAAGCACAGCAGCGCGAGCAGCAGCACGGGCACCGCGACCCGGGCCGGTGGCCCGCCGCCGCGCCGCCGTTCGGGCGCCGCGGGGTGCGGGGCCGCAGGCGCAGGGGCCGGCGGGTGCGCGGGTGGCGGGGGCACGGGGCGGGCCACGGTCGTCGTCGGGGCCGCGTGCGGCAGGGAGGCCGAAGGCGGCGTCGTGCCGTGCGCGGACGGCGGCGCGCTCTCCCCGTACGGGACCTCGGGGTCGAAGGGGCGCGGCAGCGGGCCCTGCTCGGTGAAACCGGGCGGGGGCGGGCCGAGTTGGTCGAAGACCTCGATGGGCTCCTCGTACGTGCCCGTGCCCGGCAGGAGCCGCGCGGCCTCGGCGAGCGCCTTGCGCACGGCCGTCGCGGTACGGAAGCGGTGCTGCGGATCGGGGTGCAGGAGCGGGCCGAGCACGCTCCACAGCGGCGCGGGGACGTCGCGCGGGGCGGGCGGGACGCCGCGCGCGTAGGCCGAGACGAGGCCCTGCGCGTCGGGACGGCCGCCGGTGAGGAGGTGGATCGCGACGAGCCCGGCGGCGTAGAGGTCGGCGGGTACGTCCGGTTCGGCGCCGAGGAGCTGTTCGGGGGCGATCCAGCCGGGGGTGCCGACGACGTGGTCCGGTTCGGTCAGGCGCGGTTCGTCGCGGTGCGCCGCGATGCCGAAATCGGAGAGCCACAGGTGCGGAGGGCCGGTGCCGGTCGCTTCGAGGAGGAGGTTCGCCGGTTTCACGTCGCGGTGGACGACGCCCTCGGCGTGCACCGCGCCGAGCCCGGCGAGGAGCTGGTCGAGCAGGACGCACACGTACGCGGGCGGCAGGGGCCCGTAGTCGCCGACGAGGCGCTCGACGCTGCCGCCGCGCGCGAGGTCCATCGTGAAGAGGACCTGCTCGTCGTCGGCGGCCCAGCTGCGCGGGGCGAGGACGTGCGGGTGGTCGATGCGCAGGGCCTGTTCCCGTACGAAGCGCAGCAGCGTGTGCGCGTCGCGGCGGTGCAGCACCTTCGCCGCGACGTAGCGGCGGCGTCGCCGGTCCCAGGCGCGCCAGACGGCGCCCGCGCCGCCGCGCCCGATGGGGTCGGCGAGGACGTAGCGGCCCGCGAAGATCTCGGCCACGGCGGCGCTCAGCCCTGGTGGGTGGCGTAGTGGTCGATGGCCTCCGAGGTGCGCCCGGCCCCGTAGACCCGCAGCAGTTCGGCGAGTTCGGGGTGGTCGTCGGCGATGAGCGCGGCGGCGGCGACGATGTCCTGTGCGGAGGCGACCGAGCGCAGGAGGGCCTGCATCTCGCGGACGACGCGGCGCACGGTGGGGGCTCCGCCGCTCGTCGAGCCGGTCTGGCCCGTCGAGAGCACGGAGCCGCCGCGCGAGGCGCGGATCTCGTCCATGCGCACGGTGGCCTCGGCCGCGGGAACGCTGCCGTCGGCGACCTGCGCCGCGAGGTCCTGGAGGAGCTGGACCCGTTGGACGACGCTCGGGTTGCCGATCTTGGCGCGCTGGCCGCTCATGAGCTGCGAGAGCATCGGCGCGGAGAGGCCGAGGACGGCGGCGAGGCGGGCCTGGTTGAGGCCGAGGTCGTCGATGAGACGGCGGAAGAGCGTGCCGAGCGGCTCCCCGTACCAGACGCGCTGCAACTCCCGTGACTTCGCGGCGGTTTCCTGATGACGGTCCCGGTCCTCGTGCGCGCGTGCCGCCTCCGGGACGTTCTCCTGCGGGAGCCGGGCGCTCTCCGCGGCGGGCTGCGGGAGCCGGGCGCTCTCCGCCGTCGCCGCTCTCGCCGCCGCTTCCTGGTGTGCTGCGTCCATGGTGCGTCTCCCCTTGGCTTCCCCACAGGCGCGGTTCGTACGGGCGAACCACCGGCCGTGCGGCGGCGGTCCGTTCCCCGGTCCCGCTCCGGCCCCACGTGCCTGAGCGCATCCTACGGAGCGGCCCGCGCCGAGGGCAGCCCCAACGACGTCCTGCCGCGCCCCCGGTATCGCTTTTGCGGAAGCCGGGGGGTGTACCGCTATCCTGTGCCAGGTGTCAGCGTCGGTTCCGGCGCTGGTACGGCATCCAGGGCCCTTAGCTCAGTTGGTAGAGCGCCGTCTTTGCATGGCGGATGTCAGGAGTTCGACTCTCCTAGGGTCCACCGCAGGTCAGAGCCCCCCTCGTCGCGTGCGAGGGGGGCTTTCGCGTGGGCCGGGTCCATGAGCCGCCGTGCGCGCCCGCCGTGCCCTTCGCCGTGCCCTTCGCCGGGGAACGGCGGGTTCGCCGCCGGGAAGGCTGGGGAGGAGACCGGGAAACGACAGGGCGAGGGGGATGGCGATGAGTGGTGACGTGGTGCTGTACGGCGGGATGGTCGTGGTCCTGGTGGCCGTGGTGTTGAGCCGGCTGGGCACGCGGAGGCAGGCGCGGGCCTTCGAGGAGCGGTACGGGTCCTACGAGAGCTTCCGGCGGCAGGTGGACGCGGGGCGGGTGCGGGAGGTCGCGCGCGAGCGCGGGAAGATCGCGGCCGTCAAGGAGGTGCGGGAGCGCCATCCGGGGGTCTCGCTGGTGATGGCCAAGCGGTACGTGGACCAGTTGCCGGTCTGAGGCGGCGGGGCGGGCCGACCGCGCGGAGCGATGTTTCACGTGAAACATCGCCCTGGTCCGGTTGGCCCATGTTTCACGTGGAACATCACGCGGGCCTCGGGCGTCCTTGTTCCACGTGAAACATCGCGCGCTCCCGGCTCGCCCCTGTTCCACGGGGAACATCGCCCGGCGCGTGCAAAGCCCCCGGACGGAAGGGTTCCGTCCGGGGGCGTACGCGTGCGGGAGGGCCGGTGGGTCAGCCCTTCGGCTCGGCGCTCGACGGGGATTCGGCGTCGAGGCTCCCGTCGACCGCGCTCAGGTGGCTGCCGTCCTCCGGGACCTCGGTGGGGGCCGGGGGCTCGACGAGCCAGTCCGGGTTCGCCTGCTTGTCCCACCACTTCCAGGCGGCGTAGGCGCCGCCCGCGAGCAGGGTGACGACGGCGATGCCCTTGAAGAAGCCGCCGCCGCGACGGCGCTGGTTCTTCTTGGCGAGCTTCTTCACGTCCTTCGGCGAGACCTGGCCGCGCAGTGCGGCGAGTGCCGCGGCGCTGCGCGCGCTCGCCTCCTCCGCGACCGGGGTCGCGGCGGCGCGTGCCTGCTCGATGCGCGGACGCGAGTAGTCGGCGGCCTGGTGGGCCGCCTTACGGGTGTGCTTGGCCGCCTTGCGGGCCTGGACCGCGGCCTGTTGCGCCGCTTCGTCGAAGCGCGGCGGGATGTGGGTACGGGCCTGCTCCAGGCGCGGGGCCAGGTAGGCGTCGTACTGGACCTTGGCCTGGTCGGCGGCCTGGGCGACCTTCGGCGCGAGCCGGGCGCGGGCCTCTCCGGCGTAGAGTGCGGCGCGCTCTCGGGCGGTGTCGGCGTAGGGAGCAACCGCTTCCGCGGCGTGCTGCACGCTCTCCCTCGCCGAGCCCGTCGCGGCGCGCACGCTGTCGATGCGTGTCACGGGTTCCTCCTCCTCGGTGGCGTACGGTATTTCACCTTTCCACCCCCGGCGCGATCATGCCCGCCGGATCGCCGTGAGGGGGCCAAGTGGCGGGCCATCCGGGTCAGCAGGGACTCAGGAGGGGGTCGGCGGCGGGGCCCGGACAGGCCGGAGGGCCCCGTCCGTCCCCGTACAGAGGTTCGACGGGACGTGGCTCCTGGCGTCGTCCGTGCGAGGATCGGGGCGAGAGCTTCAAGGACAACGGAAGGCACATCGTGGCTGAGCAGCTTTACGCCACCCTCAAGACCACCTTCGGCGACATCCAGGTCCGGCTGCTGCCGAACCACGCCCCGAAGACGGTCGCGAACTTCGTCGAGCTGGCCAAGGGCGAGCGCGAGTGGGTCAACCCGGCGACCGGCGAGAAGACCAACGCGCCGCTCTACGACGGCACGATCTTCCACCGCGTGATCGAGAACTTCATGATCCAGGGCGGGGACCCGCTCGGCAACGGCACCGGCGGCCCCGGCTACCAGTTCGCCGACGAGTTCCACCCCGACCTGCGCTTCGACCGCGAGTACCTGCTCGCCATGGCGAACGCGGGTCCGGGCACCAACGGCTCGCAGTTCTTCATCACCGTGAGCAAGCCGGACTGGCTGAACAACAAGCACACGATCTTCGGCGCGGTCGAGGACGAGGCGAGCCAGAAGGTCGTCGACGCGATCGCCACCACCGACACCAACCCGCGCACCGACCGTCCGCTCAAGGACGCCGTCATCGAGCACGTGGTGATCGAGAGCCGCTGAGGCCGCTCTCGCACGTCCCCGCGCGGCAACCGGGCGCGGACACCAGGCGCGGGAACAAAACGCCCCGTCCATCCGTCAAGGGGGACGGGGCGTGCCCACGTCCCGACCCCGCCGAGCGGCGGTGGCGCACTCGGCTCAGGGAGGAGCCCCATGGACCCGAAGGACCAGCCCGGCAGCGCCGGTGGGCCGGGCGGGGAGCCGACGGGACCCGGCGGGCCCGAGGCGGGCGCCCCCGCGTGCTATCGCCACCCGGACCGCGAGACGGGCATTCGCTGCACCCGCTGCAAGCGCCCCATCTGCACGGACTGCATGATCAGCGCCTCGGTCGGCTTCCAGTGCCCCGACTGCGTCCGGCAGGGCGGCGGCGGCCCGGAGCCGGTCCCGGCGGGGGCGCCCGGCGGGGCGAGCGCCGCGGCGCGCGTGCCCCGTCCGTGGCAGCGGGGCGGCAGCGGTACGGGCCGCACACCGCGCGGGGACGCGCGGCCACGCACCCTCGCCGGGGGCGTGGTGCAAGGCGATCCGCGGCTGTTCACCAAGATCCTGATCGCGCTCAACCTCGCGGTCTTCCTGCTCGTGCAGGCCGTGCCCGACCAGCAGCGGCTGCTCGACGACCTGGAGATGCTCGGGCGGGCACTTCCCTACTACGGCGCCGACCACCTCGTGGGGGTCGCCGAGGGCGAGTGGTACCGGCTGCTCACCGCCGCCTTCCTGCACCAGGAGATCTGGCACATCGCGGTCAACATGCTGAGCCTGTGGTTCCTCGGCCCGGCCATCGAGTCGATGCTCGGGCGGGCGCGCTTCCTCGCCCTCTACCTGATCGCCGCCGTGGGCGGCAGCGTGGCCAGCTACCTCTTCGCGGCCCCGAACGCCGCCTCGCTCGGCGCCTCCGGCGCGATCTTCGGCCTCTTCGGCGCGACCGGCATCCTCGTGCTGCGCGTCCGGGCCGACGTCCGGCCCTTCGTCGCGCTGCTCGTGATCAACCTGATCATCACCTTCGGCTGGAGCAACATCGCCTGGCAGGCCCACATCGGCGGCCTCGTCGTCGGCGTGCTCGTCGCCGCCGGGCTCGTCTACGCGCCCCGGCGACACCGCGCGCTCGTGCAGTGGGGGACGTGCGCCGTCGTCCTCGCCGGGCTCGTCGTCTGCGTCCTCGCCCGTACCGCCGCCCTGACCTGACCCCTACCGGGTGCCTCACCTGAGCGGGCCCCCGCTCCCCGGTTATGCACAGGTGTTCGAATGTTCGGGCGGAGTTGTCCACAGCTCGTACACGGGAAGCGGCGCGGGGTGTGGATTCGGTGCAGGGCGGCTCGGGTGCGGCTTGCGGCACCCGCTGCGACCTGCGGGTTCACGAGAAGTCGGCAGGGTGGCCCGCGTTCGAACGTGCGCGCTAGAGGGCTTCGCCCGTGCCTCCGGCGGTCATACCGGCGTCAACTCTCCGAGAGTTATCCACAGATCGTCTGAACTTTTCCCCAGTGTGGATAGCGCTGTGGATAACTCAGGGCAGGGCTTGTGCGCGGACCTGTGCGCGGGCACGCCGAAGGCCGGGGTCGCGGTGGATCGGGACCCCGGCCGGTACGGCCCGCGCACTACTTCCAGCGGGTCGATACGCCGAAGCCCGCGGCGATGAAGCCGAAGCCGACGAGGATGTTCCAGTTGTTGAGCGAGTCGATCGGCAGACTGCCGTCCGTCACATAGAAGACGACGATCCAGGCGAGCCCGAGGGCGAACATCGCCAGCATCAGCGGGGCGACCCAGCTTCCGTTGCTGAGCTTGACCGTCGTCGCCTGCTGCTTCGCTGCGGGCGGCGGCGTGTAGTCGGCCTTCTTGCGGATACGGGACTTCGGCACGAGGGGGCTCTCCTGTCGATGCGCTGTTCGGTGCGGAGCCGTGCGAGGCCGGCCGCAGGGAACGGGGCGGGCGCTCTTCGGGCGCTCGGGCGGACCCCGGGGCCCTCCGGGCGTCCGTTAGCGTAGTGCTTCCACGGCGCCGAAGGAGATCAGGGTACGTTGAGCAATTCTGCCGACTCCCCCCCGAAGCGATCCAGCCCCGGAGGCCACGGGTTCCGCTTCCGTCCCGCGAGAATCCTCACCCTCGCGGTCTTCGCCCTCGCCGGGCTGATCTTCTTCACGAGTTTCCACACCGCGCGCGGCACCAACATCCGCACCGACGCCTCGCTCCTCAAGCTCTCCGACCTCATCAAGGAGCGCAGCGACAAGAACGGCGACGCCGAGCACGAGAACGCCGCGCTGCGCCGCCGCGTCGAATCGCTCGCCGCCCGCGACGACGGGCGCAGCGAGGCCGAGGACCAGCGGCTGACCACGATCGAGGACCGCGCGGGCACGCGACCTGTGCGCGGCAGGACGGTCTCCGTCACGCTCCAGGACGCGCCGCCGGACGCCGGGCCCAAGCTCCCCGGCTACCCGGAGCCGCAGCCCAACGACCTCGTCATCCACCAGCAGGACCTCCAGGCGGTCGTCAACGCGCTGTGGCAGGGCGGGGCGCGCGGCATCGAGGTCATGGGGCAGCGGCTCATCTCCACGAGCGCCGTGCGCTGCGTCGGCAACACCCTGATCCTCCAGGGCCGCGTCTACTCGCCGCCCTACAAGATCACCGCCGTCGGTGACCCCGACGACCTGCGGACGGCTCTCTCGGAGTCCTCCGCGATCCAGAACTACATGCTCTACGTCAACGCCTACGGGCTCGGCTGGAAGGCCGAGGACGAGGGCACGAAGACCCTCCCCGGGTACACGGGCACGGTGGACCTGCACTACGCGCAGCCGGTGGACTGAGGCGCCGCGCGGTCCCGCAAGGCCTCGCGCGGCCCCGCAGGGTAAAGAACACCCTCGCGCCGCACCAAGGCTTTCCGCAGCACGCCCACGCGAGCGGCCCCCGTCCCTTTAGGCTGGGGCCGCACCCTCGGAGCCTTCGGGAAGGCCGGGGTGACGGCAAGGAACGGCACAGCGGCAAGAGCGACAGCAGGGGCGGCGCGGCACATGTACGGGTGGATCTGGCGGCATCTGCCGGGCAACACGTGGATCAAGGCGCTGCTCTCGCTCGTCCTCGCCCTCGCCGTGGTCTTCCTCCTCTTCCAGTACGTCTTCCCGTGGGCGGAGCCGCTGCTCCCCTTCAACGACGTCACCGTCGACCAGGGAATGCGAGCAGCGCGATGACCACCGAGGCCCCCGCCCGTACCGCGAGCCGGGTGCTCGTCGTCGACAACTACGACAGCTTCGTCTTCAACATCGTCCAGTACCTCCACCAGCTCGGCGCCGAGTGCGAGGTGCTGCGCAACGACGAGGTGAGCACCGCCGACGCCGACCCCGCGCGCTACGACGGCGTCCTCCTCTCCCCGGGCCCCGGCACCCCCGAGGAGGCCGGGGTGTGCGTCGAGATGGTGCGGCACTGCGGCGCCACGGGGCTGCCCGTCTTCGGGGTCTGCCTCGGGATGCAGTCGATGGTCGTCGCGTACGGGGGCGTCGTGGGCCGGGCCCCCGAGCTGCTCCACGGGCGGACCTCCGAGGTGCTGCACGAGGGCGGGGGCGTCTTCTCCGGGCTCCCCTCGCCCTTCACCGCGACGCGCTACCACTCGCTCGCCGCCGAGCCCGCCGAACTGCCCGGCGTCCTGGAGGTCACCGCACGCACCCGCGACGGGATCATCATGGGCGTGCGCCACCGCGAACTCGCCGTCGAGGGTGTGCAGTTCCACCCCGAGTCGGTGCTCACCGAGCACGGGCACCTCATGCTCGCCAACTGGCTCACCGCCTGCGGCGACACGGGCGCGGTCGGCCGCTCGGCCGGACTCGCGCCGGTGGTGGGCAGGGCCTCGGCGTGACCGCGCTGCGGCCCGAGCACGAGACGGGACGCGAGCCGGGGGCGCCGTTAACGGACACGCCGGTCATGGGCACGCCGGTCGTTCCCGGACCCGCGCAGGCCCAGACGCGGGCGCGGGCACAGGCGCAGGGGCACGAGGAGTCGGGGGCTCCCGGGGTCCCAGGGCCTCGCGACGAGTCCACGATGGCCCTGCGGCTCCCGGCGGGCCTCCTGGACGCGCGGGGGGCCGTCCCCGCGCGGTCCCCGGCCGCCGTGCCGCCCGCCTCCGCCCCGTTGCCCGGCGAGGGCCGTGCCGCACGCCGCCGCGCCGCCGCGAAGGGCGGCAGGGGTACGGGCTCCGCCGGGTCGCCCCGCACCGGCCAGGGCCGCCGCCGGGCCGGGGGGCACCGCCGTACCGCCGCCGGAGCCGCCGGAGCCGCCGCTCCCGTCGCCGCGAGCGCCGCGAACAGCCCGCAGGACGGGCGCCCCCTCTCGCGCGTCGAGGCCCGCAGGGCGGAGCGGGCGCGCAGGCCGAGTGCGGGGACGCGGGCGAGCGCGGCGCTCGGCGAGGGCTTCATCACGCTCGGCCTCGTGATGCTCCTCTTCGTCGCGTACCAGCTCTGGTGGACGAACGTGCGCGCGCACCACGAGGCGAACGGCGCCGCGCACCGGCTCCAGGACGACTGGGCGGACGGCAAGCGCAGCCCCGGCGCCTTCCAGCCCGGCGAGGGCTTCGCGATCCTCACGATCCCCAAGCTCGACGTCGTCGTGCCGATCGCCGAGGGCGTCAGCAAGGCGAAGGTCCTCGACAAGGGGATGGTCGGCCACTACGGACAGGGCGCGCTCAAGACGGCGATGCCGGCCGCGAAGAGCGGCAACTTCGCGCTCGCGGGGCACCGCAACACGCACGGGGAGCCCTTCCGTTACCTCAATCGGCTCAAGCCGGGCGACCCGATTGTCGTAGAGACCCGCGATACGTATTTCGTGTACAAGATGACGAGCATCCTGCCGCAGACCTCGCCCGCGAACACCGCCGTTCTGCGCCCCGTACCGGCCGGATCGGGCTTCACGGAGCCGGGTCGCTACCTCACCCTGACGACCTGTACCCCTGAATTCACCAGTACGTACCGGATGATCGTCTGGGGCAAGATGGTCGAGGAACGGCCGCGCGGCGAAGGCAAGCCCGACGCGCTGCTGTGAGCGAGCGCGCGGGCCGAGGAACGGGGCGTACACAGTGTCGGCAACCAGGGACGAGGCGGCGCCGGCGGACGGGGCGGCCACCGGGCCGTCCGGGCCCGCCGGGCGACCGCGCCGGAGCAGGGCCGCCGGGTTCGTCGCCTTCCTCGGCGAGCTGCTGATCACCGCCGGGCTCGTCCTCGCCCTCTTCGTCGTCTACTCGCTGTGGTGGACCAACGTCGTCGCCGACCACGAGGCCGGCCGCCAGGGCGACCGCGTGCGCGACCACTGGGCGCAGCCGCCGAAGGGGGGGCCGGGGGCGCTCGACACGAAGAGCGGCATCGGCTTCCTGCACGTACCGGCGATGAAGAACGGCGAGGTGCTGGTCAGGAAGGGCACCTCGACGGACATCCTCAACGACGGCGTCGCCGGTTACTACACCGACCCGGTCAAGTCCGCGCTGCCGCAGGACGCGAAGGGGAACTTCACGCTCGCCGCGCACCGCGACGGGCACGGCGCGAAGTTCCACAACATCGACAAGCTCAAGAAGGGCGACCCGATCGTCTTCGAGTCGAAGGACCGCTGGTACGTCTACCGCGTCTTCGCGATCCTTCCGCAGACCTCGAAGTACGACGTCGAGGTGCTCGACCAGGTGCCGGGCAAGGCGGGCGTGAAGAAGCCCGGCCGGTACATCACGCTCACGACGTGCACGCCGGTCTACACGTCCACCTACCGGTACATCGTGTGGGGAAAGCTCGAACGGGTCGACCAGGTCGACGCGGAGCGGACGCTCCCTGCGGAGCTGCGGTAGCGGGTCCGCGAGGACGAAGAGGGCGCGGCCGAGGACGGAGCGCTCACGCGGGCGGAGCGCGTGCGGACGGCGCGCGTACGAAGGCGGTACGTACGCGTACGGAGCGCCCGCGCCCGCGAGGAAGGGGCGCCCCCTGACAGCGGGGGCGCCCCTTCCTCGTACGCGTACAGCCCTACCGGCTCACGGCATCGTGTAGACCGTCACCGGCGTGTTCTTGTCGACCTCCGTGCCCGGTCCCGGGTTGGAGTTGATGACCTTCGAGCCCGGGTCGCCCGGCAGCCCCGGCTGGACGTTCACCTGGAGGCCGAGGCCGCCGAGGATGCCCTGCACCTCCTGGAGGGTCTTGCCCCGGATGTCGTCCGGGATCTTGACCTTCTCGGGCTCCTGCTCCTCCGGCTTCTTGGCGACCGAGAGGGTCACCACGGAGTCCGGTTCGGCCTGCGTGTTCGGCGCGAGGCTCTGCTCGAAGACGGTGCCCTCGGGGACGGTGTCGTTCTCCTTCTCGACACAGTTCGCCTTGAGCTTGCTCTTCTCCAGCTGGGCCGTCGCGTCGTCGCAGCTCTGGTTGACGACGCTCGGGACCGTGGACATCTCCTTGGCGCGCGCCACGGTGAGCGTGATCGTCTTGCCGATCTGGAGGTCGGTGTCACCGTTCGGGCTCTGCTCGATGACCACGCCCTCCTTCTGCTCCGACTCCTTCGTCTCCTGCTTCACCTCGAAACCGAGCTTCTGGAGCTTGGCCTGTGCCGTCTCGTAGGTGAGCCCGGTGACGTCGGGGACGGTCTCCTTGGGGGCGCCCGTGGAGATGGTGAGGGTGATCGTGGAGCCCTTGTCGACCTCGGTGCCCGCGACCGGGTCCTGCTTGCAGACCTTCTTCGCCGGCTGGTCCTTGCAGGGCTCGCTGACCCTCTTCAGGTCGAAGTCGCCGTTGTTCTGCGCCATGAGCTTCGCCTCGGCGAAGGTCTTGCCGACGTAGCTCGGCGCGGCGATCTTGTCGCTCGTCTTGTCGTCGCCCCCGATGAACTTGCTGCCGATGAGGATCGCGCCGACGAGGACGAGGACACCGGCGACGACGAGGAGGATCGTCGAGGTGTGGTTCTTCTTCGGCGGGGCCTGCCTGCGCCGTCCGCGCGGCTCCTCGCCGTAGCCGTAGCCGCCGTCGTCCGGGTTGACCGGGGGCAGCATCGAGGTGGGGCCCGCGCCGCCGTTCTGCGCGTGGAACGCCTGCGTCGGCTGGTCGCCGTAGCCGTAGCCGCCGCCCGCGCCCGCCATGCCCATCGCGGCGCTGGCGGCGACCGGACGGCCTTCGAGGAGCGCCTCGATGTCGGCGCGCATGTCGTCGGCGGACTGGTAGCGGTAGTTCGGGTCCTTCACGAGCGCCTTCAGCACGATCGCGTCCATGTCGGGCGTGATCTCCGGGTCGAAGACGCTCGGCGGCTGCGGCTCCTCCCGCACGTGCTGGTAGGCGACCGCGACGGGCGAGTCCCCGATGAACGGGGGCCGCACGGTGAGCAGTTCGTAGAGCAGGCAGCCCGTCGAGTACAGGTCGGAGCGCGCGTCGACCGTCTCGCCCTGAGCCTGCTCGGGCGAGAGGTACTGCGCGGTGCCGATGACCGCGGCGGTCTGCGTCATCGTCATACCGGAGTCGCCCATCGCGCGGGCGATGCCGAAGTCCATGACCTTGACCTGCCCGGTGCGCGTCAGCATGACGTTCGCGGGCTTGATGTCGCGGTGCACGATCCCGGCGCGGTGCGAGTACTCCAGCGCCTGGAGGATGCCGATGGTCATCTCCATCGAGCGCTCCGGCAGCAGCTTGCGCCCCGAGTGCAGGAGTTCGCGCAGCGTCGAGCCGTCCACGTACTCCATGACGATGTACGGGATCGAGACGCCGTCGACGTAGTCCTCGCCGGTGTCGTAGACCGCGACGATCGCCGGGTGGTTGAGCGAGGCGGCGGACTGGGCCTCACGCCGGAACCGGGCCTGGAACGAGGGATCACGGGCGAGATCGACGCGCAGGGTCTTGACCGCGACGGTGCGGCCGAGACGGGTGTCGTGGGCGAGGTACACCTCGGCCATGCCACCGCGGCCGAGCACGTGGCCCAGCTCGTACCGGCCGCCGAGGCGACGCGGCTCTTCCATAACTGATCCAGCCCTCTCCGTCGATCCCGACCGCACCCGTGTGTGGTCCGGCGGTGTGCTGTCCGGCTTACCGTACCCGCCCCGTACCACGCCTCCCGGCCCGGACCGGGAAGCTGATACCGGACCGGTACCGCCACGTGCGCGGATGCGGCCGGCCCGTGACCGGCTTCACCCGTGAGGGGCGATTTCGGTCACCGCCCGCACCGCCGGGGCACGCTTCCGGGGCACGAACGGGTCACTTCTTGACGACCGCCTCCATGACCGACTTCGCGATCGGAGCGGCGAGGCCGCCGCCGGAGATGTCGTCGTGGTTGGCGGCACCGTCCTCGACCACGACGGCGACCGCGACCGGGGAACCCTGGTCGGTCTTGGCGTAGCTGACGAACCAGGCGTAGGGCAGCTCGCTGTTGGCGACACCGTGCTGCGCCGTACCGGTCTTGCCGCCCACGGTGACGCCGGGGATCTTCGCGTTGGTTCCCGTGCCCTCGTTGACGACGGTCTCCATCATCGACTGGAGCTTCTGCGCGTTCTCCGCCGAGAGCGGCCGGCTCATCTCCTTCGGCTCGGTCTTCTCGATCGTGTCGAGGCTCGGCGACTGGAGCTCGCTCACCATGTACGGCTTCATGAGCTTGCCGTCATTGGCGACCGCCGAGACGACCATCGCCATCTGGAGGGGGGTCGCCGCCGTGTTGAACTGGCCGATCGAGGACTGCGCGACGCCGTCGGGCGACATGTCCTTGGAGAAGTTCGACGCGGCGGAGCGCACCGGGACGTCGTGCTTGGCGTTGAAGCCGAACTTCTCGGCCTCCTCCAGCATCGTGTCCTGCCCGAGGTCGGCGCCGATCTTGCCGAAGACGGTGTTGCACGAGTACTTGAGCGCGTTGCGCAGCGTCGCGTCCTTGCAGGGGATGTTCCCCTCGTTGTTCAGCGGCGTCCTCGTGCCGGGCATGATCCACGGCAGCGGCGTGTCCGTCTTCTGGTCCGGCTGGTACTTGCCGCTCTCCAGGGCCGCGGCGGCCGTCACGACCTTGAACGTCGAGCCGGGCGGGTACGTCTCGCGCAGCGCGCGGTTCGTGAGCGGCTTGTCCTTGTTCTTCTCCAGCTTCGAGAAGGTCTGGCCGTCCTCGGTGGACATCCCGGCGAAGGACGAGGGGTCGTACGAGGGGGTCGAGGCCAGCGCGAGGATCGCGCCCGTCGAGGGGTCGAGCGCGACGACGGCGCCCTTCTTGGAGCCGAGCCCGTTGAACGCGGCCTTCTGCGCGGCCGTGTTGATCGTCGTGACGACGTTGCCGCCCTGCTTCGGCTTGCCCGTGAGCATGTCGAGCTGATTGCGGAAGAAGAGCCGGTCGTCGTTGCCGGTCAGGATGTCGTCGTTGAGGCTTTCGAGCTGGGTCGCGCCGATGAGCTGCGAGGAGTACCCGGTGACCGGCGCCCACATGGGGCCGTTCTTCCAGGTCCGCTTGTACTTGTAGCTGATCCCGTTGGTGTTCTTCGAGCCGGTGACCGGCTTGCCGTCCGCGATGATGTCGCCGCGCGGCTGGGCGTAGCGCTCGATCGTGACGCGCGGGTTGTTCGTGTCGCTCTGGAGGCTGTCGGCCTTGACGTACTGGATCCAGTTGTCACGGAGCAGCAGCGCCAGGACGAGCAGCCCGCAGAAGATGGCGATGCGACGGAGCGGCTTGTTCACGGGCGGACCACCTGCGTCATCTCGGCATCGGAGTTCTGTGCGGGTGCCGGGGCCGGCCTGCGGGCCGTATCGCTGATACGGAGCAGGATGGCGATGAGCGCCCAGTTGGCGATGACGGAGGAGCCGCCGTACGCGAGGAACGGCATCGTCATACCGGTGAGCGGGATGAGGCCCATGACACCACCCGCGACGACGAAGACCTGGATCGCGAAGGCCCCGGCGAGACCGGCGGCGAGGAGCTTGCCGAAGGGGTCGCGCGCGGCGAGGGCGGTGCGCAGCCCCCGCTCCGCGATCAAGGCGTAGATGATCAGGATCGCCATGAGCCCGGTGAGGCCCAGCTCCTCACCGAAGGTCGCGAGGATGAAGTCGGAGTTCGCGGCGAAGCCGATGAGGTCCGAGTTGCCCTGGCCGAGACCGGTGCCCAGGGTGCCGCCGGAGCCGAAGGACCACAGCGCCTCCATCGACTGCTGCGTGTGACCGAGCTGCGTCTTCGCCAGCTCCCACTCGTGCGCCGGGTCGAGCCACGCCTGCACACGGCTGTGCACGTGCGGTTCGAAGGAGGCGACGCCGACCGCGCCCGCCGCCGACATGAGCAGACCGAAGACGATCCAGCTCGTGCGCTCGGTCGCCACGTACAGCATGACGATGAACATCCCGAAGAAGAGCAGCGAGGTACCGAGGTCGGTCTCGAAGATCAGGATGAGGATCGACATGATCCACACGGCGATGATCGGGCCGAGGTCGCGCCCGCGCGGCAGGTACAGGCCGAGGACGCGGCGGCTCGCGAGGGCGAGCGCGTCCCGCTTCACCATGAGGTACCCGGCGAAGAAGACCGTGATGACGATCTTCGCGAACTCCCCCGGCTGGATCTGGAATCCGGCGACGCGGATCCAGATCTTCGCGCCGAAGATGTTCACGCCGAGCCCCGGCACGAGCGGCAGGAGCAGCAGGAAGATCGCGCCGACCATGGAGATGTACGTGTACCGCTGGAGGATGCGGTGGTCCTTGAGGACCATGAGCACGGCGGCGAAGAGCGCGATGCCGATCGCCGAGTACAGGAGCTGCTTGGGCGCGGCGGGCGCGAACGTCTTCACCTGCTGGAGCCGCTCGGACTGGTCCAGTCGCCAGATGACGACGAGCCCCAGCCCGTTGAGCAGCGTCGCGAGCGGCAGCAGCAGCGGGTCCGCGTACGGCGCGAAGCGGCGCACCACGAGGTGCGCGACGCCCGCGAGGAGGCCGAGCCCGATCCCGTACCCGAGGAGGCCCGCGGGGAGCGAGCCGTCGATCGCGAGCCCGACGTTCGCGTAGGCGAAGACGGGGATGACGACGGCGAAGACGAGAAGGGCGAGTTCGGTGTTGCGGCGGCTGGGCGCGCCGATGGAACCGATGGTCGAGGTCTGTGTCGTACTGCTGCTCATGGTGTGATCCGGCCCCCTGTGGTGCTTACTGCTTTCCGCACAGCGGGACCAGCTTCTGCTCTTCCTCCGAGAGGCTGGGGCCGGGCGACGGGCTTGCTGCGGTCGTGGTGGCGTGCCAGGCGACGGGGTTCGCGGTGCTCGTGCCGCCGGGCGTGGTGCCCGGGGTGGCGTCCTGCGGGGTGCCCGCGCTGCCCTGCTGCTCCTTCTCCCGCTGCTCCTTCGCGCGCTTGTCCCTGGCCTCCTTCTCGGCCTGGGCCCTGGCGGCGGCCTTGCGGCGCTCGGCGTCCTTCTTGCACGCCCCGGCCTGGGTGTCCAGTTCGTCGATCTTCTTCTGGGCCTCGGCGCGCGAGGACTCCGTGATCGTGCTCTCGACCTGCTTCTGCTGGTAGGGCGGCAGGTACTTGAGTTCGATCTCGGGGTGGGAGCGGTCGACCTTCGAGAGGTCGATCCAGGCGAGGTCCTGGCTGATGCCCTGGTAGAGGGCGACGTGGTCGTCCTCGACGCCCACGTAGTACTGGTTCTGGGTCCAGCGGTAGCCGCCGTAGAGGCCGCCGCCGATCACGGCGAGCGCGACGACGGTCCACAGGCTCCGCTTGAGCCAGCGCCTGCCGCCGCGCGGTTTCCCGTAGTCGCCGTCGTCGTCCCAGTCGTCCGGGGCGTACGAGGGCGCGGCGCCGGAGCCCGCGGCACCGTAGCCGCCGCCCTGCGCCTGGCGGCCGAGGCCGGAGGCGCGACCGGCCGGGGTCTGCATCGCGCCGTCGTCGTGGGACTGGTGCTGGTTCTCGGCGACCGCGCCGACGACGACGGGGGTGTCGTTGAGGGCGACGGACATCGTGTCGCCGTGGTCGACGTCGAGGACGTCGGCGACGATGACCGTCACGTTGTCGGGGCCGCCGCCGCGCAGCGCGAGCTGGATGAGGTCCTGGACCGTCTCCTGCGGGCCCTGGTAGCTCGCGAGGGTCTCCTCCATCGTCTGGTGGCTGACGACACCGGAGAGCCCGTCGGAGCAGAGCAGGTAGCGGTCGCCCGGGCGCACCTCGCGGATCGAGAGATCGGGTTCGACCTGGTCGGCGCTGCCGAGGTTGCGCATGAGCAGCGAGCGCTGCGGGTGCGTCGTGGCCTCTTCCTCGGTGATCCGGCCCTCGTCGACGAGGCGCGCGACCCAGGTGTGGTCCTGGGTGATCTGGGTGAGGACGCCGTCGCGCAGGAGGTACGCGCGGGAGTCGCCGACGTGGACGAGGCCGAGGCGCTGCCCGGTCCAGAGCAGCGCCGTGAGCGTCGTGCCCATGCCGTCGAGCTGGGGGTCCTCCTCGACCATGAGCCGCAGGCGCTCGTTGGCGCGCTGCACGGCGACGCCGAGCGAGGTGAGGATGTCGGAGCCGGGGATCTCGTCGTCGAGATCGACGAGCGAGGAGATCACCTCGGAGCTGGCGACCTCGCCCGCCGCCGCGCCGCCCATGCCGTCGGCGATGGCGAGCAGCCGGGGACCGGCGTAGCCGGAGTCCTCGTTGCCCTGACGGATCATGCCCTTGTGCGAGCCGGCGGCGAAACGCAGGGAAAGACTCATGCGTACCTCGCCTCTCGGCTGGTCCGGGGACAACCGGTCCTGTCGAGCCACACTGCCCACCCTCCGGTCGGGAGCACGGTCGGTTCCGCGTCGGGGACCGCCGCGGCGGACGCCTTCGTGGCCGCCGGGGTTCGCTCGCTCCGCTCGCTCATTTGTCGTACTACTTCCGCAGCTCGATCACGGTCTTGCCGATGCGGATCGGCGCGCCCAGCGGGACGGGGGCCGGCGTGGTGAGCCGGTTGCGGTCCAGGTAGGTGCCGTTGGTGGAACCGAGGTCCTCGACGATCCACTGCCCGTCGCGATCGGGGTAGATCCTGGCATGGCGGCTGGAGGCGTAGTCGTCGTCGAGGACGATCGTGGAGTCGTGCGCGCGGCCGAGCGTGATGGTCTGCCCCTGGAGGGCGACCGTCGTGCCCGTGAGGCTGCCCTCGCTGATGATCAGCTTGGTGGGCGCGCCCCGGCGCTGCCTGCCGCCCTGCTGCTGGCGCTGCGGCGGGGGGCTGCTCGCGGCGCGCGCCCTGCCCCCGTCGCCACCCCCGCGCTGGGCCCGGCGCTGCGAACCGCGCTGGGTGACTCGCGTACCGAAGAGGTCGCTGCGGATGACCTGGACGGCCACGATGACGAACAGCCACAGAACAGCCAGGAAACCCAGCCGCATGACCGTCAGGGTCAGCTCTGACATTGCCCCCGCTTCACCCTTCGGCTTGCCGGAAAATAATGGTCGTGTTGCCCACGACGATCCGCGAGCCGTCGCGGAGCGTAGCGCGGGTGGTGTGCTGCCCGTCCACCACGATGCCGTTGGTGGACCCGAGATCCTGGATCGTCGAGGGCGTTCCGGTCCGGATCTCGCAGTGCCGGCGCGAGACGCCGGGATCGTCGATCCGCACATCGGCTTCGGTGCTGCGGCCGAGCACCAGCGTCGAGCGGGTGATCTGGTGGCGGTTGTTGTTGATCTCCACCCAGCGTCTGGTCCGGTCCTGCCCGCCGAAACCTCCGCCGGGCGCGGGCGCGGGGCGCACCGGCTGGGCGTGGGGCTGCCCGGGGGGCGGTCCCTGGGGCATCGGCGGCGCGCTCGCGGGGCGGGGCGGGTAGCCGTAGCCGGGCGGTGCGGCGTGGGGCTGGGACTGCGGGGCCTGCTGCTGCGCCTCGGCGCTCGTGCTGGAGGCGAGCGTGCGGCTGCGGACGCGGTAGAGGCCGGTGTCGAGGTCCTCGGCACGTTCCAGGTGGACCTTGATGGGACCCATGAACGTGTACCGCTGCTGCTGCGCGTAGTCGCGCACCATGCCCGCCAGCTCGTCGCCGAGCTGCCCGGAGTACGGGCTGAGGCGCTCGAAGTCGGGGGCGCTCAGCTCGACGATGAAGTCGTTGGGCACGACGGTCCGGTCACGGTTCCAGATCGTCGCGTTGTTGTCGCACTCGCGCTGGAGCGCTCCGGCGATCTCGACGGGCTGCACCTCGGACTTGAAGACCTTCGCGAAGGTGCCGTTGACCAGACCTTCGAGGCGCTGCTCGAACCGTTTCATGACTCCCATGAGGGCACCTCCCAAGCCGTGCTCGTCGCTGTACTGCGTCTGTACCGCGTCTTGTACTTCGTCCGTACCGCTACTGGTACTGCTTACTGATCGTATCCACGCGCGGGGAAAACGGGTGGTTCCCCCTGTCGCCCCCGGTCACGAGTGTCGCCCCTCACAAGACGTACCCGCCGACAGCGCCGCGAGTGCGCCGAATCCGGTACAGATACGCGGTGTTGGACCGTGGACCGCTTCCGCCCCCGTCCTCTCGAACAGGGATCGTAAAGCCGCTCACCGCCCAGTGTCCCCCACCTCGGCCACGAGCTGCGCGGGGGCGGGGTCGGGGGCGGGGGCGACAGCGGGAGCGAAGGGGGCGGGCGGGGGCGCTCCGGGCGGGGGTGGGGGCGCGTGGCCAGGGGGGTTCGGAGCGCGTGGCGGCGGGGGGAAAGCGGGGGCGCTGGGGCGGAAGGCGGGTGGTGGTGGGGCTTCGGCCGGGGGCTGTTGTCGGGTCGGGGGTGCTTGGCGGTGGGGCTTCCGCTGAGGGTGGGGGCGTTGTGGGGGGAGGGGTGGGGGCGGCGTCGGGCGGGGGCGAGGGGCGGTCCGTACGGTGTGGCAGGTCTCTCCGCGTGGTCTCCGTGCGCGGGTGCGGCGGGTCTCCCGCGCGGGTGCGGCGGGCCTGTCCGGGCCGGGTCCGGCGGGGTGGTGGGGGTCACCGGAAGCGAGATGAATCCGACCCGGTCAGCGTGCTAATCTTCTGATGTCGCCAGGGCAACACGGCGGCAGACACCCAATATGCGCGGGTGGCGGAATAGGCAGACGCGCTGGATTCAGGTTCCAGTGCCCGAAAGGGCGTGGGGGTTCAACTCCCCCCTCGCGCACACAGTAAGAGGCGGCACCGTGACAACGGTGCCGCCTCTTTTTGCGTCGGTGCCGATCCGTACCGGGCCGAGGGGCGGGCCGGGGCGCGGGCTGAGGGGCGGGCCGGGCCTTGACCACGAGGCCGGCCGACGGGCCGGGGCCCCGGGGCGAAGCCCCGGAACCCCGCCGGAGGGTGAGACCTCACACAGTCAGTCGCGCGGCCAGCGCCCTCGCCTTGACGTCCGCCTCCTCGAATGCCTTCTCGCGGCTCGCGTGCGCCAGCGGTCGCAGCTCCGCCATCTCCTCCTTGACGGGCGCCAGCGTCAGCTCCGGCACGATGAAGTCGACCTCGGCCCCCAGCATCCCGGTGATCAGCTTCTCGACGTAGTTCGTCACGAACTCGAAGCTCTCGCGCGGCGTCCCGGGCGCGTACGAACCGCCCCGGCTCGCGATCACGGTGAACGGCAGCCCCTTGACGGTGCTCTCGGGACCGCCGGTGCGCCCGACGACGATGACCTGGTCCAGCCACGCCTTGAGCGTCGAGGGGATCAAGAAGTTGTACATGGGCGCGGCGAGCAGCACCGCGTCGGCGGCCTCCAGCTCGGCGACCAGTTCCTCGCGCACCGCGACGGCCGCGCGCTGCTCCTCGGTGTGCTGCCCGGCGGGCACGAAGTCGGCCGAGAGGGCCTCCCAGCCGAGGTGCGGCACGGGGTGCGCGGCGAGGTCGCGGTGGACGACGGTGCCGCCGGGGTGCGCCTCCAGCCAGTTCTTGACGAAGGCGGCGCCGACCTCGCGCGAGGAGGACTGCTGGGGCGCGAGGGCCGAGTCGATGTGCAGCAGGGTTGCCATGGGGACTCCAGGTACTTCGTGCTTCCGGACGGTGCCGGACGGACGGGAACGGGGGTGGGACACGGGCGCGGCGGCCCGGGGACGCGAGCCGGTGCGCCGCGTTCACGCCGGGGGCGTGCCGGAAGGGCGAGCCGGAACGGTGCGCCGAGGGCGTGTCCAGGGCGCACCGATGGCGTGCCGAGGGCGCACCAGCGGCGTACCCGGGGGTGTCACCCGGGGGCGTGCCGAGGCGTGAACTTTCCTCTGCAACTAGTAGTAACACAGGTGCTTACTTTTCCGCAGTGGACTTCGGGTGGGCAGTACCCTGGGAGGCATGGCGGAGAAGACGGAGAGCGACGCGGCGTGTACCGAGGTCGGCAGAGGGATGACCCTCGTCTTCAACCTCCTGGGCAAACGCTGGACCGGACTGATCGTCGCCGTGCTGATCCCGGGCCCCGCGCACTTCGCCGATCTGCGCCGGGCCGTCCCCGGCATCAGCGAGCGGATGCTCTCGGACCGCCTCACCGAACTCGCGGGCGCGCGCCTCGTCGTGCGCGAGGTCGACGAGGGCCCGCCCCTGCGCGTCCGCTACCGCCTCACCGAGGCCGGCGAGGCGCTCGGCCCCTCGCTCGCCTCGCTCGGCGACTGGGCGGAGCAGTACCTGGAGAACGTGGGCTCCCCCTGCACGGAGGCGCGTGCGGCGGTCCGCCGCGCGACAGGGGACGCGGACCCGGGCTGTTGAGGTCCGGGCCGGTCCGCTGAGGGCGCGGTGCCAGGGGACCTCGGGGAGCGGCGCGGTCGCGTCGTAGGGTGCCTGCCACACGTACAGCGCCCGGAACCCGCACCCCCGTGGGGCGGGAGGGCGCGCGGACGAGGGGGCGGTCGGCGCATGACGGAGACGGTGGCGGCGGGCACGGCGTCGGGGGACCGTACGGGAACGGGCGGGGTGGCCCGTACGGAGACGGGTGCCGCGACCCGTACCGGGGAGCCCGTGCCCCGTGCCGAGGACCCGGCTCGTGCCGGTGAGCCCGCGACCCGTGCCGGGGACCCGGTTCGTGCCGGGGAGCCCGCGGTGATACGTACCGGGGCGGAGGACGGGACGTCGGCGGGACGGATACCCGAGGTGGCCGGTTTCGCGCGGCGGGGCGGGGCCGGGGGCGGCAAGGCGTACGGGAAGGCGTTGCGCGCGCGGGTGCCGCGCGGCGCGCACGCGGAGTTCGTCCGCGATCCCGCCCGGCCCGATCCGCTCGACGCCGTCGCGGAGTCGAACCGGGGGCGGCTGCCCGCGCTCACGCCGCTGCGCGCCGAGCGGATGGCCGCGAGCCCCTTCGCGTTCCTGCGCGGCACGGCCGGGCTGATGGCGTACGACCTCGCGCGCACGCCCGTGACCGGTGTGGGCGCCCAGCTGTGCGGCGACGCGCACGCGGCGAACTTCGGGCTCTACGGGGACGCGCGCGGCGAACTCGTCATCGACCTCAACGACTTCGACGAGACCGTGCACGGGCCCTGGGAGTGGGACGTGAAGCGGCTCGCGACCTCACTCGTCCTCGCGGGGCGCGAGGCGGGGGCGGGCGAGGACGTGTGCGCGGACGCGGCGCGCGACGCGGCGGGCGCGTACCGGCGCACGATGCGGCTGCTCGCGAAGCTCCCCGCGTTCGACGCCTGGCACGCCGTCGCCGACGAGAGCCTCGTCTCGCACGCCGACGCGAAGGACCTCGCGGGCACGCTCGCGCGCGTCGCGGCGAAGGCGCGCCGCAACACGAGCGCGCGCTTCGCGGCGCGTTCGACCGAGGCGACGCCGGACGGCGGGCGGCGCTTCGTGGACGCGCCGCCCGTACTGCGCCGCGTCGGGGACGCGGAGGCGGCGGCCGTCGCGCGGGCGCTCGGCGACTGGCTCCCGACGCTCGCCGAGGACCGGCTCCCGCTGCTCGCCCGTTACGCGGTGCACGACGTCGCCTTCCGCGTCGTCGGCACGGGCAGTGTCGGCACGCGCGCGTACGTGGTGCTGCTCCTCGACCACCGGGGCGAGCCGCTCGTCCTCCAGGTGAAGGAGGCGCGCCCCTCGGTGCTCCTGCCGCACCTCGCGACGGCCGGATTCCCCCCGCCCGAGCCCGTGACGCACGAGGGGCGGCGCGTGGTGCTCGGGCAGCGGCGGATGCAGGTCGTCAGCGACCACTTGCTGGGCTGGACGACGATCGAAGAACGCCCCTATCAGGTAAGGCAGTTCCGAAACCGGAAGGGCAGCGTCGATCCGGTGTCGCTGGAACCGGCGGAGCTGGACGACTACGCGCGCATGACGGGGGCGCTGCTGGCGCGCGCCCACGCGCACACGGCCGACCCTCGGGTGATCGCCGGATACTGCGGGAAGGGCGGGGAGTTCGAGGAGGCGGTGGGGCAATTCGCGTGCGTGTACGCGAATGTGACGGAGAGGGACCATGCGCGATTTGTGGCGGGGCGGTGAGGTGGGGGCAGAAGAATCAACCCAGTTGTCCACAGATTTCGGCCCGAAAACCCAAACCCTCATATCATCCGCCGCGTGACCTAGGCTGGCCTGGTGACGACCCCGGAAGACGAGTCCCCGCAGCCCGCCCCGCCGACGCCGCAGGGCGAGGGCGCCGCCCCCGCGCCGGACCCCGCCTCACCCTCCGCACCGGCTGCCGGATCACCCGGCGGGACACCCCCCGCCGGAGAAGCACCCGCCGACGGGACCCCCCGTCCCGAGGCGCGCCTGGAGCGGGCCGTACGCGCCGCCGAACAGGCGCTCATCGAGTACGAGATCGCCGTCGAGACCTTCCGTATCGAGGTCGAGAACTTCTCCCGCCTCCACCACCAGCGGCTCGGCCCCGTCTACGCCCGTCTCGACGAGCTGGACGCGCTCATCGCCGAGGCCCGCGCGGCGCGTACCGGCAGCGACGAGGACCGGCTCACCGCCGCGCGGCTGCGCGCGGAGGCCATGCCCATGCCCGCCGTCGAGGAGCTGTTCCACGGCTGGATGGGCGCGGAGGGCCTGTGGCCCGAGGCCGCCGCGATGCTCACCGAGCAGCCCGTGCGCCCCCCGGAGCGCGTCCGCCCGAGCGAGGAGGCCCGCGCGCTCTACCGCGACCTCGTCCGCAAGGCCCACCCCGACCTCGTGCAGGACGAGAAGGAACGCGCGCGGCGGGACGAGTTCATCAGCCGCGTCACCACGGCGTACGGGCGCGGCGACGAGGCCGCGCTGCGCGCGCTCGCCACCGAGTGGGAGGCGGGCCCGGCGCCCCAGCCCGCCTTCCCGAGCCGCAGCGAGGAGCTGTACGCGCGCCTGGAGTGGCTGGCACAGCGCAAGGACATGATCGCGGCGGCGGCGCACGAGCTGGAGGAGAGCGCGATCGGCTCGATGCTCCGCCTCGCCCCCGACGACCCCGACCGCCTCATCGAGGAGGTCGCCGAGCAACTCCTCGCCCAGGTGGCCGAGAAGGAGCACGAACTGCTCCGCTGGACCTCGGGAGAGACGCAGCCCGGCGGCGATACGGGTACGGGTACGGCGCCGGATGCGGGTACGGGTACGGATACGGAGCAGGCCGGGCCCGCGACGGACCCCGGCGACCCCGCGGGCGCCGCCGGGTCCACCGGCTCCGCCGGTTCGGGGGACGACTCCGCGCCCGGCGGCGGGCGGGTCGGGTAGCGTCTCAGCCATGCATTTCGGATCTCTGCCCAGTGTCGGTGTCGGTGAGCTGAAGGCCGACGACTTCCTCCTCGACGTCCGCGAGGACGACGAATGGCAGGCGGGTCACATCGAGGGCGCCCTGCACATCCCGATGAGCGATTTCGTCGCGCGGTACGGCGAAGTCACCGAGGCCGCCCCGCAGGACGGCACGGTCAACGTCATCTGCCGCTCCGGCGGCCGTTCGGCCCAGGTCACGATGTACCTCGCCCAGCAGGGCATCGACGCCGTCAACGTCGAGGGCGGGATGCAGGCGTGGGAAGCCGCGGGCAAGCCCGTCGTCGACGACAAGGGCGCCGCCGGCTTCGTCATGTGAGCCGGCGCTGGGGCGGCAAGGGATGAGCGCGGACGACGGCACGGCGGACGACGGCATAGGCGTCGACGGCACGGAGGCCGGTGGCACACCGGCCGCGGGCGGACAGGACCCCCGCGCCACGGACCCGACGCGCGACCCCGCGCCGGACGCCGCCCCCGTGCCGGACGCGGCGTCGGAGCCGGACGCCGCCCCCGCGCCGGACACGCCCCTCCTGTCCGCCCCCGCCACCGGGCTCGCCGCGCTCTCCCTCCCCTTCCGCGTCGTCGGCGCGCTCGCGCTCGCCGCCGTGCTCGTCCTCACCGGGCTGCACCTCTCGTTCCTCTTCCTCCACGTCGCCCCGGCGAACACGGTGAGCACACGGCAGGCGAAGGCCGTGAACGCCTGGATCTACCCGGAGTTCGAGCAGAACTGGAAGCTGTTCGCGCCCAACCCGATCCAGCAGAACACCACCGTGCAGGCGCGCGCGAGCGGCCTGCACGCGGACGGCACCAGCTTCCTCACCGGCTGGTACGACCTGTCCGCGCGCGACGGCGCCGCGCTGCACGGTGAGCCGCTGCCGAGCCACACGCGGCAGAACGTCCTGCGCCGCGCCTGGGACCTCTACGCCTCCTCGCACGACGACGACGGCCGTCCCGTCGGCACCAGGGGCGAGCTGTCGGCCGCGTACCTCACCCGGCTCGCGACCCAGCGCCTGGAGCGCGCGGGCGCGGGCGGGCCGGGAGCCGAGCTGACCCGGATACGGGTACGGGCCCGGTTCACCCCCGTACCGCCTCCGCCCTGGAGCGGCGAGAAGCTCGCCGGGCGCCCCGCCTACCGCACGCTCGACTGGGCGGAGGCCCACCGATGACCCGGCCCACGCCGCGGGGCACACCGGAACCCGTCGCCGTCCCCCGGCCCCGCGCCCCCGCGACACCCCCCGCACGGCAGCGCCCGGCCCCCTCCGCCGCCGCCCGCGCGGCGCTCCGTACCGCCGTCGCGCGGGTCACCGGCTCGACGCTCGGCGCCCGGCAGACCGCCGCCGTACGGATCGGGGTCGCCGGGACGTGGGGTGTCTACCTGCTGCGCGAGTGGCCGCACCGCGCGGAGCTGTACGGCCCAGGCAGCGCCTGGGGCTGGGACCTCGCGCGGCGCCTCGTGTCCGGCAACGGGGCCTTCACCGCGCTGCTGTGGTCGCGGAGCGAGGCGTGGTTCACCTGCGTGTACGTGCTCGCCCTGCTCGTCTCCTTCCTGCTCGTGCTCGGCTGGCGCACGCGGACGATGTCCGTGCTCTTCGCGCTGACCCTGCTCTCGCTCCAGAACCGGTCGGTCTTCGTCGGCGACGGAGGCGACAACCTCCTGCACCTGCTCGCCCTCTACCTGTGCCTCACCCGCTGCGGACAGGTGTGGTCGCTCGACGCCCGCCGCCGCGCCCTCGGCCGCCCCGACCGCGCGGGCCCCTGGCTGTGGGGCCTGCTCGGCACCGCGCTGCTCGCCGCCCGGCTGAGCGACCGGCTCACCCCCGGCTGGACCCTCACCCTCGCGGCCACCTGGGCGGCCCTCGGCGCCTGGTGGTTCCTCGAACGCCACCCGCTCGGCGAGACCCGCGCGCTCGCCGACGTCCTCGGCAACCTCCTGCACCACGCCGGAGTGCTGATCATCATGGCGGAGACCTGCCTCGTCTACGCCACCGCCGGCTGGTACAAGATCCAGGGGAGTCGCTGGCAGGACGGCACCGCTGTCTACTACCCCCTCGAACTCGACTCCTTCTCGCCCTGGCCGGCGCTCTCCCACGCCCTCGCCGCCCACGGGACCCTGATCGCCCTGCTGACCTACGGAACGGTCTTCGCGCAGGTCTCGTTCCCGTTCTCGCTCCTGAATCGCCGGGCCAAGAATGTTCTGATCATCGTGCTGGTGGGCGAACACCTCGGGATCGCCTTCCTCCTCGGCCTCCCCTTCTTCTCCCTCGCGATGCTCGCCGCCGACGCGGTCTTCCTGCCGACCGGCTTCCTGCGCGCGGTGGAGCGCGGGGCGCGCCGGGTGACGCATCGCAGGACGCGCCCGACGACGCGGCACGGGCCCCGTCGCACGGTCCGTACCGCCGACGCGGAGGCCCCCGTGCGGCCGGGAACGGGGAGTGTCAGTGCAGCCCCGTAGGGTGCACGGCATGCGCGAGAACGAGGTGGCCGGAGAGGCCGCGCGGGAGGCCGCCGCCCGAGAGGCGGCAGGGCGCTGGCACGCGCTCGCGGCCGGTCTGGACGGCATGGCCGTCGTGCTCCTCGACGGTTTTCACGCGCTGAAGCACGCCCTGCGCTTCGGCGCGGACGTGCCGCTCGCGGTCGCCGAGGACCGCGCGGCGGTGCTCGCCCTCGCCGACGAGCTGGCCCCCGACCTCGCGCCACGCCTCGCCGAACTGCTCGTCCCCGTCCCCCCGGCGCTCTACCGCTCGCTGGTGCCGCGCCCGCACCCGACCGGCGTCGCCGCGCTCGCGGGCCGACCACCCGAGCCCGGCTTCGCCGGGCCCCGTACGAGCCCGCTCCTCGTGCTCGACGAGCCGCGCAACCTGGGCAACGCGGGCGCGGTGATCCGCCTCGCGGCCGGTTTCGGGGCGAGCGGCGTCGTGACGACGGGCGACCTCGACCCCTGGCACCCCGCCGTGGTCCGCGCGGGCGCCGGGCTGCACTTCGCGACCCCGGTCGCGCGCCGCGCCGTGCCCGAGCTGCCCGCTGGGCCGCTCTGGGCCTTCGACGCGGAGGGCGAGGACCTGCGCGGCCTGCGCGTCCCCGACGACGCGCTGCTCGCCTTCGGCTCCGAACGGCACGGGCTCACGGCCGCCGTACGGGAACGGGCCGACCGCCTCGTCGCACTGCCCATGCGCCCCCACGTCTCCAGCTACAACCTCGCGACGAGCGTGGGCATGGCCCTCTACCACTGGTCGCTCGGCGCCGGACGACCATGAAGCGGGGCCGGGGAGCCGGGTGCGAGGGGTGCGGGGCGCAGGACATGCGGGGCAGGGCGCGAGGGGCGTGGGCCTGAGGCCGGGGCGAGGGGCCGGGAACCGGAGCGGGTCCGGGGGACGACGCTCCCCGGTCTCAGCGCGGGCGCAGGCCGTCGAAGGCCAGGTGGAGCACGGCGTCCGCGAGGTCCTTCGCACGTTCCCGCTCCCGCTCGCGCGCGTCCGCGTCCCCGTCGTCCGCCGGGCGGTACCACTCGACGATCGAGTTGATCATGCCGTAGAGGAGGCGGGTCGCGAGCCGGGGGCTGAGGTCCGCGCGCAGCCCGCCCTCCGTGACGGCGGCCTGCACGAGGTCCGCGAGGCGGTGGTCGAAGTCGCGGCGGCGCTCCATCGCCCAGCGCTCCGCGTCCGTGTTGCCCCGCACCCGCAGGAGGAGCGTCACGTACGGAAGCTCGGCGACCAGGAGGGCGACCGTCCCCCGTACGACGTGCTCCAGGCGCTCCGTCGCCGTGCCCGCCCGCGCGCCCTCCTCGTCCAGCACCCCGAAGAGGCCGTCGAGGGCGCGGCTCACGGCCCTGCGCAGCAGCTCCTCCTTGCTGGAGACGTGGTGGTAGATCGAGGACTTCGAGATCCCGGCGGCCCGCGCCAGGTGCTCCATCGAGGTGCCGTCGTACCCGCGTTCGTTGAAGACGCCGACGGCGACCGAGAGGAGGGATTCCGGCGTGTAGGCATCGCGCTTGACCGCAGCCGTCATGATCAGGACCACCGTTCCGGGGAGGGCTCAGCGGCTCTCCTTTGTGCCGACCGATCGTTCGGTCACTCTAACGCCGCCGCGCGGCCTTGCCCAGGGCGGAGGCGCGCGGTGGGGGCGCTCAGCGGGCCGGGTGGTCCGCCGGGTGTTCGGGCGCGGCGGAGGACTCGGGGCTCTGGCCGACCTCTTCCTCCTCGAACACGAGCAGCGTACGGGTGCTGAGGATCTCGGGGATCGCCTGGAGGCGGGTGAGGACGAGTTCCCGCAGGGCCCGGTTGTCCGGCGAGTGCACGAGGACCAGGACGTCGAAGTCGCCCGAGACGAGCGCGATGTGCGCGACCCCCGGCAGCCCGCGCAACTGGCGGTGCACGGTGCGCCAGGAGTTCTGCACGATGCGCAGGGTCAGGTAGGCGGAGGCGCCCTGGCCCGCGCGCTCGTGGTGCACGCGGGCGCCGAAGCCGAGGATCACGCCGTCCTCGACGAGGCGGTTGATGCGCGCGTACGCGTTCGCGCGCGAGACGTGCACCTGCTCGGCGACCGAGCGGATCGAGGCGCGCCCGTCCGCCTGGAGGATGCGCAGGATGTCGTGGTCCACCGCGTCGAGCGGGCGCGGCTCGCGGGGGCGCGCGGCGGCCGGGGACGCGGAGGCGCGCTCGGCCGGAGGCGTGGTAGCGCCCGTGCCCGCCGTGCCGCCCGGGGCCGTGCGGGGCGCCGGGGGGCGCAGCCGGGGCGGGGCCGGGGCCTCGCGCGGGCGCGCCTCGGCCTGCGGCGCCGCCTCGTGGTGCGGGCGGGCGTGCCCGGCCGCGCGGCCCTGCTCGCCGGGCCTGCTGTCGTCGGTTCGTTCCCGTCGTGTCATGTCCCGCCCCGTGCCCTGTCGGTCCTGCCGCTGTCATCGCTGCCGTGCCCACGTACCACCGCGTACGACGCCGGGCCGGCTCGTGCCCGTGGCGCCCCGGTACGCGTCGGCTCGTACCCGTACCGCCGTGCGCGAGCCGCGCGCCGGCCGTTCCACCGCGCCCGTGCCCGAGGGCTCGCGCCCGGCACTCCGCGCCGTGCGGCCCGCACGCGGTTCTCGCTTACTTGTTCCTACCCTCCCGCACTCCCCTGTCGCCCTGTGCCCCCGGCGCCGCCGTGGGACGGCTGGGGGTGGCGCGGCCATTCGTTCAGGCGGGACCGGCCGCGAAAGGGCCGCCATGGACGCCTGGTCGACATCACACGCCCACTGACGCAGATTGTCCACAGGCCCGGGGTGCCTGTGGCCAAAATGCGCTGATCCTCGCACCATCAGGAGGTGAAGCGGGTCACGTGGCGACCCGCCGCGCCCTGCTTTCTCACGAGTGGTGTTCTCACAAGGAGGTGCCGGACATGACGGTCGTCGAGCATCAGGGGCAGACAGACGCGCCCCGCCCCGCCCCGCCCCCGCACTGGCGGCCCCGTACCGACCCGGTCCCCCTGCTGCCCGACGCCGAGCCCTACCGGCTCCTCGGCGTCGCCGCCGCGCCCGCCAAGCCCGGCGCCCGCCGCACCAAGGCGTCCGCGAAGAAGTCCCCGGCCGCCGCGGCCGACCCCGCCCTGCTGCGCCGCCTGTACGCCGAGCTGGTGCGCGGGCGGCGCTACAACGCGCAGGCCACGGCCCTCACCCGGCAGGGGCGGCTCGCCGTCTACCCCTCGACCACCGGGCAGGAGGCCGCCGAGATCGCGGCGGCGCTCGTGCTCCAGGACCAGGACTGGCTCTTCCCCAGCTACCGCGACACCCTCGCGGTCGTCGCGCGCGGCGTCGACCCGCTGGAGACCCTGACGCTCCTGCGCGGCGACAAGCACACCGGCTACGACCCGCACGCGACCCGCGTCGCGCCCCTGTCCACGCCGCTCGCCACGCACCTGCCGCACGCGGTGGGCCTCGCGCACGCCGCCCGGCTGCGCGGCGACGACGTCGTGGCGCTCGCGATGTGCGGCGACGGCGGCACGAGCGAGGGCGACTTCCACGAGGCGCTCAACTTCGCCGCCGTCTGGCAGGCACCCGTCGTCTTCCTCGTGCAGAACAACGGCTACGCGATCTCCGTGCCCCTCGACAAGCAGACCGCCGCCCCCTCCCTCGCCCACAAGGCCGTGGGCTACGGCATGCCGGGCAGGCTCGTCGACGGCAACGACGTCCTCGCCCTCCACGAAGTCCTCGGCGAGGCCGTCCTGCGGGCCCGTACGGGCGGCGGACCGACGCTCGTCGAGGCCGTCACGTACCGCCTCGACGCGCACACCAACGCCGACGACGCGACGCGCTACCGCGAGGCCGAGGAGGTCGAGGTCTGGCGCGCGCACGACCCCGTGCGGCTCCTGGAACGCGAACTGCTCGCGCTCGGCATCCTCGACGAGGACGCGATCGACGCGGAACGCGAGCGCGCCGAGGAGTTCGCCGCCGGGCTCCGCGCCCGCCTCAACGCCGACGCGGACCCGCACCCCGAGGAACTCTTCGCCCACGTCTACGCCACGCCGACCCCGCACCTCGCCGAGCAGGCGGAGCAACTGCGCGCGGAACGCGAGGCCGAGGCCGAGGGCGCCGCGCACGACGACGCGGCCACGCACGACGACGAACGGGAGAGCGGCCGATGACGACGGCCACGACGGTCACCAGCACGCCCACGACGGGCGCGCCCAAGCCCACCACGATGGCCGCCGCGCTCAACCGCGCCCTGCGCGACGCGCTGACCGAGGACCCCGCCGTGCACGTGCTCGGCGAGGACGTCGGCACCCTCGGCGGTGTCTTCCGCATCACCGACGGCCTCGCCGCCGAGTTCGGCGACCAGCGCTGCCTCGACACCCCGCTCGCCGAGGCCGGCATCCTCGGCGCGGCGGTCGGCATGGCGATGTACGGGCTGCGCCCCGTCGTCGAGATGCAGTTCGACGCCTTCGCCTACCCCGCCTTCGAGCAGGTCGTCAGCCACGTCGCGAAGATGCGCAACCGCACCGGCGGGCGCCTCCCGCTCCCGCTCACGATCCGCATCCCCTACGGCGGCGGCATCGGCGGCGTCGAGCACCACAGCGACTCCTCCGAGATCTACTACATGGCGACGCCGGGCCTGCACGTCGTCACGCCCGCGACCGTCGCCGACGCCTACGGCCTCCTGCGCGCCGCGATCGCCTCGGACGACCCGGTCGTCCTCATGGAGCCGAAGCGGCTCTACTGGTCGAAGGCCGACTGGTCGCCCGAGAATCCCGAGCCCGTCGAACCCCTCGGACGCGCCGTCGTGCGCCGCCCCGGCCGCAGCGCGACGCTCCTCACGTACGGCCCCTCGCTGCCCGTCTGCCTGGAGGCCGCCGAGGCCGCCGTCGCCGAGGGCTGGGACCTGGAGGTCGTCGACCTGCGCTCGCTCGTCCCCTTCGACGACGAGACCGTCGCCGCCTCCGTGCGCCGCACGGGCCGCGCCGTCGTCGTCCACGAGGCGCAGGGCTTCGCGGGGCCCGGCGGCGAGATCGCCGCGCGCGTCACCGAGCGCTGCTTCCACCACCTGGAGGCACCCGTGCTGCGCGTCACGGGTTTCGACATCCCCTTCCCGCCCCCCATGCTGGAGCGGCACCATCTTCCTGGTGTGGACCGCATTCTCGACGCCGTCGCGCGCTTGCAGTGGGAGGCTGAACGCTGATGCCGCAGGTCCTGGAGTTCGCCCTGCCCGATCTCGGTGAGGGGCTGACGGAAGCACAGATCGTCACGTGGCTCGTGGAGGTCGGCGACACCGTCGCGATCGACCAGCCCGTCGTGGAGGTCGAGACCGCCAAGGCGATGGTCGAGGTCCCGTGCCCGCACGGCGGCGTCGTCACCGCGCGCCACGGCGACGAGGGCCAGTCCCTGCCGGTCGGCGCGCCGCTCGTGAGCATCGCCGTGGAGGGGGAGGGCGGTACGGGGGCCGGTGGCGGCGCCGGTACGGGCGCGGGCGCCGCGCCCGCCGGTCCGGCGGCCTCCGACGCGTCCGGGGACCCCGCCGCCTCCGCCGACGACGGCGGCTCCGGGAACGTGCTCGTCGGCTACGGCACGGGGACGGCGACCGCGGTACGGCGCCGCAGGGTCCGTACGAGTACGACGACCGCCCCGGCGGTACGGGTCCGCGAGGCCGAGGCCCCCGCCCCGGCGGCTCCCGCGTCCGCCGTCACCGTCACGGCCGAGGTGGCCGAGGGCCCGGTGCCCGTCATCTCGCCGCTCGTGCGCAAGCTCGCCCGGGACAACGGCATCGACCTGCGCGCCCTCAGCGGCAGCGGGCCCGAGGGCCTCATCGTGCGGGCCGACGTCGAGCGCGCGGTCGCCGAACCGGCCCGCACCCCCGCCGCGGCCGAGCCCGTGCCGGACGCCGCCGAGGAACGCGTGCCCCTGAGCGGGATGCGCGGCGCGGCGGCCGAGAAGCTCTCGCGCAGCCGCACCGAGATCCCCGACGCCACGTGCTGGGTCGACGCGGACGCCACCGCGTTCCTCGCCGCGCGTGCGGCGATGAACGCGGCAGACGGCGAGAAGATCTCCGTCCTCGCGCTCTTCGCCCGCGTCACGAGCGCCGCGCTGGCCCGTTTCCCCGAACTGAACTCGCGCGTGGACACGGTCACCCACGAGATCGTGCGGCTGAAATCCGTGCACCTCGGCTTCGCGGCGCAGACCGAACGCGGTCTCGTCGTGCCCGTGCTGCGCGAGGTCCAGGACCAGAACGCCGAACAGCTCTCCGCCGGGCTCGCCGCCCTGACCCGCACCGCGCGCGAGGGACGCCTGACCCCGGCCCAGCTCACCGGCGGGACCTTCACGCTCAACAACTACGGCGTCTTCGGCGTGGACGGATCGACGCCGATCATCAACCACCCCGAGGCCGCGATGCTCGGCATCGGCCGCATCACGCCGAAGCCGTGGGTCCACGAGGGCGAACTCGCCGTCCGCCAGGTCGTGCAGCTCTCCCTCACCTTCGACCACCGCGTGTGCGACGGCGGCGTCGCGGGCGGCTTCCTCCGGTACGTCGCCGACTGCGTCGAACACCCCGCCCTCCTCCTCCGCACCCTCTGACCCGCCACGCCCCGCACCACCCTTCGCCCCGTCCCGTCCGCCCCACCCGCGCATACTGCGGGCATGCGGATGGTGGCGGGGCGCTGGAGTCGAAGCGGTGAGGTGGGGGCGACGGCGGGGGGAGGCGCGGTGGCGACGGCTGAGGGCGGCGCGGTGGCGAGGGCGGGGGGCGGCGCGGGTCCCGGGGCGGGGCAGGACGGCGGTGACCCGGCTCCCACCGCCCGGCCCGGTGGGTCCGGCGCGGACGCGGGCGGGGCGACGGCGGAGGTGCGCGTGGGGCGTGGAGGCGGGGCGGGCGGCGCGTCCGGGGCGTACGACGCCGTCGTGCTCGCCGGGGGCGGGGCGCGGCGGCTCGGGGGCGCGGACAAGCCGGGGCTGCGCGTCGGCGCCCGGACGCTCCTCGACCGGGTGCTCACCGCGTGCGAGGGAGCCCGTACGACCGTCGTCGTCGCCGTGCCGCGCCCCGTCGCGCGGCCCGTCGTGTGGGCGCGCGAGGACCCGCCGGGCGGCGGGCCGCTCGCCGCGCTCGACGCGGGGCTGCGCCACGTCACCGCCGCGCGCCTGTGCCTGCTCTCCGCCGACCTCCCCTTCCTCACCTCCGCCGCCCTGACCCGCCTGCACGCCGCGCTCGACGCGGCGCCCGAGAAGGACGGCGCCCTCTACGTCGACGCGGACGGCCGCGAGCAGTACCTCACCGCCGTCTACCGCACCGCGCCGCTGCGCGAGGGCCTGGAACGCCTGAAGGACGGGCCGGACAGCACGCCCGGAGTACTGCCGCGGGGGACCGGCGGGCAGGTGAGGACCGGCGGGCTGTCCCTGCGGCGGTTGCTCGGCCCGCTGGACCTCGTCCGGGTGCCCGATGAGGAGCGCGTCTCCTTCGACTGCGACACCTGGGAGGACCTCGCCGCCGCCCGGGACCGGATCAGGGAGCATGGTCACGTGCTGGATGAATGGATTTCCGCGGTCAAGGCCGAACTCGGCATCACCCTCGACGTGGACGTACGTCTGCTGCTCGACCTCGCCCGCGACGCGGCCCACGGTGTCGACCGCCCGGCGGCGCCGCTCACGACCTTCCTGGTCGGCTACGCGGCGGGGCGGGCCGAGGGCGGCCCCGAGGCGGTCGCCGATGCGGTGCGCAAGGCGGAGGCCCTCGCGCAGCGCTGGGCGGCTGAGGCGAAGTGAGCGCGCCACGCGGTACGAACCCGCACGACCCGCGACAGGACTCGCGGCCGGACCCGCGGGGCTCGCGGCGGGACCCGGAGGACCCGTGGCCGGACCGGCAGGGCTCGCGGCCGGACCCGGGAGCGGCTGACGACACGCCGCGCACCCCCGCCACCTCCCCGGTGGACTCCGACCCCGACGCCGTCGAGGCCGCCTACGACGCGGCGTTCGACCAGGCCCTCGCCCTCGCCCGCGCCCACACCACGACTCCCCACCCGCGTCCGGCTCCCACGGACGCCCCCGACCCCGCTTCCGCACTCGCCGAGGAGGACGCTCCGGAGAAGCCCCGCGAGGCGTACGACTGGGCCGCCGTCTACGACGCGGAGGACGAGACCGGCGGGGCGGAGGCCAGGACCGGCGACGCGTGGACCGCGATCGAGGAGGCGTGGACCGGCGACGTACCGGCGACCGAGACGCGGGCGGACGACACCCCCGCGGGTGACGGGCGCCGCGACGCCGGACTCGTACCGCCGCACCGGGACAACGCCTCCGCCGAGGACACCACGCACGGCCCGGACCGTCGTGCCGTCCCCTCCTCCCGCGCGCGGGTCGCCGTCGTGCGGACCTGGGAGGAGGCACGCGGGATCGCGCTCCGGGCGGCACGCGAGACCGTGGCACGCACGGCGGCCCGGCCCGTACCGCTCCTGCCCCTGGAGGAGGCGCGCGGGCTCGCCCTCGCGGAACCGCTCACCGCCCTCACCGACCTCCCCTCCTTCGACACCTCTGCCATGGACGGCTGGGCCGTCGCCGGGCCGGGACCCTGGCGGCTGCTCCCCGGCGCGAAGGTGCTGGCGGGGCATCAGCTCACGGGTGCCGATGGGCGTCTTGAGGACGGGGCCGCCGTCCGCGTGGCGACCGGCGCACGGGTCCCCGGCGGGACGACCGGCGTGCTCCGCAGCGAGCACGGCGAGGTGACGGCCGAGGGCACGCGCCTGCACGCCCTGCGCCCGCTCGCGCAGGGCGAGGACATCCGCCCGCGCGGGCAGGAGTGCCGTACGGGCGACGCGCTCGTCGACGAGGGCACCGTCGTGACCGCCCCGGTCCTCGGACTCGCTGCCGCCGCCGGCTACGACGCCGTACGCGCCCACCCCCGCCCCACCGCCGAGATCTTCGTCCTCGGCGACGAACTCCTCGGCAAGGGCATCCCCACGGACGGCCTGATCCGCGACGCGCTCGGCCCGATGCTCCCCGCCTGGCTCGACGCGCTCGGTACCCGCGTCCTCGGCGTGCACCGCCTGCGCGACGAGGAGGACTGCCTCGCCGAAGCGCTCGCCGCCTCGGAAGCGGACCTCGTCCTCACGACGGGCGGAACGGCGGCGGGCCCCGTCGACCACGTACGTCCCGTCCTCTCCCGGCTCGGCGCCCGCCTCCTCGTCGACGGCGTCGCGGTCCGGCCGGGGCACCCGATGCTGCTCGCCGCGACCGCGCCGGGCCAGCACCTCGTGGGTCTGCCGGGCAACCCGCTCGCGGCCGTCGCGGGACTGCTGACGCTCGCCGCCCCGCTGCTCGCCGTCCTCGCGGGCCGTGACGAACTCCCCCTCGCCCGCCTGCCGCTCGCCGAGAGGGCTGAGGGGCATCCCCGGGACACGCGGCTCCTGCCGGTGCGTGTGCATGAGGGAAGGCTGTGTCCACTGCGCTACAACGGCCCCGCGATGTTGCGCGGAATCGCGAATGCCGACAGTCTCGCGGTCGTCCCTCCGGGCGGGGCCGAGGCCGGAACCGCCGTGGAGGTGCTCGACCTGCCACGAGCGGGCGGATGTTTCACGTGAAACATGGCCCGGTTGGACGAGCACGATGTTTCACGTGAAACATCGTGGGGCGGTGTGAAGGGCGATGTTTCACGTGAAACATCACCAGGGCCTGATGGAGGATGCACGTGAAACTGCCCGGACAGGACGCGATCGCGCGTCAGGCGGGTGAGCAACTGGTCGCCACGCGCATCAAATTGCCGCGCCGCGTCGTCGAGCGGCCATTCCGTCAGGTCGCCAAGCGCATCGCCATGGCGCTCGCGGTGCTCGTGGGCACCGCGCTCCTCGTCTACGCGGGCCGCGACGGCTACGGGGACAACTCCGACCACAAGGTCGATCTCCTCGACGCCTTCTACTACGCGACCGTGACGCTCTCCACGACCGGGTACGGCGACATCGTGCCGGTGAGCGACACGGCGCGGCTGATCAATATCCTCGTCGTCACGCCCCTGCGCGTGCTCTTCCTGATCATCCTGGTCGGGACCACCTTGGAGGTCCTCACGGAACGAACCCGTGAGGAATGGCGGCTGCACCGCTGGAGGCATGCTTTGAGGGACCACACCGTCGTCGTCGGCTTCGGCACGAAGGGACGTTCGGCGATCAAGACCGTGCTGGCGGCGGGCTCCCTGACCCCGCAGCAGGTCGTCGTCGTCGATCCGAGCGAGAAGGTGATCGAACTCGCCACGGCCGAGGGCTTCGCGGGCGTCGTCGGCGACGCCACACGCAGCGATGTCCTCGCGCGCGCGGAGGTGGGCAAGGCGCGGCAGATCATCATCGCCACCCAACGCGACGACACCGCCGTCCTCGTGGCCCTGACGGCACGGCAGCTCAACCGGGCCGCGCACATCGTCGCGGCCGTGCGCGAGGAGGAGAACGCCCCGCTGCTGCGGCAGTCCGGCGCGGACGCGGTCATCACGAGCGCGAGCGCGGCGGGACGCCTTCTCGGGCTCTCGGTCCTCAGCCCCAGTGCCGGCACGGTGATGGAGGACCTCATCCAGCAGGGCACGGGCCTCGACCTCGTCGAACGGCCGGTGATAAAGGCCGAGATCGGGCGCGGCCCGCGCGAGACGGACGACCTCGTGGTCAGCGTCGTTCGCGGCCACCGGGTCCTCGGCTACGACGATCCGGCGGTCGGCACTCTCCAGGCCACGGACCGCCTCATCACCATCGTCCGCGCGGGCCCCGACCCACGAGCCCTCCGCGACACCCGACCCCTGCGGGGACACCCGTCCTGAGCGGGGGCCGTCCTGAGGGGGGGCGTGCTGAGGGGGGGCGTGCTGAGGGGGGCCGTCCTGAGCGGGGCCATCCTGAGCGGGGTGGACGGAGGGCGGGGGCAGCCGTCCTGAGCGGGGCGGTGGGGTCGCGGGGGCACCCGTCCTGAGCGGGTTGGCGGGGTGGCGGGGCGCCCGTCCTGAGCGGGTCGGCGGGGTGGCGGGGTGGCCGGGCCGCGGGTGTCGGCCGGGCGGCGGGTGTCGGCCGGGCGGAGGGGTGTCGGCCGGTTGGTTGGGGGAGTGGGTGGGCAGGACGCTGGCCCGTGGCGGAACGAGGTGGGGTGGGTGGCCGCGTCCGATCGCGGGCTGCTGCGGCGCGGGCAGTCGTCCGCCGGGCGGTCGGCGGGAGCGCGGCCTGACCGGGCAGGGCAGGGCAGGGCCGTGCCGGGCAGGGGGTCCGGCCGCCGACCGCGCGGCGGGCGGTGTGGGGCTGGTGGGCCGCGCGGTCCTAAGCGGGCGGCCGTCGGGCCCGGTCCAGGCAGGAGAGACCTACGTGCGGGAGGCGCCCTCTTCGGGTGCGGGGGAGAGTCGTACGCCGTACCGGAGCGAGCCGTCGCGGGGAAGGGTCGGCGGGTCCTCGGGACGGATTCGGACCGGCGAGTAGCCTCGCGAGCATGCATGCGATCACGATTTCCGAACCCGGTGGACCGGACGTGCTCCTCTGGTCCGAGGTCGACGATCCCCGCCCGGCGCCCGGCGAGGTGCTGGTCGAGGTGGTGGCGAGCGCGGTGAACCGCGCCGACCTCCTCCAGCGGCAGGGCTTCTACGACCCGCCGCCCGGCGCGTCCCCGTACCCGGGGCTGGAGGTCTCCGGCCGGATCGCCGCGCTCGGCGCGGGTGTCTCGGGCTGGGCGGTGGGCGACGAGGTGTGCGCGCTCCTCGGCGGCGGTGGCTACGCCGAGAAGGTCGCCGTACCGGCCGGCCAGCTCCTTCCGGTGCCCTCCGGCGTCGACCTGGTCGAGGCGGCGGCCTTGCCGGAGGTGGTGTGCACGGTCTGGTCGAACGTGTTCATGGTCGCCGGGCTGAGGCCGGGGGAAACCCTTCTCGTGCACGGCGGTTCGAGCGGGATCGGGACGATGGCGATCCAGCTCGCGAGGGCGGTCGACGCACGCGTGGCGGTCACCGCGGGCACGGCCGCGAAGCTGGAGAGCTGCCGTGAACTCGGAGCCGACATCCTGATCAACTATCGCGAGCAGGACTTCGTCGCCGAGTTGGGGAAGGCGACGGAAGGACACGGCGCCGACGTGATCCTGGACAACATGGGCGCGAAGTACCTGGACCGCAACATCCAGGCCCTGGCCACGAGTGGCCGCCTCGCGATCATCGGTATGCAGGGCGGGGTCAAGGGCGAACTGAACCTCTCCGCGCTGATGAACAAGCGCGCCGCCGTCACCGCGACGTCGCTGCGCGCCCGCCCGGCGGCGGAGAAGGCCGCGGTGGTGGCTGCGGTACGCGAACATGTATGGCCCCTCCTTTCCTCGGGCGCGGTCAAGCCGGTCGTGGACCGCCGCATCCCCATGAGCGAAGCGGCGACCGGACACCGTGTCCTCGACGAGAGCACCCACATCGGCAAGGTCCTGCTGACGACGGGCTGAACTCCGCGGACGCGCAACCGTGGTGGGCCGGTCGGCACCCGCGAAGCCCCTCTGCATTCGGGGAACTCGGTGTGTTCACAAGTCTGGTCCGCGATCCCGGCGCTTTGGCCTCGAAGAGGATCAAAGCGCTGAATCTGTGGATAACTTCGGTGAATTCGTCACGTCGCTCACTCTTCGGAGTGAGCGGCGTCGCGGGTTTCGGGGACTTATCCACAGATTTGGGGGGATGGGGGCGGGGGTGCCTCGGGGCCTGAAAGGATGGTCACAGGGGAGCCCCCCCGGGTGGGTGGGGGTCTGTCCTGGGGCAGGTGCGCCGACGCCCCGCGCTCTGGCGACAAGCCACCGGACCAGCGCACGCCCGGACGTCTCCTAGGCGCAGTCCACGCCCGCACGACCCGCAGGCAAACAGTCCGCTTCACGCCCGGCAACCCGCGCAACGCCCTGAGCGCACGGCCCCCTTCGCCCTCTCCCGCGCCCTGCCACACCCCTCGGCGTTGTGTCGCCCCGCGCGTGCCTCCCCGCCCTCTCGCGCGCCTTGCCACGCCTCTCGGCGTTGTGTCGCCCCGCGCGTGCCTCCCCGCTCTCTCCCGTGCCCTGCCACGCCCCACGGCCTCGTCGCCCCGCGCGTGCCGCCCCCTCTCCCGCGCCTGCCACACCCCACGGCCTCCACACCCACGACCTCGTCGCCCCGCCCGTCCCTCCGCCCCCGCCCCCTCGGCCTCGTCATCTCGCGCGCCCTTCGGCCACGTCGCCACCCACCGTGCCCCCGCCCCTCCCGTGCCCCCCGCCCCGCCACCCTCGGCCTCGTCGCCCCTCCCTCGCCCCCTCTCCCCCGCCCCCCTCCTCCCGCCCGTCCTGCACCCTCCCCCCACCCCCTTCACCTGCGCGCCCCCGCGTTCCCGGTCGCCGACCTCGGCGCTCCGTGTGAGGCTGGTCACGTGGAATGGGGTTCTGTGGGAGGGACGACATGACCGCTGGGCTGCGTGTGGTGACGGCTCCCGCCGCGTTGGTGGTGTTCCTCCTGGCCCTGGTGCTGGTTCTTCTGCTGCCGGACGGGCTGGCGTACGCGAGGGGACGGGTGCCGCGCGGGGTTCCGCACAGCACGGCGTCCGCTTCGCCCCTCGCCCCCTTCGTCGAGCTTCCCCAGCCCCTCACCGGCTACGGGGCCCCGCAGAGCCACGCCCCGGCTCCCGCGCCACCCCCCGAACACCCGGGCCCCTCTCGCAGCGGCACCCCCCACTCGCCCGCGCCCGGTCCGAGCGCCGCCCTCGACCCGCACACGGCCCCCGCGTTCCCCGGCACCGAGTTTCCGCCCCCGTTCACGGCTCTCCCTGTGCCTCTCCTTCCCGCAGTCCCCGCCACCGCGGCCACCCCGCCCGGCGCCCCGCACCGTCCCGGGACCCCGAGCCCCGCTGCGGCCTCCGCCTCGCCCGGCGGCAGTGCGGCAGCAGGGCTCGCGCGCGTCTCGCCCTCCCGTACGGGGCCCCCGAAGGCCCCGTCGCCCCGTGTCGTTCCGGCTCACCCCGCACTGGAACCGCTCGCGCCCCCGGAGCCGCCGCGTGGTCGCGCGCCCCTCGCTTCGCCCTCGCGTGCATCCGGAGGGGCGCCCGAGGAGGACGAGGCGCTTGCCGAGGAGATGCCGCTCGCCGACGAGGTGCCCTTCACCGTGGGTACGAGAGGCACGGGATTCCTCACGGACGGGCGCAGCCGCCTCGCCCTCGGCGGCGGCCTGATCTGCCTGGGCTGCGGCCTCGCGACGGCGCTCCTCGCCTTCCGCCTGCGCCGCGCCTGACGCCGTACGAGCGCCTGACGCCGTACGAGCGCCTGACGCCGTACGGGCGCCTGACGCCGTACGAGCGCCTGGCGGCGTACGGGCGCCCGACGCCCCACGGGGCGCATGACACAGAACGGACGTGTGACGGCGTACGAGCGTCACCCGCCGCCCCGACCACCCCTGCCCGTACCGGCCCCCCCGCCCCGCCCCCACCCGCCCCGCTCCGCCCCCGTACCGATCACCCCCCCGGCTCCCTTCAGGCATTCCCGGGCCGTGCGACAGAATGGACGTATGGAGATCCCGAGGAACGAACGGTCGCAGGAGCAGCCGCAGGTCCTGGTCGTCGGGCAGGAGGGGATGGCGCTCGGCGGCGGTGGTGTGGATGACGAGTCGGGCGAGACCCCGATCACCGAGATGGTCGCCCAGCCCGCGAAGGTCATGCGCATCGGCAGCATGATCAAGCAGTTGCTGGAGGAGGTGCGGGCCGCGCCTCTCGACGAGGCGAGCCGGGCCCGGCTGCGGGAGATCCACGCCAGCTCGGTCAAGGAGCTGGAGGACGGGCTCGCCCCGGAGCTGGTGGAGGAGCTGGAACGGATCTCGCTTCCCTTCACCGACGACGTCACGCCGAGCGATGCCGAGCTTCGCATCGCGCAGGCGCAGCTCGTGGGCTGGCTGGAGGGCCTCTTCCACGGCATCCAGACGACGCTCTTCGCCCAGCAGATGGCCGCCCGCGCCCAGCTTGAGCAGATGCGGCGCGCACTGCCGCCCGGCAGCGGCGGCGAAGAGGGCGACCTCAGCGGCGGCCGGACGGGCGGTCCCTACCTCTGACCGTGAGCGCGGACACCTCCTTCTGACCGCGCCCGGACACCCGGACCTTCAGGACCGGCGAAGCGAAGAAGGGCGGCGACCGGACGCTGGATTCCGGCGCCGCCCTTCGCCGTCCGCGCCCCACTGCACTCCGCGCGGACCGGCCTCTCCGCGCCCGACTGCACTCCGCGCGGACCGGCCTCTCCGCGCCCGACTGCACTCCGCGCGGACCGGCCTCTCCGCGCCCCACTGCACTCCGCGCGGACCGGCCTCTCCGCGCCCCGCCACCTTTCGCCCATCAGCCTCTCCGCACCCCCGCCGCTCCGCGCGCACCAGGCCGCCCTCACCCACCCTCACCGAGGCCGACCAGTCAACCGGCTGCCAGTCCCCGCCCCCGGAGAGAAGCCCCGGCCGGCAGTCCCGCCCCAGTAGGGAAACGGCCCCTAAAACGCGCCCCCGCCGCGAAGCCGCCCCCAAGAAGCAACCACTCGCCGAGTGCCCCCCACGGAGAGCCCAACGGGGAGTCCTCCGCCGAGCGCTCCCCACCGAGAACCCCACACCGAGAACCCCGCGCCGACCAGCCCGCCCCCCGCCGTGTCCCTCAGGCCGGGTTCCCCGTCGAGACCCGCAGGGTGATCGACGGCTTGTCCTTCTTGTCGACCTCCTTGTTCGGGTCCGGCTTCTGGCTGATCACCGTGCCCTCGCCGAAGGTGTTGTTGTCGACCTTCTCGACCGTCCACTTCCAGCCGCCCGCGCTCAGGCACTCCTCCGCTGACTTCAGGTACTTGTACTGGACGTCCGGCACCATCACCTTGTCCGGGGCCCAGGTCAGCGGTGTGCGGGAGACGCACTTGTCGGGGTCCATCGTCCGGTCCGTCTCGGGGCTCCGGTAGCCGGGCGGGTGCGCGCCGGACTCCTTCGCGACCGGCTTGGGGTCGGGCTCGTCCTTCGTGCCGTCCGGCCCGAACGCGATCCACAGCCCTCCGCCCACGAGGACGACCGCCGTGATCGCGAGCGTGAGGACCGTCCGCCGCCGCTTGCTCCCGGGCCCCGGCGCACCGCCGCCCGTCGCCCCGCCCGGTCCTCCCGCGCCGTTCCCGTCGTGTCCCGTCCCGGCCTGCGGGTATCCGTACGCGCCGGAGCCCTGCCCGTACGAGGGCGTGCCGCCGCCGTACGCGGCACCCCCGTTCGCGTACGGCGGCGTCTGCCCGTACGGGTTCGGCGGCGGGCTCTGGTAGCCGCCCTGCGGGGAGCCGTACGCGGGCGGGGGCGTGCCGTACGCCTGCGGCTGCGGAGCCGGCGAAAAGCCCTGCTGCGGCACGGGCGGGAAAATCGCCTGCTCCGCCTGCCCGCTCACACCCTGCCCGGCACCCGGACCGCCCAGGCCGCCCGAACCTCCCGGACCACCCGCGCCACCCGAACCACCCAGGCCAGCCGAATCACCAGCGCCCCCCGGACCGCCCGCACTCCCCCCTCCCCCCACACTCGGCGCCGCCCCGGTCAGCGCCCCCGCCACCCGCTCGCACTCCTCCCGCATCGCCTCCGCGTGCGGGAAGCGCTCGGCGGGGTTCTTGCGCAGGGCGCGGGCGATGAGCGCGTCGATCGCCGGGGGGAGCGCGCTGTTCAGCGTCGAGGGGACGGGCGGGGGCTCCTGAACGTGCGCGTACGCGATCGCGAAGGGCGAGTCGGCATCGAAGGGGAGCCGTCCCGTGAGGAGCTGGAAGAGCATGACGCCGACGGAGTAGATGTCGCTGCGCGCGTCCACGGGTCGGCCGAGCGCCTGCTCGGGGGAGAGGTACTGCGGGGTGCCGACGACCATCCCCGTCTGCGTCATCGACGTGACTCCGGACTGGATGGCGCGCGCGATGCCGAAGTCCATGACCTTCACGACTCCGCGCCGGTTCACCATGACGTTGCCCGGCTTGATGTCGCGGTGCACGAGCCCCATCTCGTGGCTCAGCTCCAGGGCCGCGAGCACGTCCCCGGTGATCTTCAGCGCGCGCTGCGCGGGCATCGCGCCGTGGGCCCGTACGTCCCGTTCGAAGAGCGTGCCGAGCGCGTCGCCCTCGATGTACTCCATGACGATGTACGGGGTCGTCGCGCCGTCGAGCTGGTCCTCGCCGGTGTCGAAGACCGAGACGATGTGCGGGTGCGCGAGCTTCGCGACCGCCTGGGCCTCGCGGCGGAAGCGCTCGCGGAAGGCGGGTTCGCGGCCGAGGTCGGTGTGGAGGGTCTTGATCGCGACGCGGCGGTCGAGCGCGGAGTCGTAGGCGAGGTGGACGGAGGCCATGCCCCCGGCCCCGAGCAGTTCCTCCAGCCGGTACCGGCCGCCCGCCACGGTCTTCCCGGTGTACCGGTCGCGCGTCTCGTCGCCGTTCGCCGTGTCCCGGTCGCGCGCGTCGTCGTCCTGGCTCATGTCCCCCGCCGTCCCCGCTGTACCCGTGCCGCTCCGGGTGCGTCCCGGCCTCCCGGCCGTCCTTGCCGTTCCCGTGTGCTCCGGCCGCGTGCGATGATCCCTGACCGGTCCCGGCCAAGTCTGCCCCAGGGCACGGGAAGGTCAAGCGAGGTGCCCGAGTCGTGACCGTACGCGGTACGACCGTGAGGAGGGCGTGACGCGGCGCACACTCGCGGGGCCAGGGAATATGCCCGGCCTGCCGCGTGGCGGGCCGGATGGTCGTTCCGTCCCGGACCGCGAGGCCCCTGTGAGGCTGTAGCGTGGCGATGGAGGACCGTAACAACCCCCGCACGGACCGCGGGACAGAAACGACGGCGAGGACCGATGGCACAGACGCAGCGCGCCCAGGGCCCGTCCGACCCGGAGGCGACTGGCGGCCCCCTGTCGGACGCCCCCGAGTCCTTCGGTAACGGAGGACTGGTCGGCGATGGCCGCTACCGGCTGACCCACCGGCTCGGACGCGGGGGCATGGCGGAGGTGTGGGCCGCCGAGGACGTACGTCTCGGCCGCACCGTCGCGGTCAAGCTGCTGCGCGCCGACCTCGCCGAAGACCCGGTCTCCAAGGCCCGGTTCACGCGGGAGGCACAGTCCGTCGCGGGCCTCAACCACCACGCGGTCGTCGCGGTCTACGACTCGGGCGAGGACACGGTCGGCGGCAACGTCGTCCCGTACATCGTCATGGAACTGGTCGAGGGCCGTACGATCCGTGAGCTGCTGCTCAGCGCGGAGGCGCCGACCGCCGACCAGGCGCTGATCATCGTCTCCGGCGTCCTCGACGCGCTCGCCTACTCGCACCAGCACGGCATCGTGCACCGCGACATCAAGCCGGCGAACGTCATCATCACGCACTCCGGCGCCGTCAAGGTCATGGACTTCGGCATCGCCCGCGCGCTGCACGGCGCGCAGTCCACGATGACGCAGACCGGCATGGTCATGGGCACCCCCCAGTACCTCTCCCCCGAGCAGGCGCTCGGCAAGGCCGTCGACCACCGCAGCGACCTCTACGCGACCGGCTGCCTCCTCTACGAACTCCTCGCCTCGCGCCCGCCCTTCACCGGCGAGACCCCGCTCTCGGTGGTCTACCAGCACGTGCAGGACCCGCCCGTGCCGCCCTCGCAGATGGCGGAGAACTGCCCGCCCGAGCTGGACGGCCTCGTCCTGCGCGCGCTCGCCAAGGAGCCGGACGACCGGTTCCAGAGCGCCGAGGAGATGAGCGGGCTCGTCCAGTACGCGCTGCAAATGCTGCACGACCAGGGCGCGTTCACCGGTACGTGGAACACCGGGCAGGTCGATCCCGCCGCCTTCGCCGCGGGCGCGATGGCAGCCGGTCCCGCCACGACGCCCTTCGGCAGCGGCACGGCGCAGATCCCGCAGCAGCCGATGCTGCGTCCGCTCGGGGAGGACGACGGCGGGTACGAGGGCGGGGGCCCCGCCCGGCGTGGCGGGAGCCGGGCCCGGCTCTACGTCATCGCCGCACTCGCGGTTGTCGCGATCATCGCCGGCGCCGCCTTCGCCGTGCAGAACCTGGGCGGCGACAGCTCCGGCGACACGGACAAGAAGCCGCAGCCCACCGTCTCGCAATCGGAGAAGAAGGAGAAGAAGTCCACCGAGCCGACCAAGTCCACCGAGGAGGACCAGGGCGGCGGGACGGAGACCGGCAGCGGTACGGGCAGCGGCAACGGCTGGGGCCAGGACCGGCCGAGCCAGGGCGGCAACCAGCAGTCCCCGCCGACGCCGAGCACCACCGACGAGGCTCCCCCGGGCGGCGGCGACCCGCAGCCCAGCAACAGCCAGGGCGAGGGCGGCACCGACCCCGGCAACGGCCAGAACACGAAGGACCCGGGCGACGGGCAGCAGTCCCAGCCCACCGACCCCGGCGACGACGGCGGTCAGGGCGGCGAGGACCCGGGCGACGGCACGTCCACGGGCGGCGGTGAGCCCGGCGGGGGAGAGTCGGCGGGCGGCGGCGTCTGAGCCGCACCCCCGAGATCCGCGAGGGCCGGGCCGATCGAGACGATCGGCCCGGCCCTCCCGCATGTTTCACGTGAAACATCGCCCCGGCCCCCTGCCGTGGGCGTGGTCCCCCTGCACGCAGCCCGGTCCCCCGCCACCGGTCCCCCTGCGGCTCCGGGCTCTCCGGCTACGGGCCCCCGGCCACCGGTCCACCCCCCTGCCATCGCCCTAGCCCCCCGGTCACCGGCCCCACCCCCTCGCCCCTCGCCGAGCAGGCGCCACACCCCGCCACGCCCCCGGCCCCCCGCGGAGCGGCCCCCCGTCGCCCGTATCCCCCGCCCCAACCGCACCCCCTCAAGATCACCCCCCACAAAAGCACCCGTTCGCCGCATCCCCCGCCCACGGGCACCTCCCCGCACCCCCTCCCCCCGCGCCCCCCGGCGTACCGGCTCCCCCGGCCCCCGCCCCACCGCTCCCCCGCCCCTCACCGCACCGCCTCCCCCGCCCGCGATGCGTCGGTCACATTGGCTCTTCCCGCGCCCGGGGTGCGCGGGTTAACGTGCCGGTGTTCCGGCCCCCTGCGAGGCTGTGACCAGGAGTTGCGGACGAAGCCCTCCCCGGCCATCTCGATTTACTTGGAAATCCAAGCAAAATTGCAGGTCAACGGGGCTTCGCGGAGTATTGCCGCACTGGGTAACGTGCATGTTGCAGGGGCTCACCGGGGCACTTGTCACGCCTGTTCCCGGCCGAGCCGCACCCACCCCGTGCGCGGGAGGGGAGCAGGCGCCTTCCCTCTCCGTCCCAGGAGACGGAGGGATACCCAGCTTCCGGCAGATCCCGGGAGCCGGACCGACGGAGGAACACACGTGACTGCCAAGAAGGCGCCGGCGCGAGCCGCGGCGCCCGCCACGGCGAAGAGCGCCGCCAAGGCCCCCGCCCGCCGCGGTTCAGCGGCCAAGACGCCCGCCACCGCCCGCAAGGCCAAGGCGGCGCCGGCGAAGAAGGCCCCCGCCGCGCCCGTCCCCGCCGCCCCTGCCGACGAGCCCGAGCTCGTCCAGCTCCTCACCCCGGAGGGCGTCCGCGTCCCCCATCCGGAGTACGACCGCTGGGTCGAGGACATCACGGCCGACGAGCTGCGCGGTTTCTACCGCGACATGGTCCTCACGCGCCGCTTCGACGCGGAGGCCACGAGCCTCCAGCGCCAGGGCGAGCTGGGCCTGTGGCCCTCGCTGCTCGGCCAGGAGGCCGCGCAGATCGGCTCCGGCCGCGCGCTGCGGCCCGACGACTACGTCTTCCCGACCTACCGCGAGCACGGCGTCGCGTGGTGCAGGGGCGTGGACCCGACCCTCCTCCTCGGCATGTTCCGCGGCGTGAACAACGGCGGCTGGGACCCCACGAGCAACAACTTCCACCTGTACACGATCGTGATCGGCTCCCAGGCCCTGCACGCGACCGGCTACGCGATGGGCATCGGCCTCGACGGCGCCGACTCGGCCGTCGTCGCCTACTTCGGCGACGGCGCCTCCAGCCAGGGCGACGTGGCCGAGGCGTTCACCTTCTCGGCCGTCTACAACGCGCCGACGCTGTTCTTCTGCCAGAACAACCAGTGGGCCATCTCCGAGCCCACCGAGCGCCAGACCCGCGTCCCGCTCTACCAGCGCGCCCGCGGCTACGGCTTCCCCGGTGTCCGCGTCGACGGCAACGACGTGCTGGCCGTCCTCGCCGTGACCCGCGCCGCGCTCGCGCACATCCGCTCGGGCCAGGGCCCGATGCTCGTCGAGGCGTTCACGTACCGCATGGGCGCCCACACGACCTCCGACGACCCCACCCGCTACCGCGCGGACGACGAGCGGCAGGCGTGGGAGGCGAAGGACCCCATCGAGCGGCTGCGCGCCCACCTGCTCGCCGAGGGCCTTGCCGACGAGGCGTTCTTCGCCTCGCTGGAGGAGGAGAGCGAGGCGATGGGGCGGAGCGTGCGCGAGGCGATCCGCGCCATGCCGGACCCCGACCGCCTGGCGATCTTCGAGAACGCCTACGCGGACGGGAGCTCCCTCGTGGACGAGGAGCGCGCGCAGTTCGAGGAGTACCAGGCGTCCTTCGCGGACGTCTCGGCCGGAGAGGGCGAGTGACCATGGCTGCGGAGAAACTGGCGCTGGCGAAGGCGATCACCGAATCGCTGCGCACCGCCATGGAGAACGACCCCAAGGTCATCGTGATGGGGGAGGACGTCGGCAAGCTCGGCGGCGTCTTCCGCGTCACGGACGGGCTCCAGAAGGACTTCGGCGAGCGCCGCGTCATCGACACCCCGCTCGCCGAGTCCGGCATCGTCGGCACCGCGATCGGCCTCGCGCTGCGCGGCTACCGGCCCGTCGTGGAGATCCAGTTCGACGGCTTCGTCTTCCCCGCGTACGACCAGATCGTCACGCAGCTCGCGAAGATGCACGCCCGCGCGCTCGGCAAGATCAAGCTGCCCGTCGTCGTGCGCATCCCCTACGGCGGCGGCATCGGCGCCGTCGAGCACCACAGCGAGTCGCCCGAGGCGCTGTTCGCGCACGTCGCGGGCCTCAAGGTCGTCTCGCCGTCGAACGCGTCGGACGCGTACTGGATGATGCAGCAGGCCATCCAGAGCGACGACCCGGTGATCTTCTTCGAGCCCAAGCGCCGCTACTGGGACCGCGCCGAGGTCGAGCGCGAGTCGATCCCGGGCCCGCTCCACAAGGCGCGCGTCGTCCGCGAGGGCACCGATGTCTCGCTCGTCGCGTACGGGCCGATGGTGAAGACGTGCCTGGAGGCCGCCGAGGCCGCCGCCGCCGAGGGCAAGTCCGTCGAGGTCGTCGACCTGCGCTCGATGTCCCCGATCGACTTCGACACCGTGCAGGCCACGACGGAGAAGACCGGGCGGCTCGTCGTCGTGCACGAGGCCCCCGTCTTCCTCGGTACGGGCGCGGAGATCGCCGCGCGCATCACCGAGCGCTCCTTCTACCACCTGGAGGCCCCCGTCCTGCGGGTCGGCGGCTACCACGTCCCGTACCCGCCCGCGCGCCTGGAGGACGAGTACCTCCCGGGCCTGGACCGGGTGCTCGACGCCGTCGACCGCTCGCTCGCGTACTGAGACGGGGGGAAGGAGCCATGACGACGATGACACGACAGACCACTGGGCTGCGCGAGTTCAAGATGCCCGACGTGGGCGAGGGGCTCACCGAGGCCGAGATCCTCGGCTGGTACGTCCAGCCCGGCGACACCGTGACCGACGGCCAGGTCGTGTGCGAGGTCGAGACGGCGAAGGCGGCCGTCGAACTGCCCATCCCGTTCGACGGCGTGGTCCGCGAACTGCGCTTCCCCGAGGGCACCACGGTCGACGTCGGCCAGGTGATCATCGTGGTGGACACGGGTGGCGGCGAGGGCGACGAGGGTACGGCGTCGGGCGAGGCCGGTGCGGTACAGGCCGCGCCCGCGCCCGTCGCCCCCGAGGAGAAGGCCGCGGCCCGCCAGCCCGTCCTGGTCGGCTACGGCGTCGCCGAGTCCTCCACGAAGCGGCGCCCGCGCAAGGCGGCACAGCCCGCGGAGGCGGTACGGGTCAACGGCAGCGCCCGCGCCGAGGAGCCGCCCGCCGCGCCCGAGCCGGCCCCGGCCCCCGCTCCGGCGGCCCCCGAGCCCGCGAGCCCCGTGCTCGCGAGCGCCGCCGTGCCCGGGTCGCGCCCGCTCGCCAAGCCCCCCGTCCGCAAGCTCGCGAAGGACCTCGGCGTCGACCTCGCCGCGGTCGTCCCGAGCGGCCCGGACGGCGTCATCACGCGCGAGGACGTGCACGCGGCGGCCACGTCCGTGCAGGAGCCCGCGCGACAGGCGCCCGGACAGCAGCCGCGGGAGTCCGCTTCCCCGGCTCCCGCCGAGGCAGCGGGACCCGAGGCCGCCCAGGCCGACCCGTCCGCCCGTGAGACCCGCATCCCCATCAAGGGTGTCCGCAAGGCGACCGCGCAGGCCATGGTCGGCTCGGCCTTCACCGCGCCGCACGTCACCGAGTTCGTCACCGTCGACGTGACGCGCACGATGAAGCTCGTCGAGAAGCTCAAGGCCGACCCGGACATGGCCGGTCTGCGGGTCAACCCGCTGCTCCTCGTCGCGCGCGCCCTGCTCCTCGCGATCCGCCGCAACCCGGAGATCAACGCGGCGTGGGACGAGGAGAACCAGGAGATCGTGGTCAAGCACTACGTGAACCTCGGCATCGCGGCGGCGACTCCGCGCGGCCTGATCGTCCCGAACATCAAGGACGCGGACAGCCTCTCGCTCGCGGGGCTCTCGACCGCGCTCTCGGACCTCGTGGGGACCGCCCGTGAGGGCCGGACGAGCCCGGCGGCGATGCGCGGCGGCACGGTGACGATCACCAACGTCGGCGTCTTCGGCGTCGACACCGGCACGCCGATCCTCAACCCCGGCGAGTCCGCGATCCTCGCCGTCGGCGCGATCAAGCCGCAGCCGTGGGTCCACAAGGGCAAGGTGAAGCCCCGCCAGGTCACCACGCTCGCGCTCTCCTTCGACCACCGGCACGTCGACGGCGAACTCGGCTCGAAGGTCCTCGCGGACATCGCGGCGGTCCTGGAGCAGCCCAAGCGGCTGCTGACCTGGGGCTGAGCACCCCCGCCGCAAAGGAAGCAGGGGCCCGGTCCGCACAAGGAGTGCGGGCCGGGCCCCTGCGCCGTTCCCGATGTTCCACGTGAAACATCAACAGGCCATCTGAGAGCGGATGTTTCACGTGGAACATGAACAGGCCCGCCGGGAGCGGATGTTTCACGTGAAACATCCGCTCCCTGACGCGCCCGGACGTCAGTCCTTCTGCGCGCCCTTCGGCAGCGTCTGCAGCTTCATCGTCTTCGCGCTGTTCGACTTGAACGCGTAGTCCATGATCTTCGCGGCATCCTCAAAACGCTTGCTGTCGTTGAGGATCACGCCCGCGACGGTCTTCCCGTTGCGCGTCGCGGCGAAGACGAGGCAGGGCCCCGAGCCGCTCGCCGTGCCGGTCTTGATGCCGATCGCTCCCTTGTAGGAGCCGAGCAGCTTGTTCGTGTTGTACCAGGTGTACGTACGCGACTTGCCGTTGCTCGCGGTCGCCTTCTGCTTCGTGCTCTTCGACTTGACCACCGTGCGGAAGGTCGAGCTCTTGAGCGCGTGCCGGGCGAGGAGCGAGGCGTCGCGCGGCGTCGTGTAGTTCTTGCTCTTCGTCGGGATGCCGTCGAAGGAGTCGTAGGAAGTGTTCTTCATCTTCAGCGACTTGGCCTTGGCGTTCATCTTCGAGATGAAGTTGGCGGTACGCGCCGAGGCGGTCTTGCCGGTGCCGAAGGTGTCGGCGAGGGCGTACGCGGCATCGCAGCCGGAGGGCAGCAGCGTCGCGTAGAGGAGCTGACGCACCGTGACCTTGTCACCGGTGCGCAGGTCGGACGTGCTCGCGCCCTTCTTGACGACGTAATCGCGGTACGCCTGCTTGATCGTGACCTTCTTGTCGAGATTGAGGCCCTTGGTGTCGAGCACGACGGTGGCCGTCATGACCTTCGTGGTGCTCGCCATCTGCCGCTTGGTGTCGGCGGCCTTGCTGTAGAGCGTCTTGCCCGAGGAAGTGTCGAGCAGGAAGGCGCCCTTGGCGCTCACCGAGGGTGCCGAGGCGGCCTGCGCCGTGCCGACGAGCGGCGCGACGAGGACGGCACCGGCGGTGAGGGCGACGGTGACGGTGCGGCGTGGACTGAGACCGAGGTTCACACGATGCTCCCTAAGTTGCGGGTCCGTACGAGACGGGAGAGAAGTATTCGAGGGTGGCGCACAGCACACGCCTACCCCCTTCAGACAACGAGGCGACGTGTGGAGTTGCACGTGCGGAGAGGGGAGTTGCGCGAGTCGCCCGTGCGACGGAGCGGTACCCGCCCCCCTGTTCGGCATCACGCCCCACCGCGCCGCGCCGCCCCACGCCCCACGGCGCCGCCCGCGTATCCCCCGCCCCGCCCCCTCGCGGTGCCGTCGCGCCCGCCCTCTACTGTCGTGGGCATGATGTGGTGGGAGGGACTGCTGATCGGGATCGCCGGGGTCTGGGCCGGGGCGATCAACACCGTGGTGGGCTCGGGGACGCTCGTGACGTTCCCGGTCCTCGTCGCGCTCGGCTATCCGCCGGTGACGGCGACGACGTCGAACGCGGTCGGCCTCATCACGGGGACGATCACGGGCGCGTACGGCTACCGTCGCGAACTCGCGGGCCAGGGCCGCCGCGTGGCCCGCCTCGCCGTCGCCTCCTTCTTCGGCGCGATCGGCGGTACGGCGCTGCTGCTCTCGCTCCCGAAGGACGCCTTCGAGGTCATCGTCCCGGTCCTCGTCGGCATGTCGGTCCTCCTCGTCGCCCTCCAGCCGCTCGCGACGAAGAGGTTGAGGGCCCGCAAGGCGGCGAAGGCACAGGCGGCCGGTACGGGCGCGGAGCCGACGACCGCGGACACCGCCACCACCCCGGCCGGGCCCGGAGCTGCCCCCTTCACTCCGCTCCTCTACGTCCTGATCTTCCTCATCGGCGTCTACGGCGGCTACTTCACGGCGGCCCAGGGCATCATGCTCGTCGGCGTGATGGGTCTGCTCCTCGCGGACCCGCTCCAGCGGATCAACGCCTTCAAGAACGTCCTGTCGGCGGTGGTGAACCTCGTCGCCGGGATCATCTACGCGGTCGTGGCCCCCGTCGACTGGGCGGTCATCGCGATCCTCGCCGTCAGCTCGATCCTCGGCGGCTTCCTCGGCGCCCGCATCGGCCGCCGTCTCTCCCCGACCGTGCTGCGTGCCACGGTCATCGTGATCGGCGTGGCGGCGGTCGTCCGGCTCGTCGTGTGACCGGGGGCGCGGGAGCGCGTCCGTATCCGGGTACGGGGAAGGCCGGGCGCCCACGGGGGAGAGAGACACCCGGCCTTCCGTACCGGAGGGGTGCGGCGGGGGCTAGGGGGATCGGTGGCCTTTCGGCCGTACCGCCCCTGCCCGGCGCTTGTGCACCCGTTTGTCCACCTTAACGCGTCGGCTCACATGCCGTGCACGGCGGGGACGGTCCCGAGCCGCCCGGCCTGGAAGTCCTCGAACGCCTGCTGGAGCTCTCGGCGGGTGTTCATGACGAACGGCCCGTACTGCACCATCGGTTCGCGGATCGGCTGCCCGCCGAGGAGCAGCACCTCCAGGTCCGGCGTGTGGCTGTCCTGCGACTCGTCGGCCCGTACAGTCAGGGAGCCGCCCTCGCCGAAGACGGCCGCCTGCCCGGTGTGCACGGGGCGGCGGTCCGTACCCACGGTGCCGCGTCCGGCGAGCACGTACGCGAGGCCGTTGAAGTCCTCGCGCCACGGCAGCGTCGCCTCGGCGCCGGGCCGTACGGTCGCGTGCACGAGGCTGATCGGCGTGTGCGTGATGCCGGGGCCCTCGTGGCCGTCCAGCTCACCGGCGATGACGCGGAGCAGCGCGCCGCCGTCCGGGGTGGTGAGGAGCTTGACCTGGCCGCCGCGGATGTCCTGGTAGCCGGGGTCCTTCATCTTGTCCTTCGCGGGCAGGTTCACCCACAGCTGGATGCCGTGGAAGACGCCGCCGCTCATGACGAGCTGCTCCGGCGGGGCCTCGATGTGCAGAAGGCCCGAACCGGCGGTCATCCACTGCGTGTCGCCGTTGGTGATCGTCCCGCCGCCACCGTTGGAGTCCTGGTGGATGAAGGTCCCGTCGATGATGTACGTGACGGTCTCGAAGCCCCGGTGCGGGTGCCAGGGGGTTCCCTTGGCCTCGCCGACTCCGTACTCCACCTCGCCCATCTGGTCCATCATGATGAACGGGTCGAGGTGGCGGTAGTCGATCCCGGCGAAGGCCCGGCGCACCGGGAAGCCCTCCCCCTCGAAGCCGCTCGGCGCGGTCGACACCCCGAGCACGGGCCGGGCCTGCGCCCCGGCGGGCACGGCCACCCTCGGCAGGGTCAGCGGATTCTCCACGGTCACGGCGGGCATGGCGCGCTCCTTCTCGTCCTCGTCTGCACGGCTCGACTGGTCCGAGCCGTTGAAACTCGAACTTTCTGAGCCCGAGATTAGTTGAATCTCGAACTTCTCGCCAGAGGGAACGGTCCGGTGCGACGTGACATTCCCCGCACGCGCCCAGCCGCCTTCCGGCACGCGCCCCAGCCGCCTTCCGGCACGTGCCCCGGCCGCCTCCCCGCACGCGCGCGCCGGGAGCCGCGCCCGCCGCCCGCTCACACCTGGGCGAACCCCCCGTCGGCGAACAGCTCCGCGCCGTTGACGTAGCCCGACGCGTCCGAGGCGAGGAACGTCGTCACGGCGGCGATCTCCTCGGGCTCGCCGAGCCGGCCGAGGGGGATCTCGCCCTCCGACTGCTCCAGCACCTCGGGCGGGACCAGTTCGAGCAGGCCGGGGGTGCGCGTGGCGCCCGGTGACACGACGTTGACCCGGAAGCCGTGCGTGCGGGAGCTGAGTGCCCAGCCGCGGGCGAGGTTGCGGACCGCCGCCTTCGTCGCGGCGTAGATCTCAAGTCCCGGGCTGGGGCGCGTCGTCGCCGTCGATCCCGTGAGGATCACCGAGGCGTTCGCGCTGAGCAGCGGCAGTGCTTTCTGCACGGTGAAGACCACCCCCTTGACGTTGGTGGCGAACAGCGTGTCGATCAGCTCCTCCGTCACCTCTCCGAACGGGGCCGCGCTGCCGATGCCGGCGTTGGCGACGAGCACGTCGATGCGTCCGGCCTGCTCGCGCACCACCTCGTAGAACGCGTCGAGCTGTGCGGGCACGGCCGCATCGCAGACCACACCCGTCACCTCGGGGCCGAGTTCCGCGACGGCGGCGTCGAGCGCCTCCGCGCGGCGGCCGGTGATGAAGACCCTGGCGCCCTCGTCGCGGAACGCGCGTGCGGTCGCGAAACCGATGCCCGTGCTGCCCCCGGTGACGACGGCGACCTTGTCGGTCAAGACGGCCATGCCGCCCTCCTTCGATTTCTGGACTGGTACGTCCATAACCCTGACCCATCTGGACCGCTCAGTCAAGAATGTGGGGAGGCGAGGGCCGGCGGCGCGACCTCACGGTCGTACCGGACACCGCGGAACGCTGGATCGAGGGCGCCGCTCAGGACGCGGGGCCTTCGGTGGGCCGTGGTGGCGACGCGGAGCGGCCGGAGGTGCGGTCGCTACCGCCGCGGGGCGGGCAGGAGCCGCGCCAGCGCGGAATCGCCCATCGCGGCGAGCATGGCGACGTCCGTACCGGTGCGCCCGAGGGCTATGAGGCCGAGTTGCGCCACGAGGACCGCGCGGGCGGTCTCGGCGGGATCGGCGTCGGGGGCGAGGTCCCCCTCCCGTCGGGCGCGCTCCAGCGCCTCCGTCAGGGTGGCGGCGATCAGGCCGTAGCTGCGGCGGGCCTCGGCGGCGACTTCCGGGGTGCTGGTGGCCAGTTCGGCGTTGCTGTTGGCCAGCAGGCAGCCGCGCCGCGCGACCGCGCCGCTCGGGTCCCCGGCCGGGCCGAGAGCGAACTCGCGCACGAAATCGATCGCGCGCGCCGAGGCCGCCAGCCGCTCGCGCAGCGCCCGCAGGTTCGCGTCGTCGTACTCGCGCAGCACGCGCAGGAACAGGCTGCGCTTGTCCCCGAACGCCCCGTAGAGGCTGCCCTTGCCCAGCCCGCTCGCCCGCAGCAGGTCGTCCATCGACGTCCCCGCGTAGCCCTTGTCCCAGAACGCGTCGCGGACAGCGAGCATCACGCGGTGCTCGTCGAACTCACGGGGCCGGGCCATGCCCACCACCGTACTGGTTCTGGACCGATCGGGCCACAACGGGGCGTCCTCGGTACGGCCTCCGCCGGAGGCGCGCCGTCGCCTTCCGGCGCGCCCCGGCGCACGGCTACGCGGTCTCGCTCGTCCGCGCGGGCACGCACGCCCCGGGGTGGTCGTCGTAGAGCCCGCACGGTGCGGCGCCCGCCCAGTGCGGGCAGGGCGGCGCGACGCGCACGCGCCAGACGGGCACGGCCGCCCCGAACGTCCCCCACACGTGCCCGCCGCCCCCGCTCAGCTCACGGACGATCCCCTGGTGCTCGTACGTGAGGTGCGGGGCGAGCGCGCAGCGGATACGGGAGCGGGGCGGAGCCCCCGCCGACCGTGTCACGTCCATGGCCAACTCCGCCACGATCTGCGTCACTTGCCCGGTCGCCTCACAGCGCGGCACGTCCGGGGAGGGCTGGTTCATGGGATCACCTGCGTTCTCTGCGGGGGCGGCGGTCAGTTCGTACCAGGAGCCGCCCGGGTCCTGGAAGCGGCGCGTGTACGGGTGTCCCTGAGCCAGCAACGCCCGTACGTCCCGCACCTGTTCGGGGCACTCGGCCCACGCCCTCATCGCCGTCGGCGCGTCGGGCCCCGGCCCGCGCACGGGGTGTACGAGGCCGGGCGCCGCCCACCGCGTACGGGGCCCCGGGTCGAGCCGCACCGCGAGCCGCAACGCCTCCCCGCGCAGCCATGCGGCGGCGTCCTCCGGCGTCCCGACCCGCGCCCGCCCGAGCAGTACGGCGCGGTGGGCGTCGCCACCGAGCGACACGACGATCACCGGGAACCGTCCCCGTGCGGGTGACGCGCCCTCAGCACGCGGCAGTCAACGGCGCGGGAAAGATCCCCCCGCGCCTCGGCCTCTCGCTCCTCACGGGCGAGTTGAGTGCAGACGACGCAGTGAGTGACCGTCGGGTCAGGCGTTTCCTGAGGCATGGCAATAGCTTGCGCCCGAGGTAGGACTGCAAGTAGATATCTACCGATTCCACCTTCGCGATTGCGATTCCAGATGGCAGGGAACTGATTCAACTCACAGGTCAGAAAGGGGTGTTAGAACGCGTGACCGACATCGGGGAACGCCCCGCCGAACCCACGCAAGGCATCTGGGCGTTCAGGTTCGACGTTCAGAAGCTGCGCAAACGCCTGGGGCTTACGCAGCGGGCATTTGCCAAACTGCTCCACTACTCGCAGGCCCAGGTGGCGAAGGTGGAAGCGGGCAAAGCGCCCCCGACGCTGGCCTTCGCCGCGGCGATGGACGAGGTGGCCAATACGGGCGAGGTCTACCAGGACATCTTGAAGAGGATGCTGAGGGATGCGGCGCTGCCGGAGTGGTTCGGGCCGTACTTCGAACTGGAGCAGCGGGCAAAGGTGATAACCGACTACTCCGCGATTTTCTGTAAGGGGATTCTTCAGACACCGGAGTATGCCGAAGCAGTTGTTCGAGCGGCCCAGCCACGTGAGACGAACGAGCAAATCCGAGAGCTTGTGGCCATGCGGATGAGGCGCGCTGAAGTGCTCTACCGCGCCAATCCGCCGGAACTGTGGTCGGTGATTCATGAGGGCGTGCTGCGGACCCAGGTTGGTGGCGAAGCGGTGATGCGCGGGCAAATCGAGAACCTGCTGGCCCTCGGCAGGCTCCCGCACGTGACCTTGCAGGTGCTGCCTTTCTCAGCAGGTGCATCCCCCAGCCATGTGTCTTTTACGATGCTTGCGGTAGAGGGGGCGTCCCCGAACGCGGTCTACTCCGAAACTGCCTTGGGCGGACAGGTGGACTACAGCCCCGCAGCCGTAGCGTTCGGGTCCACGACCTGTGACCGTCTGCGCATGGCCGCTGCCAACGAGCAGGAATCGGCGGAAATCCTCCGCTCGATCGCAAAGGGAGCATGACTCATGACACCGGTACGGCGTCGCCAGTGGACCAAATCCAGTTACAGCGGCGGCAATGGCGGGGACTGCGTGGAGGTTGCTATGGGCGAGCGAGCCGTGCCGGTCCGCGACAGCAAGCGCTCCAGCGACGGCCCGGTGATCGAGTTCGGCCGCTCCGCCTTCACGGCGTTCCTCACAGGGGTTCGCGAGGGCTGAGCCTTCCCGGACCGCACGCGGGCCCGTCACTCCGAGGATCGGGGCGGCGGGCTTCGTCGTGGCAGGCGGTGGGAAGCCTCCTGGCGAACTCACCCAGGAGGACGACGGGTATGGGCCGGACGTGGATCAAGTCGAGCCGCGGCGGCGGCAACAGCGGGAACTGCGTGGAGGTGGCCATGGGGGAGGCCGTCGTGCCTGTCCGCGACAGCAAGCGCGCCGACAACGGCCCGGTCATCGAGTTCACCCGCGCCGCCTTCGCCGGTTTCCTGGCCGGCGTTCGCGCGGGGCGGGGCGTCCGGGTTCTGCCCGGGTGACCGCAGAACGTGCTTCGAAACCCCCGAGACGGCTCGGTCGAACGCCCCTCCGTGTCCTGATCTCATGCTGAACACCCCCGTTCTCGTCTCGGTCTGATCGGCCGTCGGCTCGTCGGTCACGGCTGGGTGGCCCGCTCGGCGGCGTCGAAGGCGGGCGCGAGCGGAGCCAGTGCCGCGCGGAGCCGGTCGGGCAGCGAGCCGGAGGGCACGACGAGCCCAGCGGCGCCGCTTTCGGCGGCCTCCCCGTCCCCGGACGGTGCGAGCCAGTCCTCCAGCGCGATGCGCACCGCCGCCGCCACGCTCGCCGAGAGAACGCGGGCCGTGGGCGCGCCGGAGTCCCCCAGGCGTGCGGCGAGCACCGTCGTGAGCGGGGGTTCGATGCCGGTGGTGCTGTCGAGGAACGCCTCGCGCAAGGGGGTGCGGGTGGTGATCAGGAGCAGCGCCCGCTCTCCCCGCTCGCCGGTGTGCGCGTACTGCTCGGCCACCGCCTCGGTGACGGCGTCGGCCAGGCGCACGCCCGCGGGCCGGGCCGCGAGCGCCGCCGCGATCCGCGCCTCCCGGTCGGCGGTGACGGCGGAGACGATCGCCTGCTCGCGACTGGTGAAGTAGTTGTTGTAGGTGCGTGGCGAGACCCCGGCGGCCTCGGCGATGTCCTCGACCCGCACCCCGTCCGGTCCGCGCTCCATGGCCAGCCGCAGGGCCGCGTCCCGCAGCGCCTCGCGTGTGGCCTGCTTCTTCCGTTCCCGGAGCCCTGGCGGTGGTGTCGTCACGGTGCGCAGCATCCCACGAGAGTCTGCGTGCGCGCAAATTTGCGTGCACGCACTTTTCCTGTGAGTCTCGTGCCGACCGGGACAGGCAGAGGGGACATCGCCATGCGGGCAAGAGGAATGACCTACGACACCGGACTCGTCGTGCACGGCCGGACATCTCGCGAGCACTTCGACCCGGCGGTGGTCCGGCGCGAACTCGCCGTCATCCGCGACGATTTGCACTGCGACGCGGTCCAGATCATCGGAGGTGACCCGGAGCGGCTGGAGCTGGCCGCCGGTGCCGCCGCCGCGCTCGGCCTGGAGGTCTGGTTCTCGCCCTATCCGCTGGAGCTGGACCCGGAGCGGATCCTCGCGCTCTTCCGCGACTGCGCCGAGCGGGCGGAACGGCTCCGGCGGCAGGGGGCGGAGGTCGTGTTCGTCGCGGGGGTCGAACTGAGCGTGATGAACCGCGGATTCCTGCCCGGAGAGGACTCCGGGGAGCGGGTCGAACGACTGATGGACCCCCCGGAGCGGCGGGGCGAGGCGATGCGCGCACTGGGCGCGCGCGTCAACGCGTTCCTGCGCGAGGCCGCCACCGCGGTCCGCGCGCGCTTCCGGGGGAGGCTCACGTACGCGGCCATCCAGTTCGAGCAGGTCGACTGGGAGCCCTTCGACCTCGTGACGTACGAGCTGATCCGCTCCGCCGAGGTCGCCGACCGGTTCCGGGAGGCGGTCCGCGAACTGGCCCGGGGGCCGAAGCCGCTCGCCGTCACCGGCTTCGGCACCGCGGCCTACCGGGGCGCGGGAGACCGGGGCGGGCGGGTGCTCGGCGTGGTCGAGCACGATCCGCACACGCGGGCGCCGCTGCGGCTGAACGGCGTGTACGAGCGGGACGAGGCGGGCCAGGCCGCGTATCTGGGCGAACTCCTGGAGATCTTCGACAGCGAGGGCGTGGACAGCGCGTTCGTCTTCCTCTTCGCTCTGGCCGGCTACCCGCACCGTCCGGACGGCGATCCCCGGGACGACCTCGACCGGGCCGGGCTGGGGATCGTGAAACTCCTCGAAGAGGGCCGGGGGCGGGCTTATCCCGACATGGAGTGGGAGCCCAAGGCCGCCTTCGGGGAGGTGGCGCGGCGCTATCGGAGGTGAGGTGTGCCCACCGGGGCGGGCGTCGGCGGGCGGAGGCCGGGCCGGGGGATCAGAGAACGCCCCGCAGATCGACCAGTGTGCCGTTCTCCGTCAGGTGGTCGCGGTGGCGGCCTTCGGCGAACAGTTCGCGGAGGTACATGCCGGGGTAGTCCAGGACCTCGTCCCGGGCGGCCAGGGCGAGGCGGGCCCGGTACGGGGTGTCGCCGTCGCGGACCAGGACGTCGCACCCGTCCGGTTCGGGGGACTCGACGCCCGCCAGTACGACGTGGTCCTCCGCCATCTGCCCGACCCAGGCCGCGAGGTCGTCCAGGAGCCAGGCCACGTTCATCCAGGACGGCGCCGCCGCGGCCGGCTGCCAGTCGTACGTACGCCGCGCCTCGCGGCCGGTGCCGGGAGGCGGGCCCTCGCGGTGGACGGGCGGCAGCGCGGGGCCGTCGACCTCCGTGAACTCGACGCGGCGGGGCCGAATCCGCAGCGTGGTGAGCCGGAAGCGGTCCTCGCCGAGGTCGAAGGCGACCTCCGAGGCATGGGTGAGGAACGCGCTGTCCGCGTCACCGGTCATGCGCGGCACTCACGGTGCGGACCGGGCCGGGGCGTTCAGTCGCTGCGCCAAGGAGGCGTACGAGCTGACGTACGCGTCCTCGGCCGGGGCCGCCGATCGCTTGTTCTCCTTGGCCAGGTCGTGCTGACCCAGTTGGGGCAGCGGACGACGCCCTCGCAGTACATGGTGATCACGCCCTTGTCCCGCGCGCGGTCGTCGTACCCGGCGCGCAGCGAAGCCTTTCCCGGTCCCGAGTAGTCGAGGTGCTTGAGGATCTTGTACGCGGGATCGGCGCCGTGCGGACGTCCGCGGCGCCGGCCGACGCCGTCGCCGGGGTGGCGGTCAGCGCGCCGCACACGGCGGTGGCGGCGCACGCGCACGCCACTTGGGGGGCGCGGTGGTGCGAAGGGGTGGCGGGCGAGGGCGGGCGCGGGCAGGCTGGGCGCATGACCTCTTCCTCGCAGGCGGCGCCCGCCCGGTTCAAGGATCTCTGTCTGGACGCGCGGGACCATCAGGCGCTCGCCGATTGGTGGTGTGCCGCGATGGGGTATGAGCGGCGGGAGGGTGAGGGGCCTGTCGGGGAGCCGGTGGCCATCGTCGACGCGGCGGGGGGCGGGCCCTTGATCTGGGTGTGCCCCGTGCCCGAGGGCAAGGCGGTCAAGAACCGGATGCACCACGACGTGTACGGGGACGTCGAGCGGCTGCGGGGGCTCGGGGCCCGGGTCGTCGCGGAGCCCGACGCCGCGAAGGGCATCGCGTGGCACGTCATGCGGGACCCCGAGGGGAACGAGTTCTGCGTGTTCGCTCCGGCGGGATGACACGAGCGCGCTCCGGTCCCGCGCGGGCCCGCCGCGCGGCCGGGGGCGCGGGCGTCAGCCGTACATCCTTCGCATCGCGTACTCGACCATCTCCTCGACCGCCTTCGCGTCGAAGACGATGCGGTGCTCGCCCTCCATGTCGAGGACGAAGCCGTAGCCCGTGGGGAGGAGGTCCAGGACCTCGGCGCCCGTGATCACGAAGTACTTCGAGTCCTTGCCGGCGTAGCGGCGCAGCTCCTTCAGCGAGGTGAACATCGGGATCACCGGCTGCTGCGTGTTGTGCAGGGCCAGGAAGCCGGGGGTGTCGCCGCGCGGGCAGTAGACCTTCGACGCGGCGAAGATCTGCTGGAAGTCGTCCGAGGTGAACTGGCCCGTCGTGAACGCGCGGACCGCCTCCGCGAGCGACGGGGGGGACGGCTCGGGGTAGAGCGGGGGCTGCTGCTGGCCGTACGCGTCCGGCTGCTGCTGGCCGTACCCGCCGGGCTGGGGCTGCTGCGGGGCCTGCGGGGGCGGGGCGTACTGCTGCTGGGCGCCCGCGTTCGGGTCGTAGCCGTACATGGGGGAAAGAGTACCGAGGTGGTACGGGGGCCGGGAGGGCCGCGAGGGGAGCGGTGCGCGGGCCCCGGAGTGACGACTTCCTCATTCGCTCGGCCCGTCAGGGCTTGCGTCTTATTACTCGCGGGTAGCATCATCGTGGCTACCAGCCGGTACAGGTACGCGTGCGCGTGGGCATCCCGTACTGATATCGGCTTGTATGTCTGATACGTCCGGGTGGAGGGCAGCCTCCCCGTACCGCGTAAGGGAGCCGTCGCCGTGGGGCACTACAAGTCGAATCTCCGAGACATCGAGTTCAACCTCTTCGAGGTCCTGGGCCGCGACAAGGTCTACGGTTCCGGTCCCTTCGCCGAGATGGACGCCGACACCGCCAAGTCGATCCTCGCCGAGCTGGCACGGCTCTCCGAGAACGAGCTGGCCGAGTCCTTCGCCGACGCGGACCGCAACCCGCCCGTCTTCGACCCGGAGACGAACACCGCGCCCGTCCCCGAGACGTTCAAGAAGTCCTACCAGGCGTTCATGGACTCCGAGTACTGGCGCCTCGGCCTCCCCGAGGAGATCGGCGGCACCACCGCGCCGCGCTCCCTCATCTGGGCGTACGCGGAGCTGATCCTCGGTGCCAACCCGGCCGTCTGGATGTACTCCTCCGGGCCCGCCTTCGCCGGCATCCTCTTCGACGAGGGCAACGAGGCGCAGAAGAAGGTCGCCGGGATCGCCGTCGAGCGGCAGTGGGGCTCGACCATGGTCCTCACCGAGCCGGACGCCGGTTCGGACGTCGGCGCCGGTCGCACCAAGGCGATCGAGCAGGCCGACGGCACCTGGCACATCGAGGGCGTGAAGCGCTTCATCACGTCCGGCGAGCACGACATGTCGGAGAACATCCTCCACTACGTCCTCGCGCGCCCCGAGGGCGGCAAGCCCGGCACCAAGGGCCTCTCGCTCTTCCTCGTGCCGAAGTACGAGTTCGACTGGGAGACCGGCGAGCTGGGCGAGCGCAACGGCGTCTACGCGACGAACGTCGAGCACAAGATGGGCCTCAAGGCGTCCAACACGTGCGAGATGACCTTCGGCGACCGCCACCCCGCCAAGGGCTGGCTCATCGGCGACAAGCACGACGGCATCCGCCAGATGTTCCGCATCATCGAGTTCGCCCGCATGATGGTCGGCACGAAGGCCATCGCGACCCTCTCCACCGGCTACCTCAACGCCCTGGAGTACGCCAAGGAGCGCGTGCAGGGTCCCGACCTCGCGAACTTCACCGACAAGACCGCGCCCAAGGTCACCATCACGCACCACCCCGACGTGCGCCGCTCGCTCATGACGCAGAAGGCGTACGCGGAGGGCATGCGCGCGCTCGTCATGCACACCGCCGCCGTCCAGGACTCGATCGCGGTCAAGGAGGCCGCGGGCGAGGACGCCGCCGAGCTGCACGCCCTCAACGACCTGCTCCTCCCGATCGTCAAGGGCTACGGCTCCGAGAAGTCCTACGAGCAGCTCGCGCAGTCGCTCCAGACCTTCGGCGGCTCCGGCTACCTCCAGGAGTACCCGGTCGAGCAGTACATCCGGGACGCCAAGATCGACACCCTCTACGAGGGCACGACGGCGATCCAGGGCCAGGACTTCTTCTTCCGCAAGATCGTCCGCAACCAGGGCGCCGCGCTGAACTCCGTCGCCGAGGACATCAAGAAGTTCCTCGCGGTCGGGCCGGGCGGCGAGACGCTGGCCGCCGCGCGCGGGGAGCTGGCGAAGGCCGCCGGTGAGCTGGAAGCCCTCGTCGGCGCGATGCTCACGCAGCTCGCCGCCACCCAGGAGAACGCCCGCGAGATCTACAAGGTCGGCCTCAACACCTCGCGCCTGCTGCTCGCGGCCGGTGACGTCGTCGTCGGCTACCTGCTCCTGCGCGGCGCGGCCGTCGCCGAGGAGAAGCTCGCCTCGGCCTCCTCGAAGGACAAGCACTTCTACGAGGGCAAGATCGCCGCGGCCAAGTTCTTCGCGGCCAACATCCTGCCGCGCGTCGCGGTCGAGCGCGCGCTCGCCGAGTCGACGGACCTGGAGCTGATGGACCTGGCGGAGGAGGCGTTCTGAGCCCTCTGCGCGCAGAGCGCTGAGCCCCGGCCGACGGCCCGTCCCGCAGCAGCGGGGCGGGCCGTCGGCGTGCGGGGCTTTCCGTAGAGGGGCGGAGGCGTCCGTACGGGGCGGAGGTGCCCGTGCGGCCCCTCGTTAGGCTCTCCCCATGACGACCAGCACCGCCGCCCCTGCCTCCGCGTCCTTCGATCGCGCCCACACCGACGACCTCCTGACCTTCCTCGCGGCGTCCCCGACGCCGTACCACGCCGTCGCCGAGGCGGCGCGGCGCCTGGACGGGGCCGGGTTCCGGCAGCTCGCGGAGGAGGCGGCGTGGGAGGGCACGCCGGGCGGGAAGTACGTGCTGCGCGGCGGCGCGCTCGTGGCCTGGTACGTCCCCGAGGGCGTCGAGGCGCACACGCCGTTCCGCATCGTCGGCGCGCACACCGACTCCCCCGGCCTGCGCGTCAAGCCGCAGCCCGACTTCTCCGCGCACGGCTTCCGGCAGGTCGCCGTCGAGCTGTACGGCGGCCCGCTGCTCAACTCCTGGCTCGACCGCGACCTCGGCCTCGCCGGCCGGCTCAGCCTGCGCGACGGCTCGACGAAGCTCCTCACCGTCGACCGCCCCCTCCTGCGCGTGCCCCAGCTCGCCGTCCACCTCGACCGGGGCGTCAACGACGGCCTCAAGCTCGACCGGCAGCGCCACCTCCAGCCCGTGTGGGGCCTCGGCGAGGCGCACGAGGGCGAACTGATCGCCTTCGCCGAGCGCGAGGCAGGGCTCGAAGAGGGCAGCGTCACGGGCTGGGACCTGCTCGCGTATCCCGTCGAGGCGCCCGCGTACCTCGGGCGCGAGAACGAGTTCGTCGCGGGCCCCCGCATGGACAACCTCTTCTCCGTGCACTCCGGCGTCGCCGCGCTCATCGCCGCCTCGCGCTCCGGCGAGCTGTCCTCCATCCCCGTGCTCGCCGCCTTCGACCACGAGGAGACCGGCTCCCAGTCCGACACGGGCGCCGACGGGCCGCTCCTCGGCAACGTCGTCAAGCGCTCCGTCGCCTCGCGCGGCGGCTCCTACGAGGACCGCGCCCGCGCGCTCGCCTCCTCGGTCAGCCTCTCCTCGGACACCGGCCACGCCGTGCACCCCAACTACGCCGAGAAGCACGACCCGACGCACCACCCGCGGATCAACGGCGGCCCGATCCTCAAGGTCAACGTCAACAACCGCTACGCCACGGACGGCGCCGGGCGCTCCGTCTTCGTCGCCGCGGCCGAGCGCGCCGGGACCCCGTACCAGAGCTTCGTCTCGAACAACTCGATGCCGTGCGGCACGACGATCGGCCCCATCACGGCCGCGCGCCACGGCATCAAGACGGTCGACATCGGCGTCGCGATCCTCTCCATGCACAGCGTGCGCGAGCTGTGCGGCGACAAGGACCCGTACTACCTGGCCAACACCCTGGTCGCCTTCCTGGAGGGCTGAGTCCCCGGCCGTCCCGTGCCGGGACGGGACATCGTCGGGGGCGCACCGCTGTGTGCGGTGCGCCCCCGGGGGTACCCGTGCGGAACGGACGGCAACAAGGAGGCTCGTCATGGGACTTGGTGGCTGCATCATCCTGATCGCGGTCGGCGCGATTCTCGCGTTCGCGACCGACTGGCACGTCAGCGGGCTCGATCTGAGCCTGGTGGGCGTGATTCTGATGGTCGTCGGCATCATCGGCGTCGTGACCTTCACGAGCATCGCGCGCAAGCGTCGCATGATCACCACCACCGGTGGCGCGCCGATCATGACCTCGCAGCCGATGACCGAGGAGGAGCGCATCCGTCGTGAGCACGGCGGCTACTGACGGGGCCTTCGCCACGCAGCTTCCGCCGCTCCCCGACCGGCCGTCCCCGGCACCCGGTGGCGGCCGGTGACGTGCGGACACGACGAACCCGCCGCGTTCGGTGGCGTGTTCGCGCGGGATGAACGGGGGGCCCGCTGACGTCTCCGCGCGGGACGAACGGGTCGCGGGCGGTGGCGGCTTCGCGCGGGGATTAACCGGTGGCGGCCGGTGGCCTGTTCGCGCACGATCCGGGGCATGACCCTCGCTCTCACCGACACCGCGACCCCCGGTGCGCCCGCCGTCGTCCTGCTCCACTCCAGCATCTGCGACCGCCGCATGTGGGCGCCGCAGCTCGCGGCGCTGCCGCCCCTGTACCGGGGCCTCGCCCCCGACCTGCGCGGATTCGGCGACACCCCGCTCGGCGGCACCCCGCACGACGACGCCCGCGACGTCCTCGCGCTCCTCGACGGCCTCGGCATCGACCGCTTCGCCGTCGTCGGCTCCTCGTACGGGGGCCGGGTCGCGCTCCGCCTCGCGGGGCTCGTGCCCGAGCGCGTCCAGGCCCTCGCGCTGCTGTGCCCGGCGGCTCCCGGCCTCGCCGGGACGGAGGCGCTGGAGGCTCTGGACGCGCGCGAGGAGGAGCTGGTCGCGGCGGGCGACCTCGACGGCGCCTGCGCGCTGATGGTGGAGACGTGGCTCGGGCCCGGGGCCGACGCCTCCGTACGGGACGGCGTCGTACGGATGCAGCGCCGCGCCTACGAGGTCCAGCTCGCCGCCCCCGAGGGCGCGGGCCGCACCGAGGAGGGCGGCCCTGTCCCGCTCTCCGCCGTCACGGCGCCCACCCTCGTCGCCACGGCCGCCCACGACCTCCCCGAGTTCCGCGCGCTGGCGGCGGGCCTCCCGGCCCGCCTGACGGGCGCACGCGACACGGAGTACGTGGACATCCCGGCCTCGGGACACCTGCCGAGCATGGAACGGCCGGAGGAGACGACACGGCTCGTACGGGACTTCTTGGGACGGCACGTGAAGTAGGGGGCTTGGGCCGGGCGGAGCCGAGGCAGGGGTGCGCCGGGCGGGGGCGTGCGCGGGCGGGTGGCGCGGCCGGTCGCGTCCGGTGGGTCCGGGCCATGCGGGGCGACTTCCGCGCGGGCCCCGGGGCAGAGACCGCGGCCCCGGGGCCGGAAGCGGTGGGCGGGCCCCGCACGTGTCCGCCCCGGTCTCCGTCGCCCGCCCGGACGCCCCGGGCTCCGGCCCGTCCGGCATCACGGATTCCCGTACGCCCCTGCCCCCGCCACCACCCTCGGCCGCCTCGGCCGCCTCAGCCGCCTCAGCCGCCTCAGCCGCCTCAGCCGCCTCAGCCGTCCAGCCCCGCCAGCACCAGTGCCAGCCGGGTCTCGCCGTCCTCGGTGACGAGCTTCACCGGGACGCCCCAGTCCTGCTGGTGCACGTGGCACGCGGGGTACTCGTTCTCCGGGTCGTCGTCGCACGAGGCCGCCATCGCGGAGACGTGCAGGACGCCTTCCGGGATCTCCGGGTTCAGCTCCAGGCCGCGCGCCAGGTCCGTACCCGCGCCCTCGCCCGCGAGCAGCAGTTCGGGGGGCGTCGCGGAGACCAGGAGGCGCGTCGAGGGGCCGTAGCGGGTGTCGAGCTTCTGGCCCGTCGGGGCCTGGAAGACGACGTCCAGGGCGAGCTTCCCGGCGGCCACCTCGGTCGCCGCGCGCTGCGTGCGGTGGGCGACCGCCTCGACCCGTACTGCCTCCTCGGGCAGCCGCAGCCGGGTCAGGCGGTGGCGCGCCGACTCGACCACGACGATCTCCTCGCCGTTCACGACGGCCGCGCTCGGCTCGCGCAGGTCGGTCGCGAGCGTCGTCACCTCCTCGCTCGCCGGGTCGTAGCGGCGCAGCGCGTGGTTGTACGTGTCCGCGACGGCCACCGAGCCGTCCGGGAGCGCCGTGACGCCCAGCGGGTGCTGGAGGAGCGCCTGCCCGGCGGCGCCGTCGCGGTGCCCGAAGTCGAAGAGGCCCGTGCCGACCGCCGTGCGGACCGTGCCCTCGCGGTCGATCCAGCGCACCGCGCTCGTCTCCGCGTCCGCGATCCACAGCCGCTCGCCGTCGAGGCTCACCGCGAGCCCCGAGGGCTGCGCGAACCACGCCTGCTCCGCCGGGCCGTCGACGAGGCCCTCGTTCGTCGTGCCCGCCGCCGCGCGCACCGTCCCGGCCTCCGGCGCGTACGTCCAGAGCTGGTGCACGCCCGCCATCGCGATCCACACCTTGCCGTCGAACCACGCCACGTCCCACGGCGACGACAGCGAGACCTCGCGCGCCGGGCCCGCGACCGGCTCGCCCTGCCACCACTGCCGCCCCGTCCCCGCGAGCGTCGAGACCTCGCCGCTCGCGAGATCGACGCGGCGCAGCGCGTGGTTCACCGTGTCCGCGACGACGACCGCGCCGTCCGGGAGCAGCGCGAGGCCCTGCGGCTCGTTGAAGCGCGCTCCTGTCGCGTCCCCGTCGAGGAGCCCGCGCTCCCCGCTGCCGATCCGCCGCCGCACCGTCTCGCCGTCCGCCTCCAGCTCGACGAGCGCGTGCCGCGTCGTGTCGCTGACCAGGAACGTCCCGCCCGGCAGCCGCAGCGCCTTCGCGGGGAAGCGGAGGTCGGTCGCGACCGGCTCGGGCGCCACGTACGGGCCCTCGCCGCGCCGCAGCGTGCCCTTCGCCCCGTGCTCCGCCTCCAGCTCGTCCACGAGCGTCGCGAGGGCGTGCGCGTGGCCCTCGCCCGCGTGCTGAGCGACGACGTAGCCCTCGGGGTCGATCACGACGAGCGTCGGCCAGGCCCGTACCGCGTACTGCTTCCAGGTGGCCAGCTCCGGATCGTCGAGCACCGGGTGCTCGACCCCGTACCGCTCCACGGCGTCCACGACGGCCGCGTGCTCCGCCTCGTGCACGAACTTCGGCGAGTGCACGCCGATGATCACGACCGTGTCCCGGTGCTTCTCCTCCAGCTCACGCAGCTCGTCGAGCACGTGGAGGCAGTTGATGCAGCAGAACGTCCAGAAGTCGAGGATCACGATCCGCCCGCGCAGATCGGCGAGCGAGTACGAGGTGCCGCCGGTGTTGAGCCAGCCGCCCTTGCCGACCAGTTCGGGGGCGCGGACACGGGCACGGCGGGGGGCGGGAGCTGCGTCGTTCATGCTCTCCAGGGTGCCACTTCACCTGCGGCGATCCCCCGTCCGGATGTTTCACGTGGAACAACTCTCGGCGGGCCGCGGGCCGGGGCACCGCGAGGGGATGTTTCCCGTGGAACATCGCCCCTTCCCGTCGCGGATGTTTCACGTGAAACATGGCCCGGCGCCTCCGCTTTCCGGCGGGAAAACGGGTAGCCGTAGGCGCATGAGATATCTCGTGCGTGAGCGGCTGTTCTCCATCGGTGACGACTACTGGATCGAGGACGAGTCCGGTCGCAAGGTCTTCCTGGTCGACGGGAAGGCGATGCGGGTCCGGCAGACCTTCGAGCTGAAGGACGAGCAGGGGCGGGTGCTCGTCGACATCCACCAGAAGCTCCTGAGCCTCATGGGGGAGATGATCATCGAGCGCGAGGGTGAGCACCTCGCCAAGGTGAAGCGCAAGCGGCTCTCGCTCCTCCGCAACCACTTCCGGGTGGAGATGGCGGACGGGACCGAGCTGGACGTGAGCGGCAAGATCCTCGACCGCGAGTTCGCGATCGAGTACGACGGCGAACTGCTCGCGCAGATCTCGCGGCGCTGGTTCACCGTGCGCGACACGTACGGGGTCCAGGTCGTACGGGAGGACGTGGACCCCGCGCTCCTCATCGCCGTGACCGTGTGCGTGATCGCGCTCGCCGAGGGCAACGACGGCTGAGGACGGTCACGGGCGCCAGCGCAGAGGGTGCCTCTCCGGCACCTCGATGACCGCGATCCGGACCCCGTCCGGATCGCGGACCCACATCTCGATGAGTCCCCACGGCTCCTCGCGGGGCTCGCGCGCGATCTCCACCCCGGCGCGGCGCAACTCCTCGTGCGCCGCCGCCGCGTCGGGGACCTGGAGCCAGATGCCGAGCGCGGACGACGGGGGTTCGGCGGAACGGCCCGAGACCTCCAGGAAGCCGTTGCCCAGGAAGTAGACGACGCCGCGCTCCTCGCCCGTGCCGAACTCCCTGTGCACGGCGAGGCCGAGCTTGCGGCCGTAGAAATCGCGGGAGCGGTCGGGGTCCGTGGGGCGCAGCAGAATCCTGCTGCTCAGTACCTGCACCATGTCCACCGAGGGTAGGGGACCGGGGCGTTGCCGGGCCGCGCGTACGGGCCCCGCGTGACGGTGCGTCCGGGGGCACGCGTGCCGGGCATATGCGTGCTCGCGAGGTGTCCCCGCGGGCGCCCGTACCGGGCATACGCGGCGCGGGGCCGTCGTGCGGCGGCGAACCGTACCACCGCGGTGTGGGGCGAGACGTCAACTCCGGCCTACCATCGTCACTCGAAAGCACTGCCAGGGCGACACCCGGCGGCGTACTGTGCTCTTCCGGGGACTCTCTCCCCCCGGCCCCCGAGCACCCGCGCACCGACCGGCGCCGCACTGCCGCCGCCGCCCTGACCGCCCGCCAGCCGTCCCTGACGACCTGATGTCCTGCCGCGGCCACCGCCGCGCCGTACCGACCGCACGAGGGGTCCCGTGAGCCTCCATCCCAGCCTTCAGACCTATGCCGACGCCTGGTCCCACTCCGTGGAAGCGATATCCGCGCTGGTGCAGCCACTCGCGGACGCGGACTGGAACCGGGCGACCCCGTGCCCCGGCTGGTCGGTGCGGGACCTGATCTCCCACGTCATCGGCATGGACTGCGAGATCCTCGGCGACCCGCGCCCGATCCACACCCTGCCGCGCGACCTCTACCACGTCCGTACCGAGCACCAGCGGTACATGGAGATGCAGGTCGACGTCCGCCGCCACCACACGGCGCCCGAGATGCTCGGCGAGCTGGAGTACACGATCATCCGCCGCAACCGCCAGCTCCGGAACGAGAACCGGGGCCCGGAGGCGACGCTGCGCGGACCGCTCGGCACCGAGCAGACCCTCGAAGTCGCCATGCGGCGGCGCGCCTTCGACGTGTGGGTGCACGAGCAGGACCTGCGCGTCGCGCTCGGGCAGCCGGGAAACCTCGACTCGCCCGGCGCCTACGTCGCGCGGGACGAGCTGCTCCAGGGGCTGCCGAAGGTCGTCGCGAAGCGGGCGGGGGCCCCGGCGAACAGCGCCGTCGTCTTCGACGTGAGCGGGCCCGTCGAGTTCCTGCGGACGGTGCGGGTCGACGCGGAGGGGCGCGGGAGCGTGGACGGGGCGCCCTCGCTCGGCCCCCTCGCCACGCTGGGTATGGAGTGGGAGACGTACTTCCGGCTGGCGTGCGGGCGGATCTCCGCGGAGCGGGCGGCGGGTGACGTCAAGTCCGAGGGGGACGAGGAACTGGTCGCGGCGATCCTGGCCCACTTCGCCGTCACCCCCTGAGCGGGGCGGGCCCTTTGGCGGGGCCCCGCCCGCACCCGGACCCGCACCCCGCCCCGCCGGGGCCGGAGGGGCCGCGTCGGGCGGGGCGGTGCCGGAAGGGCTACGCCGGTACGTGGACCGTTTCGACCCTGCTCGCCACCAGTCGCTCGCGCTCCCTGCGCAGCGCGCGGGCCCGCAGGCGGAGGATCTGGGAGATGCCCAGGGCTTCCACCGCGAAGATCGCGCAGAACGCGACGCGGTAGTTGTCGCCGGTCGCGTCGAGCAGGACGCCGATGGCCAGGAGCAGGATCATGCAGGCGCTGAAGCCGCCGATGTTGACGATCCCCGAGGCCGTGCCCTGGCGTTCGGGCGGATTGGCCGGGCGGGCGAAGTCGAAGCCGATCATCGAGGCCGGGCCGCAGGCGCCGAGCACCAGGGTCAGGACGACGAGGAGCCACATCGGGGCGTGGGGGCCCCAGCCCAGGACCAGCGCCCACATCAGGCCCGTCGCGCCCACGGTGCCGAGCACGAGCGGGATGCGGGCGCCGTGGTGGCGGGCGATGAGCTGCCCGTAGACGAGCCCCACGACGATGTTCGACAGGATGACGACCGTGAGCAGGTTTCCCGCCGTGCCGCGCGAGAGGCCCTGCTGCTCCACGAGGAACGGCATGCCCCACAGGAGCAGGAAGACCATCGCGGGGAACTGCGTCGTGAAGTGCGTCCACATCCCGAGCCTGCTGCCCGGCTCGCGCCACGTCGCGGCGATCTGCGCGCGGACGTAGGCGGCGCCGCGGTGCGCGGCGGGCAGGGGCGGCGGCTCGTGGCCCTCGGGGTGGTCCTTGAGGAAGAGCAGCGTGACGACGAGGACGACGACGCCGAGTCCCGCGCTGCCCGCGAAGGCCGCCGTCCAGCCGATGCCGTGCAGGAGCCGGGCGATGACGAGCGTCGAGACGAGGTTGCCCGCCATGCCGACGAGGCCGGCGAGCTGGCCGACGAAGGGGCCGCGCCGGGCCGGGAACCAGCGGTTGCCGAGGCGCAGCACGCTGATGAACGTCATCGCGTCGCCGCAGCCGAGCAGCGCGCGCGAGAGCAGGCCCGTCGTGTAGTCCGGCGAGAAGGCGAAGCCGAGCTGGCCGAGGGTGAAGAGGACCGCGCCGAGGCACAGCACCTTCTTCGTGCCCATGCGGTCGACCATGAGGCCGACGGGTATCTGCATCCCCGCGTAGACGAGGAGCTGGAGTATGGAGAAGGTCGAGAGCGCCGAGGCGCCGACGTGGAAGCGGTCGACCGCGTCGAGCCCGGCGACGCCGAGCGACGTGCGGAAGATGATCGCGACGAAGTAGACGGAGACGCCGACGCTCCACATCGTGACGGCCGCCCGGCCGCCGGGCGGATCGCCGGGGAGCGTGGCGCGCGCGGGCACGGACTGCGCGGTCATCGCACCTCCCCGCGGGCGAGCGTGTGGAACCAGCCGACGTGCCGGTCGACGACGGCGACGGCGGCCCCGGCGTCGCCCGCGCGCAGCGCCGCGAGGATCTCGCGGTGCTCGTGCAGGGTCTTCTGGATGCGGTCCGGGTGCGAGTACATGACCGCGACGCCCATGCGGAGCTGACGGTCGCGGAGCTGGTCGTACAGGCGCGAGAGGATGTCGTTGCCGCCGCTGCGCACGATCTCGGCGTGGAAGCAGCGGTCGCTCGCCGCGGCGCCCTCGTAGTCCCCCGCGTCGGCGAGCCGCTGGTGCTCGTCGATCAGCTCCTCCAGGCGTGTGAGGAGTACGGGCGAGGCGGGCACGGCCTTGCGCGCCGCGTGCTGCTCGACGAGGAGCCGCGTCTCGACGACGTCCTCGATCTCCTGCGCCGAGACGGGCAGGACGAGGACGCCCTTCTTCGGGTAGAGCTTGAGCAGCCCCTCGACCTCCAGGCGCAGCATCGCCTCCCGTACGGGGGTGCGCGAGACGCCGACCTCGTCGGCGACCTCGCCCTCGGTGAGGAGGGTGCCGCCGGCGTAGCTGCGGTCGAGGATGCGGTGCTTGACGTGCGTGTAGACGCGGTCCGCGGCGGGGGGCTGCTTGGGGGGCCTGGGCTCGGCGGAGGGTGCGGCCGTGGGGACGGAGGACATGCGCACAGCATAGATACAAGATGCGTACGTCCCGGGACGTGTCCGCGAAATGGACACCGGGCGGGAGGTGTGAGGCGCGAGGGGCGGGGCACGCGGTCGGTGTCAGCGATACGGCTCGCAGCCCGAAGCGAAGGAGCACGATCATGGCCGCCAAGCACGGCAAGCACGCACACCGTACGGACCAGAAGGCGACCGCCCGCGCGGAGCGCGTGAAGGGTGCCGTGAAGGAGAAGGCGGGCAAGCTCGTCGGCAACGAGCGGCTCCAGGCCGAAGGCGGCGTCGAACGCTCCCGGGGCGACATGCGGCAGGCGAAGGAGAAGGTCAAGGACGCCTTCCGCCACTGACCCCTCAGAACCTGGACCGGGGCAATCCCTGACCCGAGCGGCCCCGCGTCCACCCCAAGGACCGGGTGCCACCGGAGCCACGCCCCCCACGGGCTCCGGTGCGCACCCGCCTCCGCGACGAGACCCCTGCCCCTTCCGGGGGGCGGGGGTCTCGGTGCGTGGGGGGCGAGGAGAAGGCCGTACGGGTACGGGCCGCCGAGCCCCCGGCCCCCAGCGCCGGACTTCCCTCAGCCCCTACGCCCCCCAGCCCCCGTCCACGGCGATCTCCGCACCCGTCACGTAGGTCGCGTCCGGGCCGCAGAGGAAGGCGACCGTCGCCGCGATCTCGTGCGGGGCGGCGTAGCGGTCGAGGGCGGTGAGGGCGGCGACCGTGGGGGCCTGGGCCGAGGAGGCCGGGTTGGCGTCGGTGTCGGTGGGGCCCGGGTGGACGAGGGTCGCGGTGATGCCGCGCGGGCCCAGCTCGCGGGCGAGCCCCTTCGTCAGCCCGACGAGGGCCGTCTTGCTCATCGCGTAGAGGGCGAAGCCGGGGAAGGGGAGGCGGACGGCCGTGTTGCTGCCGATCGTGATGATCCGGCCGCCCTCCGGGAGGTGCGGGGCCGCCGCACGGGCCGCCTCGTAGGGGGCGCGGACGTTGACCGCGAGGGTCTGCTCGATCTCCGCGTCCCCGAGGTCCGCGAGCGCCCCCACGTGGAAGGCGCCCGCGTTGTTGACCAGGACGTCGAGGCCGCCGAAGGCCCGTACCGTCTCGGCCACCGCGCCCCGCACCGCCGCCGGGTCCGCGCTGTCGGCCCGCAGCGCGAGCGCGGGACCGTCGAGATCCTTCACGAGCGCGGCGGCGCGCGCCTCGTCCCGTACGTACGTGAACGCCACGCGCGCGCCCTCGGCGGACAGGCGCCGCACGACCGCCTCCCCGATGCCCCGCGAGCCGCCGGTCACCAGGGCTGCCTTTCCCTCAAGTCCGTTCATGGGAGCAATGGTTGAGGAAGCGCGCCGACCGCGCTGGCGGGAATCCGCCCTCGCGTTCGGAGCACCGCGCCGGGCCCGCTCGGACCGCTCCGGCCGACGTCCCGCACCTCTACCGGGCGACGGCCGCCGACGCGGAAGCGATCCTCCTCGTCCGTTACCCGGCCTGACCGCCCCCCTTCCGGGGCCCCGCCCGGCATGGCACCACCCGGCGCGGCCCCGCTCCGTGGTCCGCTGGGCCCATGCCCGTACCGTCGTCGTCCGCCAAGTCCCTCGCAGAGCTGCTGCCCGAGCCCATGCGCAGGCTCGGGGCCTGGTGCGTACTGCTGCTGCTCGTCACCGGCGTCGCCGCGGTCGGGATCTGGCTGTGCGTCGAGCTGAAGACCGCGGTCACGCCGATCCTGCTCGCCGTGCTCGGGACCGCGCTGCTGCGCCCGCTCTACTCGCTGCTCGTGCACCGCGCGCACGTGCAGCGCTCGCTCGCGGCCGGGATCACGTGCGCGGCCGTCGTCGCGGCGGTCGGCGGGGCCGGGTACATCGTCACGAGCGCGATCGTCGACAACGGGCAGCAGATCCTCGACTCGATCCGCAGCGGCATCGAGGACGCGGCCTCGTGGGTCGGCGCGGAGGACACCTCGCTCGACGACATCACGCACAACGCCCGGCAGTTGCTGAACAAGTTCGGCGGGACGGCGGCGACCGGCGTCATCAACGGGCTGAGCGTCGTGGGCAGTTTCGTGGCGACGGCCGTGCTCGCGCTGCTGCTGATGTTCTTCTTCCTGCGCGACGCGGGCCGCGCGCTGCGCGGGCTGCGCGAGCTCTCGCCCGGCGACAGCTCCGACCTCGTGGAGGCGATGGCGCGGCGCGCGTACCAGGCCGTCGCGGGCTTCATGCACGGCACGACGATCATCGCGCTCATCGACGCCACGTTCATCACGATCGGGCTGCTCGTGCTGGGGGTGCCGGGGGCGCTCGGGCTCGGCGCGCTCGTCTTCCTCGGCGCGTACATCCCCTACCTCGGCGCCTTCCTCTCCGGCGCCGTCGCGATCCTCGTGGCGCTCGCGGACCGGGGCTTCGTCATCGCGCTGTGGGTGCTCGGCGTCGTGCTCGCGGTGCAGGTCCTGGAGGGGCACCTGCTCCAGCCGGTCGTGCAGAGCCGCACGGTGCAGATGCACCCGGCCGTCGTCATGGTGACGATCACGGCGGGCGCCTCGCTCGCGGGCATCCTCGGGATGCTCCTCGCGGTCCCGCTCACGGCCGCCGCGTTCGGGATCTTCAGGGAGCTGCGGGAGCGGTACGGGGACGGGGGCGGGGCGAGCGCGGAGGCGTCGGGCGACACTCCGTGAACGGTTCACCGTTAAATCACATAAAACCGTCCGTAACGCTCTACGGTAGGGCCAGGGGGTCCGGGACCGCACGGGGGTCCCGGACCCCCGCCCTCAAGGCGCCCCGCCGCCCGCAACGCGCCCCCCCGCCTTCACCGCGCCCCGCCGCCCTCGTCCCCGCCCGCCCCGTCGTCCTCGTTCTCCTCCTCGCCCTCGTCCTCTTCCTCCTCTTCCTCCTCTTCCTCCCGCAGCTCGAACCAGATCGACTTCCCCTCGCCCCGGGGCGACACCCCCCAGTCGTCCGCGAGGAGTTCCATCAGCACCAGGCCCCGCCCCGAGGAGGCCAGTTCGCCCGGGTCGCGGCGGTGCGGCAGCGTGTCGTCCTCGTCCATGACCTCGACGCGCATCCGCCGGGCCCCCGGCGGGCCCGTCACGGAGGCGATGAGGAGGGCGTCGCCCTCGGTGTGCACGAGGACGTTCGTCAGCATCTCGGAGCACATCAGCACCGCCGAGTCGACCTGCTCCCGCTCCGGCCAGTCGTGCAGCAGGTCGCGCAGTTGCCGTCGCGCCCCCGCGACCCGCTCCGGCTCCGCCTGCGCGACGGAGAGGATCGCGCGGCGCCCGCGCGGGTGGCGCAGCCGGCTCGACGAGCCGATGAGCGCGCGGCGCAGGAGGACGACGGCGATGTCGTCCTCGTGGAGCGGTCGCAGCGGGCCCGTGTCCTCCTCGGCGCCCGGCCCGTGGACGGCCCCGAGCAGCGCGTCCGCGAGGCCCTCGACGTCGTCGCCTTCGTACGACTCGACCGCGCGCCGCAGCCGCTTCCAGCCGGTGTCGAGGTCGTGGCCGCCGGTCTCGATGAGGCCGTCCGTGCACATCATGATCGTCTCGCCGGGTTCGAGGACGAGCCGCGTCGTCGGGTAGTCCGCGTCCGGGTCGATGCCGAGCGGGAGGCCGCCCGCGACGGAGCGGCGCAGCATCGTGCCGTCCGCCATCCGGACCGCCGGCTCGGGGTGGCCCGCGCGGGCGATCTCCAGCGTCCCGTTCGCCGGGTCGACCTCGACGTAGAGGCACGTGGCGAAGCGCGGGTCGTCGTCCAGCTCGTCCAGGGCGTCCGCGCCCTCCACCGCCGTCGAGTCCATGCCCCGCGTCTCGCTGATGCCGTGCAGGAAGCGGGCGGCGCGGGTGAGGACCGCGTCGGCGCGGTGCCCCTCGGCCGCGTAGGCCCGTACCGCGATCCGCAGCTGTCCCATGAGCCCGGCCGCGCGCACGTCGTGGCCCTGCACGTCGCCGATGACGAGCGCGGTGCGGCCCGAGGGCAGCGGGATCATGTCGTACCAGTCGCCGCCGACCCGCAGGCCCCCGCCGGTCGGCACGTAGCGGGCCGCGAGGCTCATGCCGGGCATCGCGGGGCCGAGGCGCGGCAGCATCGAGCGCTGGAGGTCCTCGGACAGCTCGCGCTGCGAGTCGGCGATCCCGGCGCGGCTCAGCGCCTGCGCGAGCATCCGCGCGACGGTCGCGAGCACGGAGCGCTCGTCGACGGTGAAGGCGACGGGGTACGTGAACGCGGCGAGCCAGGCGCCCATCGTGCGCCCGGCGGCGACGAGCGGCAGGAAGGCCCAGGACTTGCGGTTGAACGCGGCGACGAGCGGCCACGTCGCGGGGTAGCGCTCGCGGTACTCCTTCGGCGAGGAGAGGTAGACGGCGCGTCCGGTGCGGATGACCTCGGCGGCCGGGTAGTCGGCGTCGAGGGGGATCTCGGCGAAGGGCGCGGCGGCGTCCCTGCGGTGGCCGTGGTGGCCTATGACGGTGAGGTGGTCGTTCTCCACGCCGAAGACGGCGAGGCCGTCGGGCGAGAAGCCCGGCATGGAGAGCCCGGCGGCGACGCGCAGGACCTCCGTCGTGGAGCGGGCCTCGGCGAGCGCCCGGCCCGCGTCGAGCAGGAACGCCTCGCGCGAGCGCCGCCAGTCGCCCGTGACGGGCGCCCGCGTGACGGTGCCCGGCGAGGGCTCGGTGATCTCCTGCAGGGTCCCGACGAGGATGAACCCGGGGCTGGTACGGGGCGAGCGGCCCGCGGCCGGGGCGGTCACGTCGCTGCCGAGCCACGTCGCCGAGGTGTCGGCCACGTCGTGCTCGGCCGCCGACCCGTCCTCCTCCTCCGGCGGGGCGACGGGGCGGGTGGGCCGCGAGCGGGTGCGGACGACCCGGACGACGTTGCCCTGCTCGTCCATGACCCGCAGCCGGGCCTCGCCGAGGGTCTCCTCGGCGGCGGCGAGGGTGATGACGCTCTGGATCTCGTTCCAGTCGGAGGGGTGGAACCGCGCGCGTACCGCCGCCTCCGAGAGCGTCACCGGGCGCGCGGGCAGCCCGAGCAGCCGGGCCGCCTCGGCGTCCACGGCGATGGTCCCGGCCGCGTCGTCCCACCGCCACAGGCCCGTGCGCAGCACGGAGAGAGCTTCGGAGGCGCTGGGGGCGACGTTTTCGCTACCCATTGTCTTATTTTACGAGGATTGCGGGGTGGCGGGCCACTCGGAAGCGGGCGCCGGGGGCGGCCCCGGGGCCTTGGGGCGGCGCCCCTCGGGCAGGCGGGTCGGCGGTAACCTTGACCCGAATGACGTGCCCCACCCACACCCCGAGCGACTGGATAGAGATGCACCGGTACCGGTCCCACACCTGCGGCGAGCTCCGCGCCTCCGACGTCGGCACCGACGTCCGGCTGAGCGGCTGGCTGCACAATCGGCGCGACCTCGGCGGCATCCTCTTTATCGATCTGCGCGACCACTACGGCATCACCCAGCTCGTCGCCCGCCCCGGCACCGCCGCCTTCGAGACGCTCGACAAGCTCTCCAAGGAGACCGTCCTGCGCGTCGACGGCAAGGTCGTCTCGCGCGGTGCGGAGAACGTCAACCCCGACCTGCCCACGGGCGCGGTCGAGGTCGAGGCGGGCGAGGTCGAGGTGCTCGGCGAGGCCGGGCCGCTGCCCTTCACGATCAACGCCGAGGACGGCGTCAACGAGGAGCGGCGGCTGGAGTACCGCTTCCTCGACCTGCGCCGCGAGCGCATGCACCGCAACATCATGCTGCGCACCGCCGTCATCGCGGCCGTGCGGCAGAAGATGGTCGCGCTCGGCTTCAACGAGATGGCGACGCCGATCCTCACCGCGACCTCGCCCGAGGGCGCCCGCGACTTCGTCGTCCCCTCGCGCCTGAACCCCGGCCGCTTCTACGCGCTGCCCCAGGCCCCGCAGCAGTTCAAGCAGCTCCTCATGGTCTCCGGCTTCGACCGCTACTTCCAGATCGCGCCGTGCTTCCGCGACGAGGACGCGCGCGCCGACCGCTCGCCCGGCGAGTTCTACCAGCTCGACGTGGAGATGAGCTTCGTCGAGCAGGAGGACGTCTTCCAGCCGGTCGAGAAGCTCATGACGGAGCTGTTCACCGAGTTCGGCGGGGGCCGCGAGGTCACCTCTCCGTTCCCGCGCATCCCGTTCCGCGAGTCGATGCTCAAGTACGGCAACGACAAGCCGGACCTGCGCGCCCAGCTCGAACTGCACGACATCTCGGACGTCTTCGCCTCGTCGGAGTTCAAGGCGTTCGCGGGCAAGCACGTGCGCGCGCTGCCCGTGCCCGACACCGCGAAGCAGTCCCGCAAGTTCTTCGACCAGCTCGGCGAGTACGCGGTCGAGCAGGGCGCGAAGGGCCTCGCGTGGGTCCGTGTGGGCGAGGACGGGCAGCTCGCGGGCCCGATCGCGAAGTTCCTCACGGCCGACGACGTCAAGGCGCTCACCGAGCGCCTTTCGCTGGCCCCCGGGCACGCCGTCTTCTTCGGCGCCGGTGAGTTCGACGAGGTCTCGAAGATCATGTCGGCGGTGCGCGTCGAGGCCGCGAAGCGGGCCGGGCACTTCGAGGAGGGCGTCTTCCGGTTCTGCTGGGTCGTCGACTTCCCGATGTTCGAGAAGGACGAGGAGACCGGGAAGATCGACTTCTCGCACAACCCGTTCTCGATGCCGCAGGGCGGCATGGACGCGCTGGAGCACAAGGACCCGCTGGACATCCTGGCCTGGCAGTACGACATCGTGTGCAACGGCATCGAGCTGTCCTCCGGCGCGATCCGCAACCACGAGCCCGCGATCATGCTGAAGGCGTTCGAGATCGCCGGCTACGACCGCGAGACCGTCGAGCACGAGTTCGCGGGCATGCTCCGCGCCTTCCGCCTCGGCGCCCCGCCCCACGGCGGCATCGCCCCCGGCATCGACCGCATCGTGATGCTCCTCGCCGACGAGCCGAACATCCGCGAGACGATCGCCTTCCCGCTCAACGGCAACGCCCAGGACCTGATGATGGGCGCGCCGACGGAGCTGGACGAGACGAGGCTGCGGGAGCTGAACATCCAGCTCAGGAAGCCGGTCCAGAAGTAGCGGGGGCCGGGCCCGGGGCTCCGCCCCGGGCTCCCGGCCGGGGGCTCCGCCCCCGCACCCCCCGATTCGGGGGCTCCGCCCCCGCACCCGCGCTCCTCAAACGCCGGAGGGGCTGGGTTCGGGACCTCGAGGCCGGATGTCCGAATGGACGTCCGGCCGCTTTGCGGCTGCTCCGGCGCTGATTCAGCGCTACTCTGCATGCATGGCGACTGTACAGATCCGCAACCTCGACGACGAGGCGTACGCGATACTGCGCCGGCGCGCTGCCGAGTCCGGGCGCTCGTTGCAGGAGTACCTGCGTATCGAGGTGGAAGAGCTGGCCCGGCGGCCCAGCATGGACGAGGTCCTGGACGACCTGAGCGACCACGCGGTCAGCGATGTGACCATGGACGAGATCGTCGCGATCCAGCGCGAGGGCCGGGACCGGTGATCGTTCTGGACAACTCGGTCCTGGTCTCCCTCTACTACGAGGAAGGCCCGCAGGGGAAGGCCGCCAGAGAACGTTTGCGCGGCGTGACCGAGGTCTACGCTCCCGCGCTGATCGACCTGGAGTTCGCCAATGTGACGCGCGGTCTTCTGCGCGCCGGGAAGATCACGGAGCACATGGCCGACAGGGCCGTCCGAAAGCTGCCGTCCTTTCCGATGCGCCGCGTGAAACACGAAGGGCTGCTCTTCCGCGTCTGGGAGCTGCGCCACAACTACTCGCCCTACGACGCCTCCTACGTTGCCCTCGCGGAGCAGCTCGGCGCGACGCTGCTCACCGGAGACGCGCGTCTGCAACGCGGAACGGGCAAGCGCTGTCCGGTCGAGCTGATCGGCTGACCCCGGACGCGACGCCCTCCACCCGAGCCGGTCCGCTACGCGGCCGGGGCCGCCACCCGTGACCGGGGTGGCGGCCCCGGCCGCGTCGGGGAGTCCTCGGCGTCGTCAGTCCTCCGCGCCGCCGAAGCGCTCCTTGAAGACCTCCAGGTCGTCGTCCGTCAGCTTCGCGAAGAGGACGGGCGGGACGATGAACGGCGTGCCGGCCGGGACCGCGTCCAGGGAGCGGGCCTCGGCCGCCGAGGTCCACGTGGCCTTGTCCGCGTCGAGCCGGAAGGCGGTCCGCATCGCCTTCGCCGTCGTCGGGACGAACGGCTCGGAGACGACCGCGTAGAGGTGGATCAGGTTCATCGCGGTCCGCAGGGTCAGCGCCGCCGCCTCCTGGTCCGTCTTGATCTCCAGCCAGGGGGCCTTCTCCTCCAGGTACGAGTTCCCCGCCGACCACAGCGCGCGCAGCGCCGCCGCCGCCTTGCGGAACTGGAGCGCCTCCATCTGCTCCTCGTACTCGGCGAGCAGCCGGGCGATCTCCTCGCCGAGCCGCGTCTCCGCCTCGCCCGCCGTCCCGCCCTCCGGCACCGCGTCGCCGAAGCGCTTGCGCGAGAAGGACAGGACGCGGTTGACGAAGTTGCCGAGCGTGTCCGCGAGGTCCTTGTTCACCGTGGCCTGGAAGTGCTCCCAGGTGAACGAGGTGTCGTCGGACTCCGGCGCGTTCGCCATCATGAAGTAGCGCCAGTAGTCGGCCGGGAGCAGTTCGAGCGCGTCGTGCGTGAAGACGCCCCGGCGCTGCGAGGTCGAGAACTTGCCGCCGTAGTAGTTGAGCCAGTTGAAGGACTTCAGGAAGTCCACGCGCTTCCACGGCTCGCGCGTCCCGATCTGCGTCGCCGGGAACATCACGGAGTGGAAGGGCACGTTGTCCTTGCCCATGAACTCCGTGTAGCGCACGTCGTCGGCCTCGTACCACCAGGACTTCCAGTCGCGGCCCTCCGGGGCGGTCTCGGCCCACTCGCGCGTCGCGCCGATGTACTCGATGGGCGCGTCGAACCACACGTAGAAGACCTTGCCCTCGGCGGCCAGTTCGGGCCACACGTCGGCCGGTACGGGCACGCCCCAGTCGAGGTCACGCGTGATCGCGCGGTCGTGCAGGCCCTCCGTGAGCCACTTGCGGGCGATCGACGAGGAGAGCTGCGGCCAGGAGTCGGCCGTCGCGTCGATCCACTTCTCGACCTCGCCCTGCAGCTTCGACTGGAGCAGGAAGAGGTGCTTGGTCTCGCGGACCTCCAGCTCCGTCGAGCCGCTGATCGCCGAGCGCGGGTTGATCAGGTCGGTCGGGTCCAGGACGCGCGTGCAGTTCTCGCACTGGTCGCCGCGCGCCTTGTCGTAACCGCAGTGCGGGCACGTGCCCTCGACGTAGCGGTCGGGCAGGAAGCGCCCGTCGACCGGCGAGTACACCTGCCGGATCGCGCGCTCCTCGATGAAGCCGTTCTCGTTGAGCTTGCGCGCGAAGTGCTGCGTGATCTCGCGGTTCTGCGCCGAGGAGGAGCGGCCGAAGTAGTCGAAGGCCAGCGAGAAGCCGTCGTAGACGGCCTTCTGCGCGTCGTGCGCGGTGGCGCAGAACTCCGCGACGGGCACGCCCTGCGCGGCGGCGGCCAGCTCGGCGGGGGTGCCGTGCTCGTCGGTCGCGCAGATGTAGAGCACCTCGTGGCCGCGCTGGCGCAGGTACCGCGCGTAGACGTCGGCCGGGAGCATGGACCCCACCATGTTGCCCAGGTGCTTGATCCCGTTGATGTACGGAAGGGCGCTGGTGATGAGGTGTCGAGCCATCGGGGGCTGCTCCCAAGTCGCTACGAGTCGCTACGGAAGGTGAGGGGCGGAGTATGTGCGGTGGGTGCGCCGGTCACCTGTTATCCCGGAAATCGTAGCCGAACGGGCGAGACGGGCTCCGGGGGTTTCTCTCCGTGGACAGGGCGGGGTGCCGCGGTGGTACGGGCGGGGGCGGCCCGGTCACGCACAGTGGCCGCGCCCCCGGGAGGAGGAGCGGCCACTGTGCGTCGTACCGGCGCGGTCAGCTCTGCGGGTGCCAGTCGGCGAGGAGCCCGCCGAGCACCTCGGCGTCGGTGAGTTCCTTCGGTACAGGGCCCGCGGGGAACCAGCCCGCGTTGGCCGCCCCGAGCCGCCGCAGGTAGTCGAAGTTCTTCGACTCCGTCTCGCCGAAGGAGACGAACTGCCAGCGCAGCTCGGGCTGTTCGGTCTCGGCCGCCTTGAGCGCCTGCGTCGCGGCGGTCCGTGCGTCCGGCGGTCCGTCCGTCTGGAAGACGACCAGGCCCGGCTCGCCCGCCGCCTCCTTCGCGTGCAGCGCGCGCACCTCCTCGATCGCCAGCGCGTAGTTGGTGCGGCCCATCCGCCCGGCACCCTCGTGGAGCCCGTCGACGACGCCCTCGTACGCGTCGAGTGTGAGCGTGCCCATGGCGTCGATCGCCGTCGAGAAGAAGACGAGCCGCACGACGGCCTCGGTGTCGAGGTGCGCCGCGAGCGCGAGCACCTGCTCGCCGAGCGCCTGCGCGCTGCCGTCCTTGTAGTACGGGCGCATCGAGCCCGAGCGGTCGAGCACGAGGTACACGCGGGCCCGCGTCCCGGTGAGCCCGGCCTTGCGCAGGGCGGCACCGGCGCTCTTGTGGGCGGGGGCCAGCTCGGGAGCGAGGCGCCTGACCCGGGCGGCGGGGACGGCGGGGGCGGCCTTGAGCGGCGCGGCCTCGGGGACGGGGACGGGCGCGGGGACGGCGTTCGGTGCGGGGACCGTCTCCGGCTCGGCGACGGCTGTCGGGCCCGGCAGGGTTTCCGGCTCGGCGACGGCTTCCGGCTGGGGGACGGCTTCCGGCTCGGGGATCGCGGTGGGTTCCGGCTCCGGGGTCGCTGCGGCAGGCTCGGGCCGCGGTGCGGGGGCGGGTTCCGGGACGGGCTCGACGGCCGGGGCGGGCGCGACGGGCTCGACGGCGGGGGCCGGCTCGACGGCCGCCTCGGGCTCGGCGTCGGCGGGGGCCTCCGGCTCGACGGCCTCCGGTACGGGCTCGGGCTCGACGGCCTGTGTGGCCTCCGGCTCCGGTACGGTCTCCGGCTTGGCCTCGGCGACCGGCTTGACCTCGGCCCCGGGCTCGCGCGCGGCGGGGTCCTCGGCCTCCGGCTCGGGCTCCGCGTCGCCCGTACCCCGTACCGCCTCCTTCTCCTCCGGCTCGCGCGTCCCCGCCCCCGCCTCCGGCGCCTCGGGCGCTTCCGCCTCCACCGGCTCCGCCGGGTGCGGGATCGTCGGGCGGTCCTGGGCGCGGTCGAAGGCCGCCGCCACGAGGTCGTCGGCGAGTGTGGCGTCGGTGGAGCGGCGTTGCTCGGGGAGCGGTTCGGGCTCGGGGCTCGGCGCGGTCCCGGTTTCACCCGTACGGGCGGCCGGGACGGTCGGGGCCGCGGGTTCCGCGTCCCGCGCGGGGGCCTCGTCGCGGGGCGCGGCCCCGGCGGTCTCCCCGTCTTCCGGCGCCCGCGGTGACTCCTGCGCCTGTGCCTCCGCCTCCGCCTCCGTCGGCTCCGCCTTCCGGCGTCCGAAAGCGTTCCGCAGCAGATCCAGAATGCCCATGCGCGCACCCCTTCGCGTCAGTTGGTTCACGGCTTGGTTCCCGGCGATCCGTGGCCAGGGCGGATACGTAAGGTTAGCCGCCCTCCGGGGCGGTCGGCGGAAGGGTCGCGGGCCTCGCGGAGGGCGTCACTCCGGTACCACCATGCCCGCATCTGTGTGATTTTCGGACGGTCCGTCGGTGTGCTTGCCGTACCGCTGTCCCCGCCTCCTGTCGCATACCGGCACGGCTGTGTCCGAGGAGACGACGTGAGGGTACGGATGACGAGGGACGTACGGGAGAGGCGCCTGCTCCGGCTGTGGGCCCTGTGGTGCGGGCTGCTGCTGGTGGCCGCCGGCGGGAGCGTTCCGGCGTACGGGGCGCAGCCGCGCGCGGCGCAGAACCCGCTGTCGGTCACGTACGTGGCACGGGACTGCCCGGCGTACAGCGACATCATGGCCAACAAGGCGCGCAACAACATCCAGGAGTCGTTGCGCGACCTCGGCCCGGACTCGAACTACACGAGCTCCGAGGCGGTCTCGGCGGCGAAGGAGGCGGCCGGTACCCCGCTCCCGCCCTGCGAGCCGCTCACCAACTGGACCTTCACCACCGGCAGGGGGATCACCGGTCCCACGGCGGCCACGCGGAACCTGAGCACGGTCACCGGCCCCGTCCGGCAGGACATCACGACCACCGCGAGCACCCCCGAGCTGGACGCGGCGGGCAACCCGACGGGCCGCACCCTTCAGGGCGCCGTCACCGTCCGGCTCACCGACGCCGAGAGCGCCGCGGTCGACGCCAACACCCTCTGGGCGCAGGGAGGTACGCCCGCCGAGCCGCTCAACGGCAAGCAGGAGCAGTACGGTTTCGGCGCGCTGCGCTGCGCGCAGGACTCCCTCAACGGCGACAACGTCGAGCACGTGTCCTTCCCGTCCGGCGCCCGGCACGTCTTCTGCTACTACTACGCGGTGACCCCACCGCCGGGCGCGGGCACGATCAAGGTCGTCAAGCACATCGACGGCGCGGGCCAGGGCGACTTCCGTGTGGACGGGAACCTCTCGTACGCCGACACCAACAACGACGGCGTCAACGACTTCGTCCTCTCCGCGTCGACCGGCAAGGACGCCTCGCAGACCTTCGTGCGCGGCGAGTCGGACATCGACAGCGATCCCTGGACCTTCCAGGAGCACCTGGCGCCCGGCAGCGGCTGGCAACTGGTCGGCAGCCCCGACTGCGCGGCCCGCGCGGCGGGCGGCGCTCCCGGTCGCAGCGAGATCAGGACCGATTCGGCGGGCAGGGTGGAGATCGGGCTCGTCGAGGGCGAGACGGTGACGTGCACGTACACCAACCGTCGCGGCGGCGGTGAGGGATTGCTCCAGAAGGAGACCCTCGGCGGGACGGGCACCTTCGACATCGACCTCGACGTCCCGCCGGGGGCGCCGCCCGTCGCGGTGAACCCGGTGACGACGACGCGGCCCGGCGTGCCCGAGACGGTGGCGCGGGCGCAGGAGGTCGTCACGGGCACGTACACGGCGGTCGAGCGCAAGCCCGCCCCGGACGGGCGCGGCACCTGGGAGCTGACGAGCGCGGTCTGCGACGGCGAGGAGATGCCGATCACGGACGCGGGCGACACCTGGCGGGTCGCGCACGAGGTCACGGCGGGCGAGAACCCGCACTGCCTGCTCACCAACACCTTCACCCCCGGTGGTGCCCTCGCGATCGAGAAGGTGACGCGGGGCGGTACGGGCACCTTCGGCTACGGCGTGACCCCGCACCCGGCCGTCACGGGGCCCGTGGACGGCGCCGCGCAGTACAAGGGTGAGGCGACGACGGAGGCGGCGGACACGGTCACCCCGGCGGTGCGCGAGGACGGCGGCCCCGGCCCCGTGGCGGACGGGCTGCGGGTGGACGACCGGCTGCGGTACACGGTGCAGGAGTACCTGCCCCCGGCGACGGACGCGGGCCGCTGGGTCCTGGAGTCGGTGGACTGCGGGGTGGCGCAGGACGGCGCGTTCCGGCCGGGCAGCTCCAGCGTGGAAGTGCGCCTGACGCCCGAACACCCCCGGCCGACCTGCCGTTTCGTCAACCGCTACGTGGCGGCGGGGACGGTCGACGTCATCAAGACGACGACCGACGACGAGGAGCTGCGCCCGGAGGCCGCGCGCCTCGTACTGAACTGTGCGGACGGTACGGAGGACGCCGTCGACGTCGCCCCGGGCGCGAGCGGCGGCAGCATCCCGCGGCACTCCTTCGACACGGCCACGACCTGCACGGTGACCGAGCCGCGCACGGGCGCGGCGGCGGACGCGAAGGTCGTGACGAGCGCGAGCGTGATGGTCGACGACGGGGAGCAGCGGCCGGTGGGCCTGGGGCAGCCCTTCGCGGTGCGGCCGGGGTCGCGGACGGTGTTCCGCGTGGCCAACGCCTTCACGGGCCCGTCGCCCTCGCCGTCCCCGTCCCCCTCGCCGTCCCCGAGCACCTCGCCGCCTCCGTCGCCGGGCCCCTCGGGAGAACTCCCGCACACGGGCGACGACGGGTCCTGGCTCGCCCCGACGGCCGGCCTCGCCTTCGCGTTGCTGCTCGGCGGCGGGGTGCTGCTGCGGTTGGCGTGGGTGCGGAGGCGGCGGTACGAGTGAGCGGTGAGGGCGGGGGAGGCGGACCGGTGCCCGGCCGGTGCGGAGGGTCCGTGACACCTCCGCGAGGTGAGTGAGCACTCACCCACCCTGCGGAGGTGTGGTCCGCGAGGTGAGTGAGCGCGTACCCACCTCGCGGAGGTGTGGTCGCGCGCACCTGTGGAGGCGTCCCCCCGCCCCCTCAGCGCGCCCCCGCCCCCGCACGCACCTCCGCGTCCAGCCAGTCCGAGACCAGCCCGCCGAAGCGTTCCGGGGCCTCCAGCGGGGGGAGGTGGGCCGTGCCCGGGACGATCTCCAGGCGGGCGTGCGGGAGGAGGCGGGCGAGGGCCCGCGCGGTGGGGACCGGGGTGTACGTGTCCTGTTCGCCCACCACGACCAGCGCGGGGCCGGTGAACCGGCTCAGTGCCTGGCGGTAGTCGGGACGCCGGGCCCGGCCGCGCAGGGCGGCGGCTGCTCCGGCGGGCGGTGTGCCGTGCATCATGCGGCGCACATGCGCCGTGACGGGGGACTCGGGCGGGGTCGCGGTCATCCTGGGGAGCGCCTCGGCCGTGTACGGGGCCATGCCCTCCCGTTCGAGCCGCGCCGCCAGCTCCACCCGGGCCCGTACGCCCTCCGGCGACTCCGCCTCCGGGGTCGTCCCCACGAGCAGCAACCCCCGCACCCGCGTCCCGAATCGCCGTACGCACTCCATCGCGATCTGACCCCCCATCGACAGCCCGCCGAGCACGAAGTCCCCGATCCCGCGCGCGTCGAGCAGCAGGGCGAGGTCGGCCGCGAAGGTCGCGAACTCGACCGTCCCCGGGGTGACGTCGCTCTCGCCGTAGCCGCGCAGGTCGGGTACGAGGACGCGGCGGCGCGGCGCGAGGCGTTCGCGCAGCGGGGTCCAGAGGGTGCGGTCGAAGGGGGTGCCGTGGAGGAGGACGAGGGGGAGCGGGCCGCCGGGGGCGGGGCCGTCGTCGTCGTGGGCGAGGGCGATGGGGGGCGGCGTGAGCTGCGGGGATGTCATGCCGGGGACGTTAGGGACGGTCCGGGGGGCGGTGCAATCATGGGGATTGTTCTCGGTGCGATCGCGCGCCCGCGAGACCCGGAAGGCCGCTCATGGACGAGTACCTGCGCCACGCCCACGTCCTCGCGAGCCGCATCCTCTCCGGCCGCCTCCGCCCCGGCGACCGCCTCCCGCCGCAGCGCGTCTACGCGCGGGAGCGGGGCATCGCCGCCTCCACCGCCGCCCGCGTGTACGGGGAGCTGCGGCGGCGCGGGCTCGTCGTGGGCGAGGTCGGGCGCGGGACGTACGTACGGGCCGCGCCGCCCGGTGCCGGAGCCGCCGCGCTCACCGCCGCGCCGCCCGGGGCCGCCCCCGCCGACCTCGAACTCACCTATCCCGCGACTCCCGGCCAGCCCGCGGCACTTGCCGCCTCGCTCGCCCCGCTCCTGCGCCCCGACGTACTCGCCCGCGCGACGGCGCCCGTCTCGCCGCGCGGGACGCGGGCCGCGCGCGAGGCGGCTGCCCGGCTCTTCGGCGCGGCAGGGGACCCGGAGCGCGTGCTGTTCGCGGGGAACGGGCGGCAGGCGCTCGCTGCCGCGTTCACGTGCGCCGTCCCGCGCGGCGGCAGGATCGGCGTCGAGGCGCTCACGTATCCGCTGCTCAAGGGGATGGCGGAGCGGCTCGGGCGGGTCCTCGTCCCGCTGCCGCTCGACGAGCACGGGATCGTGCCCGCCGCCCTCGCCGCCGAGCGGCCCGACGCGCTCTCTTTCCAGCCGACCCTGCACAACCCCACGGGCCGCACCACGCCACCGGAGCGGCGGGCCGAACTCGCGGACGTGGCGGCGCGGTTGCGTATCCCCGTCGTCGAGGACCGGGTGTGGTCCTTCCTCGCCGATCCGGATGCGGAGCGGGTGTTCGCCGCGCTCGCGCCGGAGCGCACGTACGTCGTCGAGAGCCTGTCCAAGCGGGTCGCTCCGGGGCTCACGGTGGGCGTGCTGCTCGTCCCCGAGGGCCGGGCCGAGTGGGCCGAGAACGCGCTGCGGGAGGGGAGCTGGGCGGCGGGCGGCTTCGCCGTGGAGGCGGCGGCGCGGGTCCTCGCGGACGGTACGGCGGCCCGGCTCGCGGCGGGCAAACGAGCGGACGCGGCCCGGCGCCAAGCCGTCGCCGCCGAGGAACTGCCCCGCACCGAGGCGCACACCAGCAGCTACTTCACCTGGTGGCACCTCCCCGCCCCCTGGCGCGCCGAGCCCTTCACCGCCGCCGCCCGCGCCTCCGGCATCGCCGTCACCACCGGCCCCACCTTCGCGATCCCCCCGTACACCTCCCCCCACACCCTCCGCCTCGGACTCGCGGCCCTCCCCCTCCCCGCCCTCCGCACCACCCTCCGCACCCTCGCGACCCTGGCCGCGGCGCCGCCCTGACCCCGGGCCCCGCCCCCCCCGTTTGCGCCGCCCCCTCGCCCCGCGCACGCTGGAAAAGGCCGTCCGCCCCAGTCACTCCGGGGGTCCCATGCCCACCATGCGCGCCTGGTCGCTCGTCGAGCCCGCTCCCGTCGAGTCCCGTCCGCTGCGGCTCGTCGAGAAGCCCGTTCCCAGCCCCGCCCCCGCCGAACTCCTCGTGCATGTCCGCACGTGCGGGGTCTGCCGCACCGATCTGCACGTCGCCGAGGGGGATCTTCCGCCGCACAAGGAGCACGTCACCCCTGGCCACGAGGTCGTCGGGGACGTCGCCGCGCTCGGGGCGGAGGTCTCGGGCTTCGAGGTCGGCGAGCGCGTCGGGGTCGCCTGGCTGCGCTCCACGGACGGTACGTGCCGCTACTGCCGTCGCCGGGCGGAGAACCTGTGCCCGGCCTCCCGGTACACCGGCTGGGACGCGGACGGCGGTTACGCCGAGTACACGACCGTGCCCGCCGACTTCGCGTACCGCCTGCCCACCGCCGTCGAGGACGCCGCGCTCTCGCCGCTCCTGTGCGCCGGCATCATCGGCTACCGCGCGCTGCTGCGCACGGACCTGCCCGAGGGCGGGCGCCTCGGGCTGTACGGGTACGGGGGCAGCGCCCACCTGTGCGCCCAGCTCGCCCGTGCCCAGGGCGCCCGCGTCCACGTCCTCACGCGCGGCGAGGCCGCGCAGGCGCTCGCGCGGGAACTCGGCGCCGTGTCGGTCGGCGGCGCCCACGACGCCCCCGCCGAACCGCTGGACGGCGCGATCCTCTTCGCCCCGGTCGGCGACCTCGTCCCCACGGCGCTCCGCGCCCTCGACCGCGGCGGCGTCCTCGCCGTCGCGGGCATCCACCTCAGCGACACGCCACCGCTCGACTACGAGCACGAGCTGTTCTACGAGAAGGAGTTGCGCAGCGTCACCTCCAACACCCGTGCCAACGGGCGGGAGTTCCTGCGCCTCGCCGAGCTGTACGACGTGCGCTCGACCGTCCACCCGTACCCCATGTCCCGCGCCCCCGAAGCCCTCGCCGACCTCAAGGCGGGCCGCTTCGACGGGGCGGCGGTGCTGGTCAACGACCTTAGTGAGTAGCGCACTTCACACCTGCCTCCTCACACCTGGTTCTCGCCCCCGTCCACGTACAGGTTCGCCCCGAGCACGAAGCTGCTCCGCGCCGAGGCGAGGAAGACGACCGCGTCCGCGACCTCCTCGGGCCGTCCGATCCGGCCGAGCGGCGTCGCCCCGGCGAACCGCGCCCGCACCGCGGCCGGATCGGCGTCCCCCGCGGCGACCGCGTCGAGGCCCGGCGTGTCGATCGTGCCGGGCGAGACGGCGTTGACGCGGACGCCGCGCCCCTTCAGCTCGTTGGCCCACGTCCGCGCGAAGGAGCGGAGAGCCGCCTTGGACGCCGCGTACGCGCCGAAGGCCGGGACGCCGTCGTCGGCCCGCACCGAGGAGTTGAGGATCACCGAGGCCCCGTCGTTGAGGAGCGGGAGCGCGCCCCGCACGGTGAGCACGGTGCCGCGCACGTTGGTGCCGAAGATCGCGTCGAGGTGTTCCCCGGTCGTCTCCTCCAGCGTCGCGAACGCCCCCGTGCCCGCGTTCGCGAAGACGACGTCGAGCCCCCGGCCCCGCGCGCGCACCGCCGCGTAGAGCCGGTCGACATCGGCGGCGCGGGACACGTCGCCGACCACCGCCGTGGCCCGCGCGGGCCCGATCGCCGCCACGGCCTCGTCGAGCGCGGCCTCGCGCCGCCCGGTGACGAAGACGTGCGCGCCCTCCTCCGCGAGCCGCTTGGCGCTCGCGAAGCCGATTCCCGTGCTGCCGCCCGTGACCAGGGCGGTCTTGCCCGCGAGCTGTCCCGCTTCCGTGCTCATCACCGATGACCTCCTCATTTTTCAGTACCGATCGGTACTGAATGCGTGCCGAGGGGGACCGTAACACATCTGTACCGACCGGTTCGCAATGCGCGGGGTCCGGGGCTAGGCTCGGGGACATGGAGAAGACGCGAGCGAAGGCCCCTCTCGGCCGCCCCCGGGGCTTCGACGCCGAGGAGGCGCTCGAACGCGCCATGCGGGTCTTCTGGGAGAAGGGCTACGAGGGCGCGGGCCTCAGCGACCTCACCGAGGCGATGGGTATCACCCGCACGAGCATGTACGCGGCCTTCGGCAACAAGGAGGCGCTGTTCCGCAAGGCCCTGGAGCGCTACACGCGGGGCCCGGCCTCGTACGCGGCGCGCGCCGTGGGTGAGACGACGGCGCGGGAGGTCGCCGAGGCGTTCCTCGCCGGGGCGGTGGGGGCCACGACGAGCCCCGGCCGCCCGGCGGGCTGCCTCGGCGTGCAGGGCGCCCTGGCCACGGGCGAGCCCGGCCGCCCGGCCCGCGAGGCCCTGGCCGCGTGGCGCGAGGACGGCGTGACTCTCCTCCGCGACCGCTTCCGGCAGGCGGCCGGGGCGGGCGACCTGCCGCCCACGGCCGACCCCGGGACTCTCGCCCGCTACCTCATGACCGTGGCGAACGGCATCGCGGTGCAGGCGGCGGGAGGCGCGGGCCGGGAGGCCCTGGAAGAGGTGGCGGAGCTGGCCATGAGGGCATGGCCGTCGTAGGGGCCGTTAGCCTTCGCCCATGAATCGCGTCCTGATCGTCGGAATCACGGGCGCGGGCAAGTCCACGCTGGCCCGCGCGCTCGGCGAGCGCCTGCGTCTCCCGTACCACGAGATGGACGCGCTCTACTTCGACGGCCCCGGCTGGTCCGTCAACCCCCGCCTCGCACAGGACCTGGCCCGCCTCACGGCGGAGCCGGGCTGGGTCGTCGACTCGCTCGGCTATCCGGAGGTGCGGGACCTGCTGTGGACGCGCGCGGACACGGTGGTCTGGCTCGACTACCCTCGCCGTACGGTGCTGCCCCGCGTCCTCCGCCGCTCCTTCGCCCGCAGCCTGCGCCGCACGCCGCTGTACGGGGGGAACCGCGAGCGCTGGCGCGACTGGCTCACCGCCGACCACCCGGCCTGGTCCTCCTGGCGCGGCCACCAGGCCCGTCACCGCGAGATAGCCCGCCGCACGGCGGACCCCGCCTTCGCGCCCCTCCGCGTGCACCACTTCACGCGCCCCGCCGCGACGGCGGCATGGCTCGCGGCTGCCTGATCCCCGGCGCGTCCCGACGGGGCTCCCCGCCGGGTTTCGACCGGGCTCCCCACCGGCTCCCGACCGGGCCCCCGCCTGACCCCCTGTATCCCCTGTCGGGCTACCGGGCCCCCTCGGGCGCCCGCCACCCCTCCCGCAGCATCCCGAACAGCGCGTCCACAGCCGCCCCTTGGTCCGCCCGCCCCCGCGCGAGGACCGGCACCTCCAGCACGAACCGCGCCAGCGCGTCGCACGCCAGGTCCCCCGCCGGTACGCCGAACTCCTCCGCGAGCGCGGCGCTCAGCGTGTCCGTGTGCCGGACCCACATCCGCTCGGAGTAGGCGCGCAACGCCGGTGTCGAGTCGATGAGTTCGTGGAACTCCGCGTGCTGCGGGTGGCTCGTGTGCGGGAGCCACCTCTCGCGGACGTAGCGGTGCAGCGCGTCGACCACGGCCTCGCCCTCGTCCCGCTCGCGCACGGCCGCGACGAGGGAGGCGTCCGTGTGCTCCTCCTGGTCGAAGACGAGCGCCTCCTTGCCGCCGGGGAAGTGCTTGAAGACGGTCGTCGGCGAGACGTCCGCCTCCTCGGCGACGTCGCGCACGCTCACGTGCTCGTACCCGCGCTCCAGGAAGAGCCGCAGCGCGGCATCGGCGATGGACTGCCGCGTCGCGGCCTTCTTCCGCTCACGGCGGCCGGGGGCGGGGCGGGCGGGCGCGGACCGGGCGGTCGGGGTGCCGCCGGTCGCGGGGCGGGCGGGGGTCTCGGTCATGCCACCAGGCTACCCGCCCGGTGGTACGAGGAAATAAGTGGAACGCAGTCAAAAGTTTGCGCGTACCACTTTTCGTGGCTACGGTGGTGGCACGGGCCGGGTCGAGCACGAAGCCGTGGCGAGAGCCGCGCGCAGCTCCCCGCCCTCCCCACCCACCACCTCCCCCAAGGAGCCCGCCATGTCCACACCCACACCCACACCCGACCCCACCGCCACCGCCCCCCGCATCGCCGTCATCGGCGCGGGCCCCGGCGGTCTCACCTGCGCCCGCGTCCTCCAGCGCCACGGCGTCCCCGTCACGGTGTACGACCGCGAGGCGGGCCGCGAGGCGCGTGACCAGGGCGGCACGCTCGACCTCCACGCCGACAACGGGCAGGTCGCGCTGAAGGCCGCCGGCCTGCTGGACGCGTTCTTCGCGAAGGCCCGCCCGGAGGGCCAGGAGATGCGCACGTACGAGGCGAGGAGCGGCGCGCTCACGGGGCGGCACGTGCCCGAGCCCGACGAGATGTTCAAGCCGGAGATCGACCGGGGCGTCCTGCGCGACCTGCTCCTCGACTCGCTCGCCCCCGGCACGGTCCGCTGGGGCCACGCGCTCGCGGCCGTCGAGGGCCCGGCCGAAGGGCCTCGTACGCTGCGCTTCGCGGACGGCACGACGGCCGTCGCCGACCTCGTGATCGGCGCGGACGGCGCGTGGTCGAAGGTGCGCCGCGCGCTGTCGGGAGCGCTGCCCGCGTACAGCGGGGTGACGTTCCTGGAGGCGTGGTTCGACGACGTCGACAACCGCCACCCGGAACTCGCCGCGCTCGTCGGGCAGGGCGGCGCGCACGCGGCGGACGGCGGGCGCGCGATGTTCGCGCAGCGCAACGGCGGCGACCACATCCGCGTCTACCTGATCCGCCGTGTACCGGCCGACTGGCTCGCGGCGCGCGGCCTCACCACGGCCGACACGGAGGCGATCCGGGCGCTGCTCCTGGCGGAGTACGCCGACTGGAGCCCCGCCCTGCGCCGCGTCCTCACGGACAACGACGGCCCCTACGTGGACCGCCCGATCCACGCGCTCCCGGTCCCCCACACCTGGACCACCCAGCCCACCGCGACCCTGCTGGGCGACGCGGCCCACCTGATGCCGCCCCTGGGAGTGGGCGTCAACCTGGCCATGCTGGACGCGGCCGATCTGGCCCTCGCCCTCGCGACCGCCCCGACCCCGGCGGAGGCGGTCACCGCCTACGAGTCGACGATGCGCCCCCGCTCCGAGGAGATCGCCGCCCAACTCCACGGAGCGGCAACGGGCCTCCTGGAGGCCGGGGAGGGCCTTGATGCCCACCAGCACCACGGCTGACCACCGCGAGGCGGCCCCGCACGGTGGCGCTTCGGGCCGCTGGACGCGCGGCTAGATGCGCGACTTGCGGACCGAGTTCCAGGCCGCTCCGGCGAGGGCGCGGGCCGACCTCGGGACCGAGAGGTGTTCGTGCTCGCGGTAGAGGGCCCAGTTGAAGGGGATCAGGGCGAGCTTGTTGGAGGAGAGCGAGCCGGCCTGGTGGGCGCGGTAGACGGCCAGGGGTTCGCGCAGGGCGCGGGCGTCGTGGCCGTCGCGCATGATCGAGAGCCACAGGCCGTAGTCCTGGCGCTTGGGCATGTCCGGCATCAGGCGGGTGCCGAGCGCGTCGCGGTCGTACATGGCGGTGAGGGCGCCGATGTGGTCCTGGACGAGCATGTCGCGGTAGTTCACGTGCTCCGGGGCCCACACCACGCGCCCGTTGGGCTCGAAGTCGGCCGCCTCGCCCGCGTGCTCGGCCTCCATCTTGTAGTACGACGTGAACGTCAGCGGCGTACCGGCCGTCGCGGCGAAGGCGACCTGCTTCTCCAGCTTCGTCGGCAGCCACATGTCGTCGCTGTCGAGGAACGCCACGTAGTCGCCCTTCGCCCGCGAGATCGCGAGGTTGCGCGCCTTCGCCGCGCCGCCCTGCTGGGCCGCCGCCTCCGGCAGGACCCGCTCGTCCTGCCGGGCCAGCTCCCGCAGCAGCTCCATGGAGCCGTCCGAGGACGCGTCGTCGGTGATCAGCAACTCGACATCGGCGTGCGTCTGCCCCAGCACCGACCGCACGGCGGGCCCGAGCGTGGCCGCCGCGTTGTGTACCGGCATGATCACAGAAACCAGGGGCACGGCCGTGCTCCTCACTCAGAGCGGAATCGACATCGACGTGGTCGTCTTCGAACAAGGCTACGTGGCCCCGCCGCCCGCCGTACGCGCGGCCTTCGCGAGCCCGGGCCGCTGGGCTGCCCGTAACTCCGGGATCGGCTCGCTGGACGCCGCCGAGCTCGGGCTTCGCCTCCTCGTGGGGTAGCGGGGGCGCGAGTGCGGCGGCCCCGATCCGGTCCTCACGGCCTCCGCGGTGGGGGGCCGTCGTGGGTCGCCGCTCGGTGGCGGGCCAGCAGGACGCGGTAGTCCGTCGCCGCGCTGTGGTCGAAGACCGCCCGCGCTCTCCGCTCCCGCTCCGCCAACTCCGCGCAGCGAACGCACACTTCGCCCTCCTCCGCCCTCACAGCCTGTCCCCCCTGCTCCTCGCGTTCGCGCGCGCCGTCCCGCCCCGCAACCTCTCCTCCGGACTCGCCGGCCGCACGTCCCCCGGCGCCACGCTCCACTCGCACCCGCCCCGCACCGGCCGCAGCCACCACTTCCCGCCCATCGCCCCCTGGAACTCAGCCACTTGGTCCCGCACCACGTCCACCACCAGCGCCCCCCGCTCCGGTGCCCCCACGTGCTGCGCCGCCACGTCCCGCTGCCGCGCCTGTGCGCCCCTGCTCACCACCGACGCGAGCCTCAGCGCCTCGTGCGCCTCCAATGCCTCAAGCCGCACTCCGGGCGTCTCCACCCGCGACCCGGCCCGCGTCACCTCCGTCTCCACCCCCGCCAGCCACAGCGCCCTGCGCAGCAGCCCCGCCGCCCGCTCCGCCTCCTCCCACGGGTCACCGAACGTCGTCGCCGGAGCGGGTGGCTCCAGCAGCAGCGCCAGATACGCCGCCACCTCCGGCCGCAACGGCCCGCAGAACACCACTTCCCGCCCCTCCTCTTCCGCCAGACTGACGGGCACGTCGAACCCTCGCGCCAGCAACGCGAGATGGAGCGAGGAGGCGCACTCCGTCGCGTCGGGCGGGGCGGGCGTTTCCGGTGTTGCCGTCATGACCGTGCATCCCTTGTGCGGTGGTACATCCTGATAAGAGAATTTCCTCAGCTACTGAGGGTGAGTACAGCGTCTCTGTGGGGTAGGTAGCAGCGCAATGGGTGACACGTGACACGGCGCGGCGTCACTGATCATCGGGGCAGCGAGAAAGGGCCCGCATGGCAAAGGTGAAGCGGCTCAGGAACGGCGAAGGAGCCGGTTCGGGGCGCTCGGGACCGGCGGTCTGGGGCCGCATGGAGGTCCACTTCCGCACGCAGGCCGGTGTCACACAGGCCGAGTTGGCGCGGGCGCTGAACGTGGAACGGTCCCTCGTCTCCAAGTTCGAGTCCGGCGACCGCGTCCCGGACTTGAAGCACGCGGAGGACGCGGACGCGTTTCTCGACGCGGGCGGGGCGCTGGTGGAACTGTGGAAGGAGACGGACTGGTATCCGGAGGTGGAGCACCCGGACTGGTTCAAGCGGCGAGCCGAGATGGACTCGGTGGCAACGGCGGTATACGAGTACGCGCGACTTACGCTCCCTGGCTTGCTCCAGATGCCTGAGTACGCGCTTGCGCTCTTCGGGCAGATCGAGATCGATGCCATAGCGGAGGAACGCATGAGGGCTCGCATGAGTCGGCAGTTGCGTTTCCAGCAGCAGGACGGCCCGACGCTCGTTGCGGTTCTAGACGAGAGTTGCCTGCGGAACACGGTGGGCAGTGCTGCTGTCATGCGTGACCAGTTGGCGTATCTCCTCACGGAGGGCGCTCGGCCTCATGTGCACATCTCCGTGGCACCAGCCACAGCAACTCACCTGGTTCCGCCGTCTACTTCGATGACGCTGCTGACCCTTCCCGACGGGGAGCGATGGGTCTATTCCGAGTCACTGGAACTTGGCCACTTCAACGGTGATCCGAAAGCTGTTGCCAAGCACTGCCAGACCTATGATGTGCTACGAGCCGACTGCCTGTCGGTTTCGGAGTCCGCAGCCCTGATCAGGGACGCGATGGAAAGGTACGACCGGGATGCCAAAGCAGAACCTCGGCCCGCTCGTGTGGGCCAAGAGCAGCTACAGCGAGAACAACGGCGGCAACTGCGTGGAAATCGCGTACGGGTTCCCCGGCCTCGTCCCCGTTCGTGACAGCAAGGTCGTGGACGGTCCTGTCGTGACCGTCGGCGCGGCGTCGTTTTCGGCCTTTCTTGAGGGTGTCGTCAAGTCCCGCTGACCTGACGGGCGTTGTTTGAGGGCCACTTCCTCGCGGGTACATCCGCGCCGAGGTGGCCTTCCGCGTACCCGAGGGGAGTTCCGGCGTGGCGATGTCCTGGAAGCGGAGCATTTACAGCGGCAACGACGGAGGAAACTGCGTCGAAGTCGGCTTCGACTGGCGCAAGTCGAGCTACAGCGAGAACAACGGCGGCGATTGCGCCGAGGTCGCCGCCCGGTGGCAGAAGTCCAGTCACAGCGGTACCAACGGCGGCGACTGCGTCGAGATCGGCTCCGTTCCCGCCTCCCCCCACATCCTCGTCCGCGACAGCAAGCGCGCCGCCGAGCCCGGCACCCCCGCCGTCGTCCACCTCGCCCCTGCCGCCTTCTCCGCGTTCCTGGCCGCTGTGTCGTCAACGTGAGGCCCGGTGCCGGGTCCCTCCTTCGGGCGGGAAAGCGGGGCGCCGACGTGGTCCCGCCGTCCCGCCCGGAGGGTCGGTCGCAGCAGCTCAGGCGGTCGGGCGCGGGGCCGTGTGGCGGGCCAGGGCCGTGATGAGCGTCGGCCAGAGTTCGCGCGGGCGGTCGTGGCCCATGTCGGGGACGAGGAGCAGGCGGGCGCCCGGGACGAGCTGGGCGGTGCGACGGCCGCCGCTCGGGTCGATCAGGGTGTCGTCGAGACCGTGGATCACCAGGGTGCGGACGGTGAGGGCGCGCAGGCCCGCCGCGCGGTCCCCGCTGAGGATCATCGCGCCGAGCTGCCGCGCCGTACCGGCCGGGCAGTGGCCGCGGTCGTACGCACGGGCCGCGAGCTCGCGCAGCGCCTTGACGTTCCCGTACCGCCGCGAGGCCCACACCAGCTCGCGGTCCGCCGAGGCGATGTAGCCCTCGCGGTCGCCCGGCCGCGGCGCGAAGAGCGCGGCCTGCGCCTCCGGCGTCGAGTCGCCGTAACCGGGCTCGCCCGTCGAGGACATCATCGAGGTGAGGCTCAGGACGCGGTCCGGGTGTTCGATCGCCATCGTCTGCGCGATCATGCCGCCCATCGAGGCGCCGACGACGTGCGCCCGCTCGACGCCGAGGTCGGTGAGGAGCCGCATCCCGTCCCCGGCCATGTCACCGAGCCGGTACGGGATCATCGCCTTCGCCGCCTCGATGTCCCGCGCGTTGACCGCCGCGACGAACTCCCCGAGGTCGACCGGGTACGCGTCGAACTTCGTCGAGAGGCCGCAGTCCCGGTTGTCGTACCTGATCACGTACCGGCCCTGAGCGGCCAGTTCGCGGCAGAGATCCTCATGCCAGGAGATCATCTGCGAACCGAAACCGGCGACGAGGAGGACAGCCGGATCGGCGGAGTCGCCGAAGGTGTCGTGGGCGAGGGAGACGGGGCGGGTGGTGGCGCTCATGGGGACAGCTTTTCAGGGGGGAGGGGGTGAGGGCATCCCGGTTCGGGTGGTTGGGGGGTGCGGAGGGGGCGGGCGTACGGGGACGAGGGCGGGCGTACGGGGGCGGGCGGCGGCCGAGCGCCTCCGAGCGGGGAGCCGAGGAACCCGCGCGGCGGGGGGCGGGGGGCTAGGCGTACGGCCGGGGGAACGGCTAGGCGTACGGCCGGGGGAACGGCTAGGCGTACGGCTGGGCGTACGGCCAGGCGCCACGGCCGGGCGAGCGCGGGCGGCGGCTCGTGGACGGGGCCGCCCACGCGTTCCCCGCTGCCGCGTTCCCCCGGCTCCGCGTTCCCCGCCGCCGCGTTCCCCGGCTCCGCTGCGGGGCGTCCGTCAGGTGATGTCGATGGCCGTGCCGGGGCGGGGTGTCTCCTCGCGGTCCTCGGTGGCGCTCAGGTTGCCCCGGACCGAGTCGAGGATGGTCAGGCCCTGGCTCACCAGACCGGCCGCGATCTCGCCGAGGCCGTCCGCGCCGTTGAGGACGTTGACGTTGGCGCCCGAGAGGCCGCCCGCCGCCTCCTTGACGATCATCGGGAGCTGGTCGATCAGCATCCGGTCCAGCGCCACCCGGTCGTTCGACGCCGCCGCCTCCGCCTGGACGCGCATCCGCTCCGCCTCGGCCTGCGCCACGAGCCTGATCCGCTCCGCCTCCGCCTGCGCGGGCTTGACCACCTCGGCCACGAGCTGTTCCTCGCGCAACTTCGCCTGCCGCTGCGCCAGTTCCGTCTGCGCGGCGAGCACCTCCTGCTGCGCGTGGGCCAGCGCGAGCGGCCCGGCCTGCTCCGCCTCGGCGCGGGCCTGGTCGACCTCCGCGTTGTACTTGGCCTGCACGATCGCCGTCTCGCGCGCGTACTCGGCCTGCTTGCGCGTCGCCTCCTGCTGCGCCTGGGCCGCCGCCTGCGTGGCCTGCGCCTGCGCGATCTGGGCTGCGCGCTGGATGTTCGCCTTGTGCGGCGCGGACATCGCCTCGATGTACCCCGTGTCGCCGTCGTCGATCGACTGGATCTGGAGGGAGTCGACGTGCAGCCCGATCGAGGCCATCTCCGACTTCGAGGTGTCCAGCACCTCGGTCGCGAGCTTCTGGCGCTCGGTGACGATCTCCTCGACGGTCATCGAGCCGATGATGCTGCGCAGGTGGCCCGCGAAGATCCGGCCGGTGAGGACCGACATCTGCTCCTGGTCGGAGAGGAAACGCTGACCGGCGTTGACGATCGACTCGACGTCGTTGCCGACCTTGAAGGCGATGACCGCGCGCACGGTGAGCGCGATGCCCTGGCGCGTCACGCACTTCTCGACCACCTCGGACTCGGCCATCGCGAGCGAGAGGAAGCGGGACTTGCGGATGATGGGCAGCACGAGCTTGCCGTGCCCGGTCACGACGCGGAAGGGCGCGCCGCCCAGTCCGCGCTTGCCGCCCGAGATGAGCATGGCCTGGTCGGGCGCTGGTACGCGGTAGCCGAACATACGGTGATTCCCCCCTAGTTGGGTGGTCTAGGGGTGCGGGCCGAGGAGACCGTCGAGCGGGTCCTCCCAGGGCACCACGTCGATCTGCCGCGTACCGCGCGAGCCGACGACGAGGACGCGGGTACCGCGTGGGATCGGCGCCTCGGACCAGGCGAGGAACAACTCCCGCCCGCCGCGCACCTCCGCGAGCACTTCCCCGGGCCCCGCGGAACCCCGCGTGGCCACGACGACTTCCCCCGTACAGCCGAGCACCGCGTCATCCGACGCCAACGAACCGTCCCCCGGACCGTTCCGATACGAACGGGTGCAGGGTAGGACGCCGGATGCGCGGTCACCATCCCGGTTGCACCATGAACGGCCCATGAACGGATCATGTTTCGGGGACGAGGGCGGGGCGGTGCTGGTCGGAGCGCGGGTTCTCGGATCGAAGCGGTGGGCTCCCGGACCGGGCGCCTACGGCACGGGGCGCGGTCCTACGGCACGGGGCGTGGCCCTACGGCACGGGGCGTGGCCCTACGGCACGGCGCGCGGCCTGTGGCGCGAGGCGCGGCCCTGTGGCGCGGGGCGCGGGGCCCGGGAGCCGCACGGGACGTACGGGCGGCGGGGCACCGTCAGAGGTGCTTCGCCGGTGCGAGTACGCGCGAGGGGTCGTCCGCGTGCGAGGGCTCCTCTTCCCCGTGCGGGGAGCCGTCCGCGTGCGCGAGCACGTCTTCCGTGTGTGCGGAGGCGTCGGCCCGCGAGAGGTCGTCATCCGCGTGCGCGGGGTCGTCCTCCCCGTGCGGGGAGAGGGGTTCGGACACGTCCGCGGTGGCCGCGACGTCCCCGGGCTCCACGAGGCCGTAGCTCTCCCTGACCCTCCGCTTCTCCTTCCAGAGGTGGTAGACGGCGGTCACGAGGATGAACGTGCCGACCAGGTTGGCCACGAAGTGCCACCACACCCGGTACGTCACCAGCGCCGGGCCGGGCTCGATGGCACCGAACCACGTGGACAGGCCGATGGCCCGGCTCGCGCCGAACGCCACGGAGAGGGTCAGGGCGACGTGTTCGAGGCCGTGGATGCCCTGCATCCAGACGCCCATCCGGGCCCACTTGCGCGCTTTCAGCTCTCCGGTGACCCGGTGGGTGATCTGCACGACGCCGACGAGCCCGGCGAGGAACATGAAGTTCCCCGTCAGATGCAGGATCTCCATGCCGAGGGCGGGCTTGCTGGAGTCGACCTGGCCCAGGCCGCGCGAGAAGCTCTCGGCCCACGGCGTCATCCACGCGGGGGCGTACGGGTGGGCGACCCAGTAACCGGCCTGCGTGACGTGCTCCTGGAAATGCCCGAGCTGGCTCACGACGCCGACGCCGATGAGCGCGACGGCGAGCTTGTACATCCACGGCCGGACCGCGCGCCGGTTCCCGACCGCCAGCACGACGACGGCGGCCCACATCGCGGCGGTCCAGCCGATGAAGAGGACGGCGCCCAGGGTGTCCACCGTCGAGACGGTGGGTCCCATGCCGGGCATCCCCGGCATGCCTGAGTGATCCATAGGAGGTTCCTTCCCTGGTGTCCCCCCACCGCACCGCCGCACTCGGAGGGCGTGGAGGAACGCGGTTTGTGAGAAAGGGACTTCGTCTCGTGCCGAGGCACGAGCCGGTCGGCGCATCCCGTACAGAAGGCTGCTCCGGAAAAACCCTGACGGCCTCTTCCTCCATGCTGAAAAACCGGTGGCCGCCGGGGCCGTACGCCGTGGGAGAGAGCGAAGTGCGGCGTGGGGCGCCCGGGACGTTCCGGCGCGGGCCCCGACCGGTTGCCCGGCCGTCATGTGCCGGTCCCCGCACGGTGGTTGCGACGCCGTCCGCGTGTGAATAACTCCCCTTGCAGACCCCACACTTCTGCTCGTCCAAGGGAGAATCGCGTGCCCCACCTCACGAGACGCCTCGCCACCCTCGCCGCGCTCAGCGCCGTCACCGTCCTCGCAGCCGCCGGTACCGCGCTCGCCGATCCGCCCGGCGCGCTGCCCGAGAACGCGAGCGCCCTGGAGAAGACGTACGAACCGGCCTACGACTACGACAAGGACGGCTGCTACGCCAGCACCGCGATCGGCCCGGACGGCACGCTCAACGGCGGGCTGAAGCTCGGCGGCGACGTCAACGGCCAGTGCAGGGACGCCTCCGACCTGGACAACGTCAACGTCTACGCCCGCACGAAGTGCGACAACGACTGGTGCGCCATCGTCTACGCCTCGTACTTCGAGAAGGACCAGGCCGCGCTCGGGCCGGGCAGCGCGGGCCACCGGCACGACTGGGAGCACAACGTGGTGTGGGTGCACGAGGACCGCGTCGCGTACGTGTCGACCTCGCAGCACGGCGGCTTCGCCGTCCACGCCGCCGACAGCCTCCCCTTCGACGGCACCCACGCCAAGGTCGTCTACCACAAGGACGGCATCAGCACGCACTGCTTCCGCGCCGCCAAGAACAACGGCGGCGACGAGCCGCCCGAGAACCACAAGGGCACGTGGCAGCGCCCGCCCGTCGTCGGCTGGGACGGCTACCCGTCCGGCATCCGCGAGAAGCTGACCGCCGCCGACTTCGGCTCGGCCCTCCTCGGCATCCGCGACGACACCTTCGCGAGCCACCTCCAGAAGGCGCTGCCGGCGGGCATCCCCTTCGACCCGTACGCGTAAGGAGCGGGGGCGGGGCGAAGGACTGATCCGGCGCGCCCGCCCGCCGCCCCGGCGCGGGACGCGGGTCCCGCTCCTTTGCCGGGGCGGCAAACATGTTTGCCTCTCGCGCCGAGGCTGCCGCACGGTGGCGGCAAGGCAATGAGAGGCGGTGGTCGTGATGACCGGGGTACGGGAGCGGTACGACGTCGTGGTCGTGGGCGGTGGGCCCGCCGGGCTCGGTGGGGCGCTCACGCTGGCGCGGGCGCGGCGCTCCGTGCTCGTCGTGGACGCCGGCGAGCCGCGCAACGCGCCCGCCGAGGGCGCGCACGGGGTGCTCGGGCTGGAGGGCATCAAGCCCACCGAGCTGCTGCGGCGCGGGCGCGCGGAGGTGCGCGGGTACGGGGGCGAGGTCGTCGCGGGCGAGGTGCTGGACGTGACGCGGGACCGTGAGGGGTTCGCGGTGGCGTGCGCGGACGGGACGACCGTCCGGGCGCGCGCCGTGCTCGTCGCGAGCGGGCTCGTCGACGGCCTGCCGGAGGTGCCGGGGCTGCGGGAGCACTGGGGCGGGGACGTCGTGCACTGCCCGTACTGCCACGGCTGGGAGGTGCGCGAGCGGGCGATCGGCGTGCTCGGCACGGGGCCGATGTCGCTGCACCAGGTGAAGCTCTTCCGGCAGTGGACCGACGACCTCGTCTACTTCCCGGACCGTCAGCCGGTGCCCGAGGACGAGTGGATCGCCGCGCGCGGCATCCGCGTCGTGCCGGGAGAGGTCGCGGGCGTCGAGAGCGACGCGGAGGGGCGGCTGAGCGGCGTACGGATGGCGGACAGAACGTTCGTTCCGCGCCAGGCGCTCGCGGTCGCGACCCGTATGGAAGCCCGCGCCGGCTTCCTCACCGGCCTCGGTCTCGCCCCCGTACCGCACCCCTCCGGCATGGGCACCCACCTCCCCGCCGAGCCCACCGGCCGCACCGAGGTCCCGGGCCTGTGGATCGCGGGCAACGCGAGCGACCTCTCGGCTCAGGTCGGGGCCTCGGCGGCGGCGGGCGTCCTCGCGGCGGCCCAGCTCAACATGGAACTGGTCGAGGCCGACACGGAGCGGGCGCTGACGGCCCACCGCGCCCGCGAGGTGTTCTCGCCGGAGTCGGAGGCACGGGTGAGCGCGGTGGTACGGGGGAGCGAGGGCTGAGCCGCGCGCGGACGGCGGGGGCGGTCCCGCTCGCCCGGCTGATGGCGCGGCGTGTTCGCCCGGCTCATGGCGCGGCGTGTTCGCCCGGTCCGCGCTGGGGCTGTTCGCCCGGCCCGCGCCGGGGCGTGCTCGCCCGCCCACACCGCGGCGTGCCCGTCCCGCGCGCACGGTATGTTCCGCGCCCCCGCCCGGCCCCCGTTGCGCCCGTCCCGCCCGCCCCGGCGGCCCCCAGGGCTGACGCCCCTCGCCCTGGGGGTCACCGGGGCGGGCGGGTCATCCCACCCGTTCCGTACGGGGGTTGAGCGAGACGTGGGCGTGCATGTCGTGCCAGCCGTCCGTGTGGCGGGCCGCCGCGGAGCGGGTCGCTTCGAGGGGGTAGCCCGCCTTCGTCGCGACGCGGCACGAGGCGGTGTTGCCGGTGGAGTGCTGGAGGACGAGGCGGGCGAAGCCGCGCGCGAAGGCCCAGTCCGTGAGGGTCCGCACGGCGCGCGGGGCGAGGCCCTTGCCGCGCGCGGCGGGGACCGTCCAGTAGGCGACCTCGCCCTCGCCGTCGAGCGCCTCGATCCGGTGGAGGCCGCAGCGGCCCAGCAGGGTGCCGCCGGAGGCGATCGCCCACTCGGCCCGGGACTCCGTGTGCCACGCGTCCCGCCACTCCGCGATCCACTCCGCCGCCTCCGCCGCCGTGTCGGCCCGGCGCGCGTGCCAGTACTGGATCGCCGGATCGTCGTACGCCGCCCGTACCGCCTCCGCGTCCCCCTCCTGCCACGGCCGCAGCACCGCCTCCGTCCCCACGACGGGGAGGACCGGCTGCGGGTGGCCGGAGAGGGTGCCGGGGGGCAGGGTCAGCGGGGTGAGTCGAGGCATGGGGGCATCGTTCCGCGCCCGGCGCGGTGCGCGCACCCGGTTTCTCAGGCGCTCGAACCCGGGCGCGCGATCATCAGGACCGTCACCGCGACCCACAGCAGGTTGAAGACGCCCGTGAGCATGCCGAGGCGCGGCGCCGCCCACGCCCCCGTCGCCGGGCCCTCCCCGGTCAGCGCGTACTCCTGCCCCGGCAGGACGGCCAGGACGAGGAGGACGGCGGCCAGCGCCGTCAGCGCGATCGACGCCCCCACCCACGGATCGCCGAGCACCCCCATCGTCGCGCCCGTCGCGAAGCCGAGGACCGGTACGGCGAGGGACACGGCGGCGTAGACGCGGCAAATGCGGTGGAGGAGCGCGGGGCCCGGCGAGCCCGCCTCGCGGCGCTGGAACGCGGGGAACATGCTCGCCGCGACCGCCACCGGGCCCACCGCCAGGATCGCCGCGACGACGTGCAGGGAGAGGAGAAAGGTCTTCACGGGACAGTGACGCTACGGGGGAGCGCCGCCCGCCCCCAGTGGCAAAAGTGACACCCTTCGCCGACTTTCCGCCACGCGGGGACGAGGGGCCCCGTAAGCCCTCCGAGCTGCGGGAATCACGGCTCGTGGACGCTGGGCTGCGGGATGGCGGTGGGCGCGGCGCAGTACGTTCGTGCCATGCACACCGTCGCCGTCCTCGCCCTCGACCACGTCATCCCCTTCGACCTGTCGGTCCCCATCGAGACCTTCGGGCGGACGCGGCTGCCGGACGGGCGGGACGCGTACCGGGTCGTGGTCTGTGCCCTCTCGCCCGGCGAGGAGGTGGCCACCGGGGCCTTCACGCTGCGCGCCCCGTACGGGCTCGACGCGCTCCGCACCGCGGACACCGTCGTCGTGCCGGGGACCGCGACGCCGCTCGCCCCGCTGCCCGCTCCCGTCCGGGAGGCGCTGCGCGAGGTGGCCGCGCGCGGGACCCGTATCGCGTCGATCTGCACGGGCGCCTTCCCGCTCGCCGCGACCGGGCTGCTCGACGGGCTGCGCGCCACGACGCACTGGGCCGCGGCGGCGCTGCTCGCCGAGACGTACCCGGCCGTCGAGGTCGATCCCGACGTCCTCCACGTCGACAACGGGCAGTTCCTGACCTCGGCGGGGGCCGCCGCCGGGCTCGACCTCTGCCTGCACCTCGTCCGGCGGGACTACGGGTCCGCCGTCGCGGCCGACGCGGCGCGGCTCTCCGTGATGCCGCTCGAACGAGAGGGCGGGCAGGCGCAGTTCATCGTGGCGCCGTGGCCCGCGACGCCCCGGGGCGCCGAGCTGGAACCGCTGCTCGCGTGGCTGGAGGCGCACCTCGACGAGGAGGTGACCGTGGAGCGGATGGCGCGGCAGGCGGGGACGAGCACGCGGACGCTGATCCGGCACTTCAAGGAGCAGACGGGGACGACACCGCTGCGGTGGCTGCACCGGGCGCGGGTGCGGCGGGGGCAGCACCTGCTGGAGACGACCGGGTACTCGGTGGAGCGGATCGCGGGGCAGGTCGGATTCGGCTCCGCCGGGGCGTTCCGGGAGCGGTTCAAGCGGACGACGGGGGTCAGCCCGCAGGGGTACCGGCGGGCGTTCGGCGGGGTGGGGGCGGCGTAAGGCGTCGGGGGCGGGTCCGGGGGGTCCCGTGGGGCCAGTCCCTGGGCGGGGTGGCCCGTGGGGCGGTTCGTGGGAGGGGTGGCCCGTGAGGCGGGTCCCTGGGAGGGGTCCCGCGAGGTGGGCGGGCACGCGCTCACCTCGCGGGCGAGGGTCACCAGCCCTGGTGGTTCCAGCCGCCGTGGTTGCCGTGGTGGCTCGGGACGTCGGCGTTCACGCAGGTGTTGCCGAAGGCCGGGTTGAGGAGGCCGATGACGTTGACCGTGTTGCCGCAGGCGTTCACGGGGACGTGGACCGGCACCTGGACCAGGTTGCCCGAGAGGACGCCCGGGGAGCCGGCCGCGAGGCCCTGCGCGCCCGCGTCGGCCGAGGCGGCCCCGGCGGCTCCGACGATGGCCGCGCCGGCGGCGAGGGCGAGGCTCGCGGTCCTGATCATGCGTCGCATGAGGGTGCTCCGTTCCTGACCCGCGCGGTCCGCGCCGATCGCGGCGCCGTCACGGGGTGAGGCCGCCTGGGGGACGGCCTCGTGAAAGGTCCGGAGCGGGAGGGGCGGGGGATGGGCGAAGTCACCCGTACGGGTGCACGCGGGCCGCGCCCCCGGCGCTATCCGGCCCTGCGGGACGACCGCGTACCGCGGAACCGGGGGATGAGCAGGCCCACCGCTCCCGCCACGCCCACCGCGCAACCGACCCCCACCAGCCACCACGAGGCCGTCGTCAGGGCGTGGGTCAGCGCGTCGTACCCCGCGCCCGCCGCCGGGCGCGAGAAGCCGGACGGGATGCTGCCGAGGGTCTGGTCGCGGCCCGCCATCAGCGCCAGGCGCAGGACGACACCCGCGAGGGCGACCCCGAAGGCCAGGAACGAGAGCGCGCGGAGCCTGCGGTGGGCGAGCGCGATCGAGGCCCCGCCGAGGACGAACGCGGCGATCGCGGGCCACGGCCCCGCCGTCTCGAAGGCGTGGAACACCTTCCGGGCCGTGCCCAGCTCGCGGGACTCGACGAACGTGATCGACGTGTCCGTGTCCGGGATGCGGTCCGCGTACGGGACGTGGTTGTCGATCAGCTGCTGCTTGACCTGCTTGGTGACCGGGCCCAGGTCGATACGGATGTCCCCGCCCGACTCGCGGTCGCTCAGCGCGTCGAGCACCGCCGTGTGCGCGCCCCGCGCCGCCGCGTCCCACGCGTCGCGGAAGGCGGGCGAGCCCGTGAAGGACACCGCCGCCTCGCGCACGAACTCCCGCCCCTGGTCCTGGAGCGGACCGAGATCGACCTGCCGCATGACCCCGTCCGTCACCGCGTCGGCGACCGCCTCGCGCACGTCCCGGTTCGACGCGAGCGGCGAGACGGCCTCCACGAAGGTGTCCGTGTCCCCGATCTCGTACTTCGCCCACACGGAGAGCGCCCCGGCCGGTACGCACACACAGGCCACCACGGCGAGCACCACGGCGAGCACGGCCCGCACCACGTGCCCCGCACCGCGCCCGCGCCCCCGTACCCGCGCCTCGCCCTCCACCACCGCGCCGCCTCCCGCAAAGCCCTCGTGAATCCCTACGTCGTGCACGTCCCGCACCTACCCAGGCAACGCGCCCCCGCACGTGCGCGCCAGTCCCACGGGCGTACGGGTGAGCAGCGGGAACACGGCGCGGACGCGGCCGGACACGCCCCCGGGCGGGCCAATGGGCATATCGGGCGATTGCCGCATGATCTGCTGCCGGAGCCGTCCGCCGCCCCCGCCCCGCCGCCTCAACCGGCCGCACCGCCCAGCATCGCCGCTCGAACCGGCCGCACCGCCCCGCACCGCCCCCGCACCCCCTCCCGAACCGACAGACCCCGACGGGATGCCCCCATGCGCCACCGTCTTGCCGGTACGAGCACGACCGCCCTCCTCGCCCTCGCCGCGCTCTGCCCCGCGGCGCCCGCCGCCCCGGCCGCCCCGCCGTCGCCCGCGCCCGGCTCCCTCACCCTCGTCGAGCGCGTCCTCGACGGGCCGGGCGGGCCGGGCGGGGCGGCGCGGGCGGAGGAGTGGACGGTGGCCGCGCGCGGGCCCGTGGAGATCGAGGGGGCCCACGGCTCCCGCGCGGTGACCGGGGCGCGCGTTCCGGCGGGGGACTACCGGCTCACCGAGTACGGCGGGCACCCCGGGTACGCCTCCACGCTGTGGCACTGCGCGGGCCGCGCGGGCCCGCTGCCGACAGGCGACGGGAAGGTCACGGTGGCGGCGGGGGACGCGGTGCGGTGCGAGGTGACGAACCGGCCGGTCGCGGCGGGAGCGGGCCGGAGGACGGGTACGGGGGCCGGGTTGCCGGGGCCCGGCGGGAACCGCGCACCCGAGCCCGCGTCCGCGCGCACACGCGCCTCCGCGCCGGCCTCCCCCTCCGGTCGGCTCGCCGATGCCGGGGACGGCGCGGCGCCCGGCGCGTGGCTCTTCCTCGCCGTCGTGCCGGGGGTGCTGTGCGCGGTCGGCCTCGGCTTCCTGTGCGTGCGCGGGCGGCTGCGGGACTGAGCCGGGCGGGGCCCCTCAGAGGTGGGCGTCCGTCGGGACCTCGCGTGTGTAGAAGTGGTAGAAGGCCATGAGGAACGCGCTCGCCGCGAGGATCAGGCCGAGGAAGACCGACCACAGGATGGTCGGGTTCGACAGGCTGTGCAGGTAGCCGATCGAGCCGCCCCAGAAGACGGCCCACACGAGCGCGCGGCGCACGCGCGGGATCGCCGGGGTGACCTGCCGCAGGGCGAGGTACACGAGGCCGAAGACGATCCCGGCGACGCACCCGTAGAGGACGTTCCAGCCCGTCATCCTGTGCTCGTGGCGCGTGGTCACCGAGGCCCAGAGCCCGTACCCGGCCGCGAGCCAGAAGACATTGCTCGCCGTGATCGCCGTGATCCTGCGGGCCGGGCGGTGGCGCTGAGCCGGGGCGGGAGGCTTCGGAGCGGTGGCGGGGGCGGCGGCGTGAGCCATGGCTGTCTCCTTTGCGGTCCTTTGTCTCCAGAGTCCTCCTCCGGTACGGGGCGGCAACCGGAGCCGGGAGCGGTACGGGCCCGCCCCCCTCGCCACCCCCGGTCCGCCCCCGTCGCCGTCCCCCGGCCCGCTCCGTCGCCGCCCCCGCCCCTCGCTCCCGGACCGCCCCCCGCCGCCCCGCTCCGCTCCCGTGGCGCCCCCCTGCCGCCCGTGTTTCGCTGGGCGGGTGAGTTCTCGCCCGGCGATGCGACCCCTCACGTCCCGCATGTGGGGCGGGGAGCCGCTGCGGCTGCGCGGGCACCGCGTCGCCTGGCTCGTGCCCGCCGCGCTGCTCGTGCTCGTCGTCGGCCTGGACTGGAACACCGGCGGCGGCTACCGGATGATCACGTGGATCATCGTCGTCCCCGGCATCGCGGCGGCACTCTGCGGCGTGTGGACGACCACCCTCTTCGCCGTCGTCTCCTGCGCCGTGTACGTGCTCATGAACCTGGCCTGGTCGGAGCAGTACCGCACCGGCTGGCCGGACTTCGTCCTCGTCGTGGGCGGCGGCGCCGTCGCCGTCGCCACCTGCGTGCTGCGGCTGCGGGCCGGGCGGTACGTGGGCCACCTCCAGGACGTCGCGGAGACGACCCGTTCCACCGTGCTGCGCCCGCTGCCCCCGCACTGGGCGGGCATGGAACAGGCCGCGATCTACCTCCCGGCCGACACCACCGCGCGCGTCGGCGGCGACTTCTACGACATCCAGCCCTCCCGGTACGGCACCCGGGTGATCCTCGGCGACGTCCAGGGCAAGGGCCTCCAGGCCGTCACGGCCGCCGCCGCCGTCCTCGGCTGCTTCCGCGAGTGGGGCTACCACGCCGCCGACCTCGCGGTGGTCGCCGACCGGCTGGAGACCCGGATGCGCCGTTACCAGGCGTACAGCGCCGTCATGGGCCTGGCCGCCGAGGAGGACCGCTTCGCGACCGCCGCGCTGCTCGGCTTCCCGCCGATGTCCGGCCACGACGCCGACCCGCTCGACGAGATCGCCCAGGCCGACCCCTCGCAGTTCCCGCGCCCCACCCCCTACGAGATGGAGATGGTCGACTTCGGGCACGAGATGCCGCTCGCCGTGAGCCCGCGCGGGGTGCGCGAGATCGAGACCGTCCCCGTGCTCCCGCTCGGCCTCAGCGCCCTCGTGCGCACCGTCTTCGCCGTGCGGCGCTTCCGCGTCGCCGCCGACGAGACGCTGTTGCTCGTGACGGACGGGGTGACCGAGGCCCGCGACCGCGCGGGCGAGTTCTTCCCGCTCGTGGAGCGGATCGGCGCCCGCGTCGCCGCCGACGCGGAACTCGTGCGGCCGGTGCGGCTCGTCGAAGTCGTCCGGGACGAGGTGCTGCGCCACACGGGCGGGCGGCTCACCGACGACACCACGATCCTCGCCGTGCGCCGCGCGGGCGGGAGCGACTGGCCGCGCGAGCCGCCCGCCCGCACCCGTACCCGTACCGGACCGGCCCCCGCGCCGTCCCCCGCACCACCGGCGGACCGCCCCCCACCCGGGGCCGGCCCCCCCACCGGCGGACCGCACCCCGTAGGAGCGGACCGCACCCCGTAGTGAAGGAGTCCCTCATGGCAGAGACGATGAAGGCAGTCCAGTACCGCACCGTCGGCGCCGCACCCGAGGTCGTCGAGATCGAGAAGCCCGAGCCGAAGCCCGGCGAGATCCGGCTCAAGGTCACGGCGGCGGGGGTCTGCCACTCCGACATCGCCGTCATGAGCTGGAGCGCCGAGCAGCTCACGTTCCCGCTCCCGCTCACCCTCGGCCACGAGGGCGCGGGCGTCGTCGACAAGCTCGGCGAGGGCGTGCGCAACGTCGCCGTCGGCGAGTCCGTCGCGGTGTACGGGCCGTGGGGCTGCGGGCGCTGCTCCAAGTGCCAGCAGGGCAAGGAGAACTACTGCCTCGAAGCGGCCCGCCTCGGCATCTACCCGCCCGGACTCGGCAACCCCGGCGCGATCGCCGAGTACATGATCGTGGACGACGCCCGGCACCTCATGCCGCTCGGCGACCTCGACCCGGTCAGGACGGTGCCGCTTACGGACGCGGGGCTCACCCCGTACCACGCCATCAAGCGCTCGCTGCCCAAGCTCGTGCCCGGCTCGACCGCCGTCGTCTTCGGCACCGGCGGCCTCGGGCACGTCGGCATCCAGCTCCTGCGCGCCCTGACCCCCGCCCGCGTCATCGCGCTCGACGTCAACGACGAGAAGCTGCGCCTCGCCAAGGAGGTCGGCGCGCACGAGGCCGTGCTCTCCGACGAGAACGCCGTCGAGAACGTCCGCAAGCTCACCCCCGGGGGCCGGGGCGCCGAGGCCGTCTTCGACTTCGTCGGCGTCCCGCCGACCGTCAAGGCGTCCGGCGCCTGCGCCATGATCGAGGGCGACGTCACGATCGTCGGCATCGGCGGCGGCAGCCTGGAGGTCGGCTTCGGGCTCCAGGCGTACGAGACCGTCGTGACCTCCCCGTACTGGGGCAGCCGCTCCGAGATGGGCGAGACCTTCGACCTCGCGCGCGCCGGGGCGGTCGACGTCCACATCGAGACCTACGCGCTCGACGAGGCCCCCCAGGCGTACGAGCGGCTGCACGACGGGAAGGTCCAGGGCCGCGCGGTCATCCTGCCGAACGGCTGAGCAGGCCGACCGGTCGTCCCCGCCGGACGGCCGGGCTGCGGTCCGCCGTCCCGCCGAGCGGCCGGGCGGGCGGTCCGTCCACCCGCCGGACGGTCGCGCGGCCGACCGCTTGCTACGACACCCGTGTAGAGCACGATCGCCGGGACAGTCGTAGAGTCGCGGAACCCCCGTGGGGCCCGGCAGCACGCCGGGCCCCACACCCCGCTCCCTGTGCCCCGAGGAAAGGAACCCGAGGACCGATGGGTGAACCCCCGCGAGCCGCCCGCGCCCCGCGCACCGCCCGCGCCCTGCCCGCTCACCCCCGGCCGGTGACCGCGTGATCGCCGTCGTCCAGCTCCTCGTCGCCGCCCTTCTCACCCTCGCCTGCGCGCTCTTCGTCGCCGCCGAGTTCTCCCTCACCACCGTCGAACGCTCCGACCTGGAGCGCGCCGTGGACGCGGGCGAGCGCGGCGCCGAGGGCGCGCTCGCCGCCGTCCGCTCCCTCACCTTCCAGCTCTCCGGCGCCCAGCTCGGCATCACCGTGACCTCCCTGGTCATCGGGATGCTCGCCGAACCCGCCGTCACCGAACTCCTCCACGGCCCGCTCTCCGCGATCGGCCTGCCGCGCGGCGCCACCTCGACGATCGGCTCGATCCTCGGCGTCGGCGTCTCCACCGTCGTCCTCATGGTCATCGGCGAACTCGTCCCGAAAAACTGGGCGATCTCCCGGCCCGTGACCGTCGCCCGCGCCGTCGCGGGCCCGCACCGCCGCTTCTCGGCCTTCTTCGGCTTCTTCATCCACAGCCTCAACGCGACGGCGAACTTTTTCGTGCGGCGCCTCGGGCTCGAACCGACCGAGGAACTCGCCTCCGTGCGCGGCCCCGAGGAACTCGTCGCGCTGGCCCGGCACTCCGCCGCCGAGGGCGCGCTCGAACCGGACTCGGCCGAGCTGTTCATCCGTACGCTGCACCTCAACGACCTCACCGCCGAGAACGTCATGACCCCGCGCGTCGAGGTCCAGGCCCTCGCCGAGGGCGCGAGCGCGCTCGACGCCGCGAACCTCGCGCACGCGACCGGGCTCTCCCGCTTCCCCGTCTACCGCGAGCACCTGGACGAGGTCACCGGCACCGTCCACATCCGCGACGTCCTCGCCCTCGAACCGGCCGCGCGCGCCCGGACCCGCGTCACCGACCTCGCCACGCCCCCGCTCCTCGTCCCCGACTCGCTCCCCGCCGACACCCTCCTCGCCCGCATGCGCGCCGCGCGCACGATGGCCGTCGTCATCGACGAGTACGGGGGCACGGCGGGCGTCGTCACGGTCGAGGACATCGTCGAGGAGGTCGTCGGCGAGGTGCGCGACGAGCACGACCCCGAGGAGACCGAGGACCTCGTGCCCGGCGCGCCGAGCACCGACGGCCGCGAGACGTGGGAGGCGGACGGCTCGCTGCGCCTCGACCAGCTCCGCCTCATCGGCCTCGACGCCCCCGAGGGCCCCTACGAGACGGTCGCGGGGCTCCTCGCGACCCGCCTCGGGCGCATCCCGGAGGCCGGGGACGTCGTGGAACTCGGCGAACTCGACGCGACGGCCCAGGGCTGGGAGTTCACGGTCCTGTCGGTGGAGCACCACCGAGCCGAGCGCGTACGGGTCGTGAAACCGGCCGAGGACGACGCGGCCCACGTCGAGGAGGACGGCCGATGAGCACGCGAGGCACCGCCGCGACGGGCGCCCGAAGCACTGCCGCGACGGGCGCTCAAGGCCCGCGCACCCGCCGCCTTACCCGCACCCGCCCCCTTAGCCGCACCCGTATCCGTACCGGCCGGGAGGACGCCCGATGACCGCCGTTCAGCTTCTCGTCGGGCTGCTCACGCTCTTCACCAACGCCTTCTTCGTCGGCGGCGAGTTCTCGCTCATCTCCGTGCGCCGCAGCCAGATCGAACCGCTCGCGCAGGCCGGGGACAAGCGGGCGGCCAGCACCATCAAGGCACTTGAGCACATCTCCGCGATGCTCGCGACCGCGCAGCTCGGCATCACCGTCTCCTCGCTCGTCCTCGGCGCCGTCGCCGAACCCGCGATCGCGCACCTCCTGGAGCCGGTCTTCGAGGCGGTCAGCATCCCGCACGGCCTCGTGCACCCGCTCTCCTTCGTCATCGCGCTGACGCTCGCCACGTACCTGCACATGCTCATCGGCGAGATGGTCCCGAAGAACATCGCGCTCGCCGAACCCGTGCGCACCGCGCTCCTCCTCGGCCCGCCGCTCGTCGCGCTCACCCGCCTCCTCAAACCCCTCGTGTTCGGCATCAACAGCCTCGCCAACCACCTCCTGCGGCTGCTGCGCGTCGAGCCGAAGGACGAGGTCGAGTCCGTCTTCACCGACGACCAGCTCGCCCGCATGGTCGAGGACAGCAGCGAGGCGGGGCTGCTCAGCGAGGCCGACCGCGACCGGCTGCGCGACGCGCTCGAACTCGGCACCCGTCCCGTCGGCGAGATCATCAAGCCCGGCGCGACGCTCGTCACGGTCGACAGCACGGTCACCCCGGCCCGCCTCGAACGCGTCGCCGCCGAGTCCGGCTTCTCGCGGCTGCCGGTGACCGGCGAGGGCGGCGCGCTCCTCGGCTACCTCCACATCAAGGACACGCTCGGCGTCACCGAGCGGGACAAGCCATTTCCGCGCGCCGCCTACCACCCCCTCACGCGCGTCCGCATCGACACCCCGCTCGACGACACGCTCACCGCGCTGCGCACCGACGACAGCCACCTCGCGGCCGTGACGGGCGAGGAGGGGCGGGTACGCGGCTTCGTGACGATGGAGGACGTGCTGACGGAGCTGGTGGGCCCGGCGGCGGCGGGCTGAGGGCGCGGCTCGCCCGCCCGCCGGTGGCCCGGGGCCGTTCCCGTACCGAGTTTGTGAGGGCCCTGAGAAGGCGCTGAGAGAAGTACGCGGCCGAAACCGGACGCATCGCCTCCAGGGTGGGACAAGCCACACCCGGCGGCCTTGTGCCCGGTGCGGTGGGGGCCACTACGCTGCCGCTGATGCCTTCCACCGACATACTTCCCGCATTTCTGGTGAGACGCGTACCGACCCGTCGGCGTTCCATCGGGGAGGGATTGTGAACGAGTCCGCGCGCGGACACGGATCAGAGGGCGGTACGGAGCCGTCGTCCGAGGGGCGCGTACCGCTGCCTGCGGAGCGGGGGGCGAGAGGCGCCCTCGCGACGGGTACCGGCAGCGACACCCTCGTACTGAAGCGCGTGCGGGCGCCCGGGGAAGCGGCGGCGAAGCCCGCGGGGACCGGGGGGAAGCCGGCCGCCAAGCGGCGCGACCCCTTCTTCGACAACGCGAAGTACCTCGCGATCCTCCTCGTCGCGATGGGTCACGCCTGGGAGCCGCTGCGCGGGGACAGCCGGGCCGCCTCCGCGCTCTACATCTTCGTCTACACCTTCCACATGCCGGCGTTCATCATCATCTCCGGCTCTATGTCCCGCAGCTTCGACATGCGCCCGGACCGGCTGCGCCGCCTCATCACCGGGGTCGCGGTCCCGTACGTGATATTCGAGGTCGCGTACACGCTCCTGAAGCGCACGGCGGGCGGCGACCCGGACTACCCGTTCAGCCTGCTCGACCCCTGGTACCTGACCTGGTTCCTCATCGCGCTCTTCGTGTGGCGCCTGACGACACCGATCTGGAAGCTCGTGCGGTGGCCGGTGCCGCTCTCGCTCGCCATCGCGATCCTCGCGGCGATCTCGCCGGACATCGGCGACGACCTCGACATGCAGCGGGTCCTTCAGTTCCTGCCGTTCTTCGTCGTCGGCCTCAAGCTCAAGCCCGAGCACTTCCAGCTCGTGCGCCGCCGCGAGGCCCGCCTCCTGTCCCTGCCGGTCCTCGCGGGCGGCGCGCTCTTCGCCTACTGGGCGGCGCCGCGCATGAACGCGGCCTGGTTCTACCACCGCGACAGCGCGCAGGAACTCGGGGCGCCCGGCTGGACCGGCGTCGTCATGACGCTCGCGCTCTTCGGCTGCTCGCTCGTGCTCACCGCGTGCTTCCTCGCGTGGGTGCCGCGCCGGCACATGTGGTTCACGGCCCTCGGCGCCGGGACGCTGTACGGCTACCTGCTGCACGGCTTCCTCGCGAAGGGCTCGCGCTTCGGCGACTGGTACGCGGCGGACTGGCTGCACAGCCCGGTGGGCGAGATAGCCGTGACGCTCATCGCGGCGACCGTCATCACGGTGCTGTGCACGCCGCTCGTGCAACGGCTGTTCAAGTTCGCGATGGAACCGGAGATGCGGTGGGCCTTCCGCCGGGACGTCGAGGAACTCGCCAAGCGGCGGTGACCTGGCGGCGCGGGGCGTGGTGAGAGATTGTCGGCACCGACACGAAAGGGTGGACGCGATGCCTCTGAGTGGTGAGTACGAACCGAGCCCGGAGAAGTGGGTACGGGAGCAGGTCGCGGAGTACGAGGGCAGCGGCGGGACGCGCGGGACGGAGATGCGCGGGATGCCCGTCATCCTGCTGACGACGCTCGGCGCGAAGAGCGGCAAGATCCGCAAGACGCCGCTGATGCGGGTCGAGCACAACGGCCAGTACGCGGTCGTCGCCTCCAAGGGCGGCGCCCCCGAACACCCCGTCTGGTACTACAACGTCAAGGGCCACCCCGAGGTGGAACTCCAGGACGGTCCGACCCGCAAGGACTACACGGCCCGCGAGGTCACGGGCGCGGAGAAGGCCGAGTGGTGGGACCGCGCGGTGGAGGCGTTCCCGGACTACGCCGACTACCAGAAGAAGACGGACCGCCCGATCCCGGTCTTCGTCCTGACCCCGAAGGACTGACGCGGAACGACACGGAACCGCCCGCGCCCTCAAGGGGGCGCGGGCGGTTCCGTCGTGCGGGCGACGGGCCCGCGCCCTCACAGCTCGCCGGTCTCCAGCACGAGGTCGAAGGGAGCCGGGAGGGGAAGAGGCGTACCGAAGGGGTGGGGGCCCTCGACGCGCGTGTAGCCGAGCGGGCCCGGTTCCGAGAACAGCGTCGTGCTGCGTTCCTGGCGGTCGACCAGGAGGTACAGGGGAGCGCCGTACTCGGCGTAGCGACGGCGCTTGATCACGCGGTCGGTCTCGGCGTTGGAGGGGGAGGTCACTTCGACGACGAGGAGGGTCTGGTCGGGCAGGAGGGAGTCAGCGCTCTTGGCGACGTCTCGAGGTACGACCGCGAGGTCGGGGATGTACCAGTTGGCGGAGCCCGGCAGATCGAGATCTCCCGACCCGATGCGGCAGTTGAGCTCCCGCACCTTGGCGTAGATCTGCTCGCGGATCTCGTCAGCGGCTGACTCGTGGGACCAAGTCGGTGACACCGGCGTGATGACCCCTTCGACGATCTCGGCGCGTTCCCCCGCCACATGCTGGATGGCGTACTTGAGCGCCTGCTCCGCGTCGATGCCCCGACCGTAGTCGGACGTTGCCTCGCTCATGCCGCACCTTTCGCGGACGTTCTACCAGAGAGCGTCAGAGTAGTACAAAACTACCCCTACTCGTCTTGCGCACCCCAGACGTTGACCGGGACGGCCTCATCCCCCGCCCCCCAGTGCCGCGTCCCCCTCCATTCCCCGCTCCACCTGCCCCGGTACGTCCGCCAGCAGGTACAGGGACTCGTCGAAGACGGTCAGGACGACGACGACCATCACCGCGTGCGCGACCACGTATTCGATGAGGACCCCTGGCGCCACCTGCGCCTTCCGGTTGTCCTCGTGCGTGCCGATGGGGGCCGTCGCCGGGTGGTACGGGTTGCGGGCGAGGACCGCGAGGCCCCGTTCGAGGGTCTCCCTGCGGTCCGGTGAGAGCAGCGCCGCCGACTCGGCGCACTCCACCGTGTAGGTGACGCGGAATCCGTCCATGGCGGGAGGGTAACCGCTGCGGGGGTCAGTACTCCCGCCGCTCCGGGTAATGGCACGCCACCCCGCCTACACCCGTGGGGACTTCCCTCGCGCAGGGCCCCCGGTCGGCTTCCGGGAGCGCCGCGCGGCGGGGGTGGCGGTCGGCGGGGGCGCGTTTGGCCGGGGCGGATGCACGCGTACGGGTCCAGTGGCCGGTCCGGGTCCCGGCGGTGGGTTCCTGGCTCTGGCGCCCACCGCCGGGATGCCGCTCGTGACTCACTTACTTAGGTCAGCCTAACCTAACTCGCCCGTGTTCTTCAATCCTGCCCGGCCGCCCGTGCCCCGCCCCCGCTCCCCGCCCGCGCCGACCACCCCGCCGCCACCACCACGAGCGCGATCGCGACGACCTCGCGGACGCCGAGCGGTTCCCCGAGGAAGGCGAGCCCGACGAGCGCGCCGACCGCCGGGGTGAGGGCGAGCAGGACCCCGAAGGCGCGCGAGTCGATGCGGCGCAGGACGGTCATGTCGAGCGCGTACGGGACGAGCGAGGAGAGCAGCGCGACCGCGCACCCGGGCAGCAGCGCCCCCGGATCGGCGCGTACTTGACCGCCGCCGTGCACCGCCGCGAGCGGGACGAGCGCGCACGCCCCGGCGAGCAGCGCGAGCGAGAGCCCGCCGAAGTCGGGGAAGAGCCGCCCGACACGCTTGCTCAGGAGGACGTACGCGGTCCTGCACCCGGCCGCCGCGAGCCCGAACCCCAGCCCCGCGAGCGGCAGTTCACCCCCCGGCGCCCCGAGCAGCAGCACCCCGCAGAGCCCGAGCAACCCAGCCAGGAGGTGCGCGGCGCTGCGCGAGAGCGCGACGGCGAGCAGGAGCGGGCCGAGGAGCTCGACGGTCGCGGCGACACCGAGCGGGAGGCGGTCGAGCGCGAGGAAGAAGGTCAGGTTGTTGCCCGCGAAGACGAGCCCGAGCGCGCAGGCCCCGAGCCACTGCGCACGGCTGTACGAGGCGAGGCGGGGCCGGACGAGCAGCGCGAGCAGCACCGCCGCGAAGCCGAGCCGCATCCCGGCCACCACCACCGGATCGACGCGCCCGTAGAGGGACTTGGCGACAGCGGCCCCGAGCTGGAGGCTGCACATCTGCCCGAGCACGAGGAGCGGGGCGAGGCGCGCGAGGGAACCGGCCGCTCGCGGGCCGGTGGGCGCGTGGGGCGGGCCCGTGCGCGGGGGAGTGCTTCGTATGCCTGTACGCATGACCGCCAGCGTGGTGTCATGCCCTTGTGCAGTTCAACCATTACGGCGGCGAGGCGGCCCGCCTCGCGGCGGCCCTGGTCAACGCGGCCCCCGCCGAGGACCTGGCCCCGCTCCTCCGCGCCCACGGCATCCACCGCCCGCCGCCGACCCCGCGCGGCGTACGGGAGTTGCGGGCCTGGGCGGCGGCGTCCCTCGCCCCCTGCTTCGCCCCCTCCGGCGGCCGGCCCCTGGACCCCGAGGCGCTGGCGGCGCGCTGCGCCCACGCCAACGCGGCGCTGGAGCAGGCGGCCTCACTGCCGCGCATCTCTCTCCACGACGGCACCCCGCACCTGCACTACGGCCCCGAGGACCAGGCGACGGTAGGGCACGTGAAGGCGTCGACGGCGGCGGCGCTCGCGTACGTCATCTGCTCGTCGAGCGCGCACCGCCTCGGCCGCTGCGCCCGCTGCGACGCGGCGTACGTCGACACCTCGCGCGCGGGCCGCCGCACCTACTGCACCGTGCGCTGTGCGAACAACGACGCCGTGGCCCGCCACCGGGGCCGCGCCTGAGCCCCCCGCTCGCTACGGCACCAGCACGACCCGCTCCCCCGCGGCCACCTCCTCGCCCCACACCTCGTGCACGCGCGCCAACGGCCGCGCGACGGGCCGCACATCGATTCGTCCGCTCACGATCTCCTCGGCGAGCGCGGGGAGTTCGGCGACGATGCCGGCCGTCGTGACGGAGCCCTGCCCACTCCCGACGAAGGACAGCGCGCCCGCCCGCAACCACGCGGAGGAAAGGGTGAGTTCGGGTCCGGCGACGGAGCCGAGCTGAATCCAGGTGAGAGGGCGGGAGCGGTCGGTGCGGGCGGTGAGGAGGGCGGGCACGGCGCGCTCGGTGGGGGCGCCCCACAGGTAGTCGAGCACGACGTCGACATCCCCGGCGGCGGCCCCGAGCCGCCCGGCCACCTCGTGCTCCTCGCCGCGCAGGTCGAGCGGTTCGGCGCCGAGCGCGTCGAGGAGGCCCAGGCGGTGCGGGTCGCGGCCCGCACCGACGACGCGCGCGGCCCCGAGCCCGCGCGCGACCTGCACGGCGAGCCGCCCGGCGTTCCCGGTGGCGCCGAGGACGAGGACGGAGGAGCCGGGGGCGAAGTCGACGCGGCGGCGCAGCGCGACCCACGAGGACATGGCGGGGTTCATCCCGGCGGCGACGGCGAGCGGGTCCGTACCGGCGGGGAGCGGGACGGCGCGGCGGCGGTCGACGAGGGCGCGCTCGGCCAGGGTGCCGAGGGCGGTGTCGGGCGCGACGAAGTAGAGCAGTTCACCCTCCTCGGTCCGCCCCACGCCGTCGATGCCGGGGACGAGGGGCAGCTCGTCGCGCGAGGTGTAGTGACTGCCGTCGGCGGCGGAGCGGACGCGGGGGTGCAGCCCGGCGGCGAGGACGTCGACGAGCACGTCGCCGGGGCCGGGGGCGGGAGGGGGCCCGACCTCCTCGTAGCGGGGCGGGGTGCCGAAGGTGCGGACGAGTGCGGCGCGCATGAGGGGGCTCCTCGGGGTGGCGGGGGGTGCGGGGGCTGGCGCGGGGGGCTGGTGCGGGGGGGGGCTGGTGCGGGGCGGGCACGGCGCGGTAATTTGGTACGTGCCACGTACTACATTCGAGAGTAGTTCGTGCCACGTACTAACGCAAGGAGTCCCGTCCCGTGCCCACCCCCGCACCGCTCCCCGCACCGACCCCGCCCCCGGACGACGCCCCGCTGAACACGGTCGACGCGCTCGTGCAGCTGTCCTTCCTGGTCCAAGGCGTCCTGTCGGCGACCGGCGCCGCGCACGAGCTCTCGGTCGTGCAGCTCCGCCTCTTGGGCGTCCTGCGCGACCGGCGGGCGGGGATGCTCGCACTCGGCCGTCACCTGGGCCTGGACAAGTCCTCGATGACGGGCCTCGTCGGCCGCGCCGAGAAACGCGGCCTGGTCCGCCGCTCCCCGTCCCCGCACGACGGGCGCGCGGTCCTGGTCGGCCTGACCGAGGAGGGGCGGCGCCTCGCGGAGGAGGGGGCCGAGGAGATCGCGCGGCGGCTCACGGAGGCGACGGCCCACCTCGGGACGGAAGGGCGGGCGGAGCTGACCCGGCTCGTGGGGACGGTGCTCCGGGGCGTGGGGGGCTGAGGAGGCGCCCCGGGGGTCACCGCTTCCCCGTGTCTCCCCGTACCGGCGCGGGCGCGTCCCCCACCACGAGCCAGGGCCGCACCTGCCGCCGCGCGTGGTGCAGCCGCGACTTCACCGTCCCCAGCGGAATCCCCGTGCGCTCCGAGATCTCCGTGTAGTCCATCTCGCAGATGTCCCGGTAGACCAGCGGCGCGACGAGGTGCGGACTGTCGCGTTCGAGCCGGTCGAGCGCTTCGAGGAGGTCGAGCCGCGAGCCCGCGATCACGCTCGTCGTGCGCGGGTCGGGCCGCTGGTGCTCCTCGGCGGGCAGCGGCTGCTCGGCGGCCCGCCGCTTCAGCTCGCGGTACTTCTGCCGCGCGCAGTTCGCCACGATCGTGTACAGCCACGTACTGAACTTGCTGCGCCCCTCGAAGCGCCCGATGTTCCGCGCCACTTGGAGCAGCACGTCCTGCGCCGCCTCCTCCGCGTCCTCGCGGTAGAGCAGGAACCGCCCGCAACGCCGCACCACTTCGGGCTCCACCGCCCGCAGCAGCGCGTCCAGCGCCGCCGCGTCCCCGTCGGCCGCCGCCGCGGCGAGCGCCTCGGTGTCGGGCACCTCCCGGTACCCGTACGCGCCCTGCCCAGCCTCACTCATCGCCCCACCCCGAACCCACGACCCCGTACCCCCCGGCCCCGGACCAGCTACCCCCGCCCCCGCCCCCGCACACCACGACCCCGGCCCGTGCGCCCCCGCGCGCCCCGCCGCGCCAAGAAAATCCGGTGCCGAAAGCAAAAGTACGGAGGGGTCGCGGAGCGTCGGAGACCATCTGGGCATCATAAAAGGCATGCCCTCACCTCAGCGGATCGGCCGATACCTGGTGCAGCGCAGGCTCGGCTCCGGCGCCTTCGCCGTCGTCTGGCTCGCCCAGGACGAGCGCCTGCAAGCCCCCGTGGCCGTCAAGGTCCTCGCCGACAACTGGGCGGGCCGCCTCGACATCAGGGAACGCTTCCTGAGCGAGGCCCGCCTGCTCCGCCAGGCCGGTTCCGGGGGAGTCGTGCAGGTCTACGACATCGGCGAGCTGGAGGACGACCGGCCCTACTTCGTCATGGAGTACGCCGACGCGGGCACGGTCGAGGACCTCCTCATGGCCGGACCGCCCCCGCTCGCCGAGGCCCTCCGCCTCGTGGCGGGCGCCGCGACCGGCGTCGCGGCCCTGCACGCGGCGGGCATCGTGCACCGCGACATCAAGCCGTCGAACGTCCTGCTCAAGAGCCCCGGCGGCCCCGGCCCCGTCCGCGCGGGCACCGAACGTGTCCTCGTCGCCGACCTCGGCCTCGCCAAGAACCTCGCCGCCTCCTCGGGCCTCACCGTCGTCGCGGGCTCCGCCGGGTACATGGCCCCCGAGCAGTCCGACCCCCCGCCCGGCGGCATCGACGCGCGCGTCGACGTCTACGGCCTCGGCGCACTCCTCTACCACCTCGTCACCGGTACGGTCCCGGGCCAGGCGGGCCGCGTCCTGGACCCCGCGGAACTCCGCCCCGACCTCCCCGCCCCCGTCCGCGCCCTCGCCCTGCGCGCCCTCTCCCCGGCCCCCGACGACCGCCCGCCGAACGCGGCGGACTTCGCCCGCGAGCTGGAAGCGGTACGGGCGGCCGTCGCGGACGGGGCGGGCGTCGCGGACGGGACGGGCGTCGCGGACGGGGCGGGGGAGCGGGAGGGGAAGGCGGTACGGGAGCCGGAGGACGGCGCGGTCCGGGGAGGGGGCGGTACGCCGAGCCCCTCGCCGGACCCGTCCCCCGCACCGGCCAGCCCCGTACCGCCCACCCCCGTACCGGCCACCCCGACCCCCGTACCGGCCGCTCAGGCCCCCGTACAGCCCGACCCCGCCCCCGCCCCGCCGGAGCCCGCCCCCGCGCGCCGCCGCCTCCGTCCGCTCCTCGCCACGCTCACCGTCCTCGCCCTGGCCGCCGTCGGCACCACGCTCGCGCTGCGCGCGAGCGGCGGCAGTGGCGACGACTCCAGCGCGGGCAAGCGCACGACCAGCCGCCGCATCGCCGACGCCACCGGCGCCCTCCACCTCACCGTCCCCGCCGCCTGGGGGCGCGAGTACGCCGACGGCGGCTGGGACCCGGCCGCGATCGGCCTGCCCGCCGCGAAGGAGCCGGGCCTCACGGTCGCCACGAAGGTCTCGGACTGGTCCGACCCGGACAGCGGCGTCGACGGCGTCTTCGCGGGCGCCGTCGACCTCGGCGCGAAGGACGCCGCGCCCCTCACGGCCGCCGTCGAGGCCCTGCGCCACAACGACTGCCGGTCGCCGAAGGAGGAGGAATGGGACGAGGGCGAGTGGAAAGGAGTGGTACGCACGTGGACGGGCTGCGCGGGCCACCGCCTCTCCGAGGCCGCCCTGGCCCCGAAGGACGGAGGCACGCGCGGCGCGTACGTGCAGATCCGCTGCGCGGAGGACGGGGACGCCTGCGACGGAGCGACGAGGAAGGTACTGAACGGGCTGGAACTGGCCCCCGCGGGAAAAAGCACCGAACGGCCGTGAACTTTCCCCGGTGACCACGCATCGAAGGAGTACGTAAGCGGGACGTACTCGGCGAAGCCCCCCACGCCCCCGCCACGCCCCCCACGAGACGCGGAGACCACCATGCGCACGACCACCGGGAAGACCACGAAGGCCCGCCGCGCGGGCACGACGGCCGCGGCGTTCGCCGCCGCGGCCCTGCTCCTCACCGCCTGCGGCGGCAACGACACGGGCGGCACGGACGCCGCGCGGAAGGTCGACAGCCAGGCGGGCCCGCTCCCCGGAGACCAGGCCGACCCCAGCGCGAGCGAGGAGGGCGGCAAGGACCCGAGCGCCCCCGCGAGCCCCGGCGGCGACGCGTCCTCCACGCCCAGCGGCAAGGAGAGCACGGGCGGTGGCGGCGGCTCGAAGACCGGCGGCGGCACGGCCACGAGCGACCCGGGCTCCGACGCGAAGCCCGCCGCGAGCACCCAGTGCCACACCTCGGAACTCTCCGTCCGTCTCGGCGACAACCACCCCGGCGCGGGTCAGGAGAACTTCGCGCTCGTCCTCACCAACACCTCGTCGCGCACCTGCACCGTCTACGGCTACCCGGGCCTCGCCTTCGTCAACGACGCGGGCGAGCAGGTCACCGTGGACCCGGAACGCGCCCCCGGCACCAAGGAACGCGTCTCCCTCACCCCCGGCAAGAGCGCCTGGTCCCCGCTCACCTTCAGCAACCCCCGCGCGACCGGCGTCACGACCGTCACCCCGGCCGCGATCCGCCTGACCCCGCCCGACGAGCGCGACTACCTCAAGGCAGCGTGGAAGGGCGGCCCGGTGAGCAACACGGGCAAGGCGAGCGTCCCGCGCGTGGGCCCGTTCACAGCCGGTACGGGGGAGTGAGCGCGCGCGACGCGTAGCGCCCCCGCGCCCCCGTACCCCCGATCGGCCCCCTCCCGGACTGCACCCGGCCCGCATCCCCCCGACGATGGGGAGAACGGGCCGGTACGTCCCCCACGCGATGGCCGCCCGGACCCGTAGCGGGACGGCGAGAGGCGGGCACGGTGACCGGAAGCGGAGGCGGAGCGACGCCCCCCGGCGGCCAGGAACCGCCCGGCGGCCACGACCCGGACGGCGGCCAGGACCCGGAGGAGGGCCGGGGCGCGGACGGCGCCCACGACGGGGACGAGAGCCGCGGCGCGGACGGCGCCCATGACGAGGGCCAGAGCCGCGGCGCGGACGGCGCCCAGGTCCCGGACGAGGGTCACAGCGCCGCCGAGCGCGCCCAGATCGACCACCTCAACGCCCTCGAAGCCCCCCACCGCACCCCCGCGGGCAAGGAGAAGGGCGAGCCCGACCCCACGTGGGCCAAGAACGACAGCACGCGCGTCCAGGACCCGGAGCGCCCCCTCCGAAGAACCCCTCCCGCAGCCCCCGCCCCCGCCGCACCCCATCCCCTCGCGCGCCGCGGCCCTCCTCGCCACCGGCCACGAGCTGGCCGAGACGGTCACGATGGACGAGGCCCTGCGCGTCACCGCCCGGCTCCGCGACGAACAGGGCTTCGACCTCAACGGGCAGGTCGTCTTCGGCGTCGGCGAGAACTTCCTGCACGCCGAGGGCCAGTCCGGCTACCGCGCCCCCGGCCAGACGGACACCGGCGAACTGCGGATGCCGCTGAGCACCCGCCACCCCGCCACCGAGGTCGCGCACACGGGCCGCGCCGTCTGGCTCGAATCCCCCGAGGCGTACGCGCGCGGCTACCCCGCGATGTGGCGCCTCACCTCGCGCCGGGGCCGCGAGGCGTGGGCGTACCTGCCGCTCGTGACGGGCGGCAAGGTCCAGGGCGTGTGGCTCGCCGCCTTCGGCGCCCCGCGCGTCTTCTCCGCCGCCGATCGCGCCCTGCTCCGCACCGCGGCGGCGCTCCTCACGAGCGCGCTCGAACGCTCCCGCACGGGCGCCGCCGAACTCGCCCTCTCGCGCGGCCTGCGCTCCAGCATGGGCGCGGCGGCCGGCGGCGTCCGCAAGGGCCTGACCGTCGCGAACCGCTACGTGCCGACCGGCGGCGGCCTCATGGTCGGCGGCGACTGGTACGACGTGATCCAGCTCCCCGGCGGGAAGATCGCCTGCGTCGTCGGCGACGTGCAGGGCCACGACGTGCACGCGGCGGGCCTCATGTCGCAACTGCGCACGGCGGTCCACGCCTACGCCGCCGAGGGCCACGGGCCCGACGCGATCCTCGCCCGCACCTCGCGCTTCCTCGCCGCCCTCGACGAGGACCGCTTCGCGACCTGCCTGTACGTCGAGGCCGACCCCGCCACCGGCGTCCTCATGCTCGCCCGCGCGGGCCACCCGCACCCCGTCCTGCGCCTGCCGGACGGTACGTGCCTGATCAAGCACGTACGGGGCGGGCTCCCGCTCGGCCTGCTCGGCGGCGCCAACGACTACCCCGTCGACCTCGTCGAACTCGACCCCGGCGAGATCCTGATGCTCTGCACCGACGGGCTCATCGAGAACGGCGGCGACGACATGTTCACCGGCTGGGTCCGGCTGCGCGACGCGCTGACCGAGGCCGACCCGGGCGACCTGGAGGGCATGGCCGACCGCCTCCTCGCCACCGTCGAGACCCCCGACCCCGAGGTGGCCCCCGCGCACGGCGGCGACGACATCGCCCTCCTCCTGCTCCGCCGCGACGCCCACCCCGAACAGGGCACGGGCGCGATCCCCGAACGCCGCCTCGTCCTCACGCTGCGCCAGGACCGCCCCGAGGGCCTCGCCGAGGCCCGCGCGGAACTCCGCCTCCTCCTCCACGACTGGGCCCGCCAGGACCAGGTCGACACGGCGGTCCTCCTCACCTCCGAACTCCTCGGCAACGTCCTCGTCCACACCGACCAGTCCGCCGCCCTCGCCGCCCGCCTCCTCGGCCACGCCGGCACCCGCCACCTCCGCGTCGAGGTCACCGACCAGGGCGACGAACTCCCCCACCAGCAAGCCCCCGGCGAACTCGCCTCCTCCGGCCGCGGCCTCATCCTCCTCGACCTCCTCGCCTCCGCCTGGGGCGTCCGCCCCGAACCCGAGGGCAAAACGGTCTGGTTCGAACTGAACGAATCGGAGGACGACGACACCCCGGAAGAGAAGACCGAGGAAGAACTCCTGGAGAACTGGTAAAGCCCACCGCCCGCCCGAACCCGACAACTTCCCACCGGAAACCGACCGATACACACGAGTTGTCCCCGGCGCGCCCGTCCCCCGCTCACACTGTGGGGCCTGAAGGAATGAGGCCGCCCCATGAGCAACCCCTACCTCGACGCCCCCCTCAGGGCGCGCATGTACGCGAAGACCTGGCACAAACTCGTCCGGGTCTCCGCGGTCGTCCTCTCCGCGGGCCTGCTGGCCCCACCCCTCTTCTTCATCGCGGCGAAGAAGCGCGTCGTCCCCATGACCGTCCCGGCCCTCTACGCGGCGGCGACCTACGGCACGGCCGTCCTGGGCGACGCCCTCGGCAACGGGGGCAACTGGGTAGGCGGCATCCTCGCCCTCACCCTGATCACAGCGGCGGTCCACGCCGCGATCCTGGACACGGACTGGAAGACGGGCCGCTGACCACACTCCAACGTTGAGGTGTGATCGCCACAACGTCGAAGGGCCCCACCGAAACCGGTGGGGCCCTTCGACGTATTGCCCGGTGAGAGCAATGGCGGAGGATACGAGATTCGAACTCGTGAGGGGTTGCCCCCAACACGCTTTCCAAGCGTGCGCCCTAGGCCTCTAGGCGAATCCTCCGCAGGAGACATTACATGAGGCAGGGGAGTGCTCGCGAACCCGATCCGGGGGTGGGGGAGAGGGGTCGAGGGTGGGGTTCGGGATCGGGTAGGGTGGCGGGCAGCCCCTCACGTGGCGCTATCTGACTGAACTCCCCCAGGGCCGGAAGGCAGCAAGGGTAGGTCGGCTCTGGCGGGTGCGTGGGGGGCGTTGTCGTGTGCGGGGCCGTTTGTCGGTGGGCGCCTATAACCTCGTAGGTGTGTCGTCCCTCGCGCTGTACCGCCGCTACCGTCCCGAGACCTTCGCCGAGGTCATCGGGCAGGAGCATGTCACCGACCCCCTGTCGCAGGCCCTGCGCAACAACAGGGTCAATCACGCGTATCTGTTCAGCGGGCCGCGCGGGTGCGGCAAGACGACCAGCGCCCGCATCCTCGCCCGCTGCCTGAACTGCGAGCAGGGGCCCACGCCCACGCCCTGCGGCGAGTGCCAGTCCTGCCAGGACCTGGCCAGGAACGGGCCGGGGTCCATCGACGTCATCGAGATCGACGCCGCTTCGCACGGTGGCGTGGACGACGCCCGTGACCTGCGCGAGAAGGCGTTCTTCGGGCCCGCGTCGAGCCGGTACAAGATCTACATCATCGACGAGGCCCACATGGTCACGTCGGCCGGTTTCAACGCCCTGCTCAAGGTCGTCGAGGAGCCGCCCGAGCACCTCAAGTTCATCTTCGCGACGACCGAGCCCGAGAAGGTCATCGGGACGATCCGCTCGCGTACGCACCACTACCCCTTCCGGCTCGTGCCGCCCGGGACCCTGCGCGACTACCTCGGCCAGGTCTGCGGGCAGGAGGACGTACGGGTCGAGGACGGGGTGCTGCCCCTCGTCGTACGGGCCGGGGCGGGGTCCGTGCGTGACTCCATGTCGGTCATGGACCAGCTCCTCGCCGGAGCCGGTGACGACGGTGTGACCTATGCCATGGCGACCTCGCTGCTCGGATACACCGACGGCTCGCTGCTCGACTCCGTCGTCGACGCCTTCGCCGCCGGGGACGGGGCCGCCGCCTTCGAGGTCGTGGACCGCGTCATCGAGGGCGGCAACGACCCGCGCCGCTTCGTCGCCGACCTCCTGGAGCGGCTGCGCGACCTCGTGATCCTCGCCGCCGTGCCCGACGCGGGTGAGAAGGGACTCATCGACGCGCCCGCCGACGTCGTCGAGCGGATGCAGGCGCAGGCGTCCGTCTTCGGGGCCGCCGAGCTGAGCCGCGCCGCCGACCTCGTCAACGAGGGCCTCACCGAGATGCGCGGCGCCACCTCGCCGCGCCTCCAGCTCGAACTCATCTGCGCGCGGATCCTCCTCCCCGCCGCGTACGACGACCAGCGCGCCGTCCTCGCCAGACTCGACCGCCTGGAGCGGTCCGGGCCACCGGCCGGAGCGGTGGCGGGGGCGGCCTACCCGCAGGCCGCCGCGCCCGCGCCCGCTCCCGTCCAGGCACCGGCACCGGCACCGGCACCGGCGCAACCGCAGGCGCCCGCCCCCGCGCAGGCCCCGGCGCCCCACGCCCCCGCCCCCGGCGGCTGGCCCGCGCCCACCGGGCCCGGCTCCGGGGACCACGCGCCCCCGCCCGACGACTGGGACCTCGTCGAGAGCGGCTCAGGTTGTACGAGCTGATCGTGCGACCCGGACCGGCCGCCCAGGTCCCGGCGCACGCCCAGCCGCAGGCCCAGGCCCCCGCCGCGCCCCAGCCCGCCGCCCCGCCCCCCGGCAGCGGCCTCGATCCGCGCGCGCTGTGGCCCGAGATCCTGGAGACGGTGAAGAACACGCGCCGCTTCACCTGGATGCTGCTGAGCCAGAACGCGCAGGTCGCCGGTTTCGACGGGACGACCTTGCAGATCGGCTTCGTCAACGCCGGGGCCAGGGACAACTTCCTCAACGGCAACAACGAGGACGTGCTCAAGCAGGCGCTCCAGAGCCGCTTCCAGGTCAACTGGAAGATCGAGGCCGTCGTCGACTCGCAGGGCGGGGGCGGCGGCGGAGCGCCCCAGTCGCCACCGCCTCCGGGGGGCGGCTACGGGGGGTACGGCGGCGCACCCGCGGCGCCCGCCCCGGCGCCGAGCCCCGCCCCCGCACCGCAGAGCGGCGGCGCACCGACGGCGGCGCCCGGTGGCCCCTCCGCCCCGCCGCAGGCCCAGTCGCGGCCCGCGCCCGCCCCCTCCGTACCGGCCCCGGCCCCCGAGCAGCGCCCCGCCGCCGCTCCCGCGCGCCCGCCCGTGGCGCCCGAGGACGACATGCCGGCGGCCGACGACCCGGACCTCGTCGAGAGCGCGCTCAGCGGGTACGAGCTGATCGTGCGCGAGCTGGGGGCGACCGTGCTCGACGAGTACGACAACGACGCGGCGCCGCACTGAGCCGGTGACGGGTGACGGGTGACGGGTGACGGTGACCGGTGACGGGTCGGGCCGGGCCACCGGCTGAGGCACGTCGCCGACCGAAGCGGGATGTGGGGCCCGAGCCGTCGGAGGTCCGGCCGCCCGGCCCGACCAAGAGTCCCCGCCCCATCACGCCCCCGGCCCCCGCCCCCACCCCACCCCTCCGCCCGTGAGCCCCCCGCCCCCCACCCGCCCGTTAGGGTGAGCCGTGTGAAGGTCCTCGTCATCGGAAACGGCGCCCGCGAACACGCCCTGTGCCGCTCTCTCTCGCTCGACCCAGCCGTCGAAGCCCTGTACTGTGCCCCCGGGAACGCCGGGATCGCCGAGGTCGCCGCCGTGCGGCCCGTCGATGCCCTGGACGGGGCCGATGTCGTGCGCCTGGCCCGGGAGACGGAGGCGGATCTCGTCGTCGTGGGGCCCGAGGCGCCGCTCGTCGCCGGGGTCGCCGACGCCGTGCGCGAGGCGGGTATCGCCTGCTTCGGGCCCGGCCGCGAGGCCGCCCTGCTGGAGGGCTCGAAGGCGTTCGCGAAGGACGTCATGGCCGCCGCGCAGGTGCCCACCGCGCGCGCCTACGTGTGCACGACCCCGGAGGAGGTCGACGCCGCGCTCGACGCCTTCGGCGCCCCGTACGTCGTGAAGGACGACGGTCTCGCGGCCGGCAAGGGCGTCGTCGTCACGGACGACCGCGCGCGGGCGCGCGAGCACGCGCTCGCCTGCGGCCGGGTCGTCATCGAGGAGTTCCTCGACGGGCCCGAGGTCTCGCTCTTCGCGGTCACGGACGGCACGACGGTCGTCCCGCTCCAGCCCGCGCAGGACTTCAAGCGCGCGCTCGACGGCGACGAGGGCCCCAACACGGGCGGCATGGGCGCGTACTCGCCGCTGCCCTGGGCGGACGCGGGCCTCGTCGACGAGGTGCTGCGCACGGTGCTCCAGCCGACCGTCGACGAACTGCGGCGGCGCGGCGCGCTGTTCAGCGGGCTGCTGTACGCGGGGCTCGCGCTCACCTCGCGCGGCGTGCGCGTCATCGAGTTCAACGCGCGCTTCGGCGACCCCGAGACGCAGGTCGTCCTCGCGCGCCTGCGCACCCCGCTCTCCGGCCTCCTGAACGCCTCGGCGCGCGGCGAGCTGGCGACGCTGGAGCCGCTGCGGTGGAGCGAGGACGCGGCCGTCACGGTCGTGGTCGCCTCCGCGAACTACCCGGCCGCGCCCCGTACCGGCGACGTGATCACCGGGCTCGACGAGGTCGCCGCGAAGGACGCCCCGGACGCGTACGTGCTGCACGCGGGGACGCGCCGCGAGGGCGAGGACGTCGTGAGCGCCGGGGGCCGCGTGCTCTCGGTGACGGCGACGGGCACGGACCTGACGGTCGCGCGCGAGCGCGCCTACGCGGCGGTGGCGCGGATCGGCCTCAAGGACGCGCAGCACCGCACGGACATCGCCGAGCGGGCGGCGCGGGACGCGGTGGCCACGGGCTGATGCCCCCGGGACCACCCGGAAAACGTGCCGGGCGCCCCGGGGCCCGTACGCGTACACGTCCTCGTGCACACGTACGGACCCCGGGGCGTCCGCTTGTCAGCACCTTTGCCCAGAGCCATTCCATCGAGTGATCGAAGCCGCATACGGCTGACGACGGCGCGCGCCCCCACTAGGGTGCGGCGCACGTGCTCCATCGCCGGTCGGCCCGTGCAGAGCGGGCCGCGCGGGCGGGCTGCGGCACTTGGCCCACCGGCATTGCGATGTCGGGGGCCGGTGTCACAGTGGGGGATGTGAGCGACGCCGGAAAGCGCGACGGGCCGCGGTCCGCCGCGGATCAGCGCGGGAAGCAAGCGACGAGGCAGAAACGGACCGGGCACCAGCACGGGTGCGCGGCCCGTCGGTGCAGGCCGGGCCCGCGGGGGTCCGGCGGGCGCCAGGGGTAGGGGGTCGGCAGGTCGTGTCGTCGGGTACGGGTGTGGAGGTGGGCGCGCTCGCCGCGCGGTCCAGGGCCGCCGCGGTGCTGCGGGTCAAGTCCGCGGCGACCGCGCTGGCGGTGCTGCCCGCGGCGTGCGCCGTCGTGCTGTGGGCGGGCGCGGTCGGCGGGCGGCTGGAGGGTACGGGGTGGGACGCGGCGAGACTGTGGGTCGCGGTGCTCGCCGTGCTCGCGCTCGCCCTCGCCGGGGCGACCGCGCTGCTCATCGCGCGCGCCGCGCCCGCCGAGTCCCCGGCCGTGCCGGTCGAGGAGCGCGCCGCGCCCGCCCTGTACCACCTGGTGCGGGAGCTGGCGGAGCGGCTCGGGGTCCCGGCCCCCGCGGCGATAGCGCTCACGCCCGACTGCGACAGCTGGCTGGAGGAGCGCGCGGCGGCGCCCGGGGTACGCGCGCAGGTCCTCGTGATCGGCTCGCCCTTCCTGTGGTGGCTGCGCGTCGCCGAACTGCGCGCGCTGCTCGCGCCCGTCGTCGCGGGCACGGAGCCCGCGGCGGAGCCGACGACGGCGCAGGCCCGCAAATTCGTCCGGGGCCTGGACGCGGCGCTCGCGACGGCCGGGCCCCGCGCCCCGCTCGCCCACCGGGTGCTGCTCGCGGTGCCCGCGCGCCTCGCACGGCTGCTGCTCGTCCGGTGCCGGGGCGCCGCGGCCGACATGGAGCGGTACGTGGCGGCGGCGTGCGCCGAGCGGGCCAGGAAGGTGGACTACGGGCGACGGATCACCGCGCAGGAGCAGGTGGGGCTCGCGTACGCGGGCTGGGACCGGCTGCTGGGCCGGGTCGCGGTGCCCGCGTGGCGGCTCGGGCGCTGGCCCGCGCGGCTCGACGCGGGCGTCGCCGCGGCGCTCGCCGAGCTGTCCCGCAGAGACCGGCTCGCCGCCGACGAGCAGGCGATGCGGCTCACCGAGCCGCCCGCGAGCGAACTCCTGGAGGAGCCCGAACTCGCCGACGAGGCCGCCTCCCTGCTCGCCGCGCGGCTCTTCCACGGGGAGCGGGGCGGCGAGTGGCGGCCGGTGAGCTGGCGCGACTACCCGCGCGAGGTCGTGGAGCGGCTGTGGCGCGCGGACGTGGCGCGGCTCGGCGAGGTGCTGGGCGAGGACGGGCGGCCGTGCACGGTGGCGCGCGTCCTGGAGCACCTGACGGTGAGCGACAGCCCGCCCGAGCGGGTCGGGGTGATGGCGGCGCCGCCGCTGCGCGAGGGCGGGGCGCGCGGCGGTGCGCCCCGTACGACGGAGTACGCGGCGCGGACCGAGCCCGAGATCTTCCCCGAGACGCCCGAGGAGGAGGCCGACCGCTTCGCGCACCCGCGCGCGGCGGCGCTCGCCGCCGGGCTCGCGGCGCGGGTCGCGCGCGAGGAGACCACCGGGGGCGTGGGAGCCACGCGCACCTCGGAGGGGGTCTACGAAGGGAACGGCGGGCTGCCGCTCTTCGCGCCGCCGCCGGTACGGAGCGGGGTGGAGGTCCTCGCGGACCACGTGACCTCGCTGGTGTGCTGCGCGGCGGTGGACGCGGGCGGCGCGATGCCGGGGCTCGACTGGCTGGACGGCCCGGTGCTCCTGGTGGACGGGGAGCGGGTGCGCGACCTCGGGGCGCGGGTGCGGAGCCTGGTGGAGGACGGCGACTCGATCCCGCTGCGCCGCTGGCTGGCGCGGGTGGGGGTACGGGTCGGGTAGGGGCGGGGTGGTGCGCGGGGGCGCCGACCGGCGGGGAGGCGCGGCGCCTTACGGGGGCGTCCGGCGGGAAGGCAGGGCGGTGCGCGCGGGCGCCCGACCGGCGGGAAGGAAGGGCGCCGTCTCGCGGGAGCGCACGGGGGTGCGCGGGGGCGCCGCCCCGGCGGGAAAGGGGCGGCCGTTTGTGCGGGCTCACCCGAACGAGGAACTCCGTTTCCGTCCGCCCGGCCCACCGCCACCAGGCAGAAGCGGTTCTGCACCGCTTCGGGCACAGGGCCGTTGGCGGGGATTCGGGGGGAACGGTGACGGTGTGCGTGCTTAGTGTGATGTGCTGGCTTCCGCCCCGGTGACGAGGGGCGCGGCACCGGGATGCGGGGGACGAGGGAGGGGCGGAGATGGGGGCGGAACGCGGGAAGGGCCGGTGGGAGTCGGGGGCGGTCGCGCACGCGGCGACGGACCCCTTCGGGCAGGGCCCGCTGCCGTGGCTGCGCGCGAGCGAGACGTACTTCGACGACACCGGCAGGGTCGTCCCCTGGTACGTCGAGCACGCCCCGGCGCCCGGCGCCGAACTGCGGATGCCGAGGCCGCGCCGCGAGGAGGGCTCGCCGCGTTCGTCCGACGACGTGCACCAGCAGATCAAGGGCTTCACCTCGACGGGCGCCGTCGCCCCCGGCGAGTCGATCGACTTCCACGTCACGGTCAACCCGCCGCAGTCGTACTCCATGGACTTCTACCGCATCGGCCACTACGCGGGGGCCGGTGCCAGCAAGATCGCCTCGACGCCCCGGCTGCAAGGACTCACCCAGCCCGAGCCGCTCCTCGCCGACCGCACGGTCTCCTGCCACCACTGGTGGCGCACGTGGCGGCAGCAGATCCCCTCGTACTGGAAGCCGGGCGCGTACGTCGCGGTCCTCACGACGTACGACGGGCACCGCTCGCACATCCCGTTCACCGTCCGCGACAGCGAGCCCGCCGACCTGCTCCTCCTGCTCCCGGACGTGACCTGGCAGGCGTACAACCTCTACCCGGAGGACGGCAGGACGGGCGCGAGCCTGTACCACGCCTGGGACGACAAGGGCGGGCTGCTCGGCGAGGAGGACGCCGCGATCACCGTGTCCTTCGACCGCCCCTTCGCGGGCGCGGGCCTCCCGCTGCACGTGGGCCACGCCTACGATTTCATCCGCTGGGCCGAGCGCTACGGCTACGACCTCGCCTACGCCGACGCCCGCGACCTCCACGCGGGCCGCGTCGACCCGACCCGGTACCGGGGCCTCGTCTTCCCCGGCCACGACGAGTACTGGTCCGTCCCGATGCGCCGCACGACCGAGCGCGCGAAGGAGGCCGGGACCTCGCTCGTCTTCCTCTCCGCGAACACGATGTACTGGCAGGTCGAGCTGAGCGCGTCCCCCTCGGGCGTCCCCGACCGGCTCCTGACCTGCCGCAAGCGCCGGGGCCCCGGCCGCGCGACGCTGTGGCGCGAGGTGGACCGGCCGGAGCAGGAGCTCATGGGCATCCAGTATGCGGGCCGGGTCCCCGCCCCCGCCCCGCTCGTCGTGCGGCACGCGGAGCACTGGCTGTGGGAGGCGACCGGGGCGCACGAGGGCGACGAACTCCCCGGGCTCGTCGCCGGGGAGGCCGACCGCTACTTCCCGCGCACGCAGTTGCCCCCGTACGAGGACCGGATGCTCCTCGCGCACTCGCCGTACGAGGACCAGGGCGCCGTCCGCCACCAGGAGACCTCCCTCTACCGCGCCCCCAGCGGCGCCCTCGTCTTCGCCTCCGGCACCTTCGCCTGGTCGCCCGCGCTCGACCGGCCGGGCCACGTCGACACCCGTATCCAGCGCGCGACGGCGAACCTCCTCGACCGCATCTGCAAACGCGACTGACCGGCGTCCGCCGACGTCGGGGGCGGGGGCTCGCACCGCTCGTACGGGCGGGCGTCACGCGTGCCCCACCGCCCTCACGCCGTCCACCCGGCACCCTGCGGCGTCGCGCCTCGCTCCCGTACGGGACAATCGGGGGGCATGGGACGGAAGCACGTGGAGGAACCGTGTCCGGATTCGTAGAAAAGCCCGAGCCCGTACAGGTGCCGGGGCTGGTGCATCTGCACACCGGCAAGGTGCGCGACCTCTACCGGAACGAGGCCGGCGAGCTCGTGATGGTCGCGAGCGACCGCTTGTCCGCCTACGACTGGGTGCTGCCCAGCGAGATCCCCGACAAGGGGCGCGTGCTCACGCAGCTCTCGCTGTGGTGGTTCGACCAGCTCGCCGACCTCGTCCCGAACCACGTCCTGTCGACGAAGCTGCCCGAGGGCGCCCCCGCCTCCTGGGCCGGGCGCACGCTGGTCTGCCGCTCGCTCGACATGATCCCGGTCGAGGCCGTCGCGCGCGGCTACCTCACCGGCTCGGGGCTCGTCGAGTACAACGCGTCCCGCACGGTGTGCGGGCTCGCGCTCCCCGAGGGCCTGGAGGACGGCTCCGAGCTGCCCGGCCCGATCTTCACCCCGGCGACGAAGGCCGAGGTCGGCGAGCACGACGAGAACGTGAGCTACGAGGAGGTGGCCCGCCGGGTCGGCGCCGAGACCGCCGCGCAGCTCCGGCAGACGACCCTCGCGGTCTACGCCCGGGGCCGGGACATCGCCCGTGAGCGCGGGATCATCCTCGCCGACACGAAGTTCGAGTTCGGCTTCGACGGGGAGGAACTCGTCCTCGCCGACGAGGTCCTCACCCCCGACTCCTCGCGCTTCTGGCCGGCCGATTCCTGGGAGCCGGGCCACGCCCAGCCCTCCTTCGACAAGCAGTTCGTCCGCGACTGGCTCACCTCCCCCGTCTCCGGCTGGGACCGCAAGAGCGAGCAGCCGCCGCCCGAGCTGCCCGCCGAGATCGTGGAGCGGACGCGGGCGAAGTACGTCGAGGCGTACGAGAAGCTGACGGGCGTGCGCTGGGGCTGAGACCCGGAGCGGCACGGGCCGAGCGGTCGACGGGTGCGGGGCGATGTTCCACGTGGAACATCGCCCCGCACCCGTCGACCGCCATGTTTCACGTGAAACATGGCGCGCCCGGAGACACCGCGCACACGAAGAAGGCCCCCCGTTCCCGGGGGGCCTTTCGCTGAGCGGACGACCAGGTTCGAACTGGCGACCTCAACCTTGGCAAGGTTGCGCTCTACCAACTGAGCTACGTCCGCACCGCGCTTCTCCGCCGCTCTCGCGGTGTTCAGCGCGTGAGACCACTATACCCAACCCCGGGAGCGGGCCGTGCGCACGGCGGCGTGACGGTTCTCGGCCCCGAGCTTGGTCACGGCGGAGGAGAGGTAGTTGCGGACGGTGCCGGGGGAGAGGCCCGCGCGCTGGGCGATCTCGGCGACGGGGGCCCCGTCCGCCGCGTACTCCAGGACCTCGGCCTCGCGGGCGCTGAGCGGGGAGTCCCCGGCGGCGATCGCGTCGGCGGCCAACTCGGGGTCGACGTAACGGCTTCCGGCGTGGACGGTGCGGATGATCTCGGCGAGCCGCTGCGCGCTCACGGTCTTCGGCACGAAACCGCGCACCCCCACCTCCAGGGCCCGCTTGAGGTGCCCGGGACGGCCGTGGCTCGTCACGATGAGGCAGCGGCAGCCGGGCAGTTCGCTCCGCAGGCTTGTGGCCACGCTCACACCGTCGCCGTCCGGCATCTGGAGGTCGAGGACGGCGACGTCGGGGCCCTTGGCGCGGGCCATCGCGAGGGCCTCGGCGCCCGAGGCGGCCTCCGCGACGACTTCGAGGTCGTCCTCCAGAGCGAGGAGGGCAGCGAGGGCACCCCGGATGAGGTGCTCGTCGTCGGCGAGCAGCACGCGGACCCGGGGAGTGGCGGGAGACGCGGGCGGGGGCTCGGTGGTCACGGGCGGTTTCCTCCGGGGGCGGGGTCGGGAACGGGCGGGTGCGGTACGTGGGCCGCGAGGCGGAAGCGCCCCGGCGCCGTGGGGCCGGCTTCGAGTACGCCGCCGAGGGGCGCGAGGCGTTCGCGGAGCCCGGCGAGCCCGGAGCCGCCCCGGGTGGGGCCGGGCGACTCGGGGGCGCCGTCGTTCTCGACGGTGAGGCTCGTGCCGGAGCGGCTCGTGGCGAGCGTGATGGTGCAGTGGCGGGCGTCGCCGTGGCGCAAAACGTTCGTCGCGGCCTCGCGGACGACCCAGGCGAGGGCGGCCCGCACGGGCGGAGCGAGGGACTGGATGTCCCCCGCGGCGGTCGCGCAGTCGATCCCGGCCGCTTCCAGGACGCTGCGCGCGCCGAGCAGCTCGGAGCCGAGGTCGATGCCCCGGTAGCCGCGTACGACCTCGCGGACCTCGCGCTGCGAGCGCTGGGCGATCTCCTGGACCTCGGCCATCTGCGCCACGGCGTCCTCGGTGCGCTCGCGGCGGGCGAGCCGGACCGCGAGTTCGCTCTTGAGGGCGATGGTGGCGAGGTTGCGGCCGAGGACGTCGTGGAGGTCGCGGCCGAAGCGGAGGCGTTCCTCGGCGACGGCGAGTCGCGACTCCGTCTCCTTGGCGCGCTCGACCTTGTCCTTCGCCTTCTCGATCTCCTGGCGCGCGTACTCGATGTCCCAGGTACGGGCGAGGGACCAGCCGGAGGGGCGGCAGATGACGAGCGCGAGGAGCGCCGAGCACGGGACGATGATCGCGAGGACGGCGCTCGGGGTGCCCTCGGGGTCGGCGAGGAGAGCGGCGGCGGAGAGCGCCGCGGTGCCGCCGACGACGGCGAGGAGGAAGCGGGGGACGGGGACGCGGAGGGCCAGGACCGCGTAGACGGGGTTGATGAAGAACATCACCGCCGTCACGAGCGCCTGGGTGTCGATCGTGCCCGTGCCGAGGCACACGAGGTAGAGCGCCGCCGTGAGGACGGTGAGCGCCAGGAGCCGCCACGCGGCCGGGGCGCGCAGCGCGTCCGTCCTGCCGAGATAGCGGTCGAGGGCGTCGAGGAGCGCGGGGCGGGTGGCGACGCAGAGCGCGAGCGAGGAGAGGAACAGCGCGGAGCGGAGCACGAGGTCGGTGCGGTCGCCCCGCCCGAAGTGCTGGAGGAGATCGGGCAGGACCCAGCCCGCGAAGAACCCCCATACGTAGCGGCTGAGGGTGGCCCGCGTGTAGTGGTCGAGCTGCTGGACGGGGCGGTGGCCCCTGGTCAGCGACGGGGGCCGCCAGGAGAGGCGCTCGAAGCGCGGGAAGCGGGGCTCGGCCACGGACCCGCGCTCCCCGGCCACGGACCCGCGCTCCCCGGCCACCGACACGGGCTCCCCGGCCACGGCCGCTTCCGCGCGCACGGCGGCTTCCGGCTCCCCGGCCGGGACCGCGTCCACCGTCGTCTCCCCGTCCACTGCCGGGACCGCGTCCACGGTCCGGACCGAGTCCTCGGCCGGTGCGGCGGACGCCGCCGACGCGGCGGACGCGCCCGGTCCCTTGCCGTCGGCCGGTGCGGGCACCACGGCCGTCGCCGTCGTGGTCTCCTCGTGGCTGCCGCTCAAGGGTCACCCCTTCCTGTCTCCGGTCGGTCTCTCCATGGTGCGGGGTCGCGCCGGTGACAGCACGGGTACGGGGCGCCACCCGGCGTCGGCCGCCCCGGCCCCGTACCGCCGCCCCCGCTCAGCGCCTCGGCTCCCAGCGGAACCAGCGGCGGACGCCGTAGACGGTGAAGGCGGCCCAGGCGAGGCCGGTGACGACGGCCAGGAGGGTGTCGCCGCTGTCCAGGTTCCCCGCCCAGCCACCGCGCAGGAGCGAGAGCGTCGGCGTGAAGGGGAGACAGCGGGCGACGGCCGCGAGGGTGTCGGGCATCACGTCGAGGGGGACGCCGACGCCCGAGCCGATCATGGTCAGCAGGATGACCGGCATCGCCATGACGGCGGCGGTCTCGGCGGTACGGCTGAGGGTCGCGGTGAGGGCGGCGAGGCCGATGGCCACGACGATGCCGAGGACCGCGCCGAGCACGACGAGCGCCGGGTTCGAGGGCGCCCCGGGGTGCACGAGCAGGGTGAAGCCCACGATGACCACGAGCCACTGCACGAGACACGTGACGACGGCGGGCACCGCCGAGCCGATGAGGATCTCGGGGTCCCGCACCTCCCCGGTGCGCAGCCGCTTGAGCACCAGCTCCTCGCGCCGGGTCACGTAGGTGCTCACCAGCGTCGAGTAGACGGCGAAGAGGAGGGAGAGGCCGAGAGCGGTCGGGAGGAGGACCGTGCCGAGATCGAGGCCCGTGCCGCTCAGGTCCATCGAGTCGATGGCGTTCTTGAAGCTGAACGGGAGGACGAGCGGTACGACGAGGGCGGCGAAGAGCGTCCCCTTGCCGCGCAGGAGCAGTGTCGTCTCGGCACGCGCGAGCGCGCCCATGCGGCTGCGCGCGGTCGAGGCGGGACCTGTGGGGGCGACGGTGCTCATCGGGTGGTCTCCTCTGCGAGCGCGGGGGCGGGGACGGGGGACGGGGCGGACGGGCCGCCGGTACGGGTGCCGGCCTGGGCCGCGATCCGCAGGAACGCCTCTTCGAGCGAGGCCGCGCGGATGTCGAGCCCGTCCAGCTCGATGTTCTCGGCACGCGCCCACAGCAGCAGCTCGGTCGCCGCGTGCTGGAGCCGGTGGGTGCGGAGCCGGACGGTCCTGCCGTCCGCGTCGAGGAGCGCGGCGCGCAGTGCGGCGGCGTCCTCGGGCGGCGCGAGCCGGTCGGCGCGCGCCCCGGCGGGCTCGGCCCACAGGCGGGCGAGCGGGGGCAGGTCCTCGGGGCGGTGGCTCGCCGGGAGGCGGAAGGAGATCCGCGAGGGCTGGCTCGCGAGGACCTCGTCGACGGTCCCGGTGACGTTGATGCGGCCCGCGTGGAGGATCGCGAGCCGGTCGGCCAGCTCCTCGGCCTCCTCCAGGTAGTGCGTCGTGAGGAGGACGGTGGTGCCCTCGGCGCGCAGCGCGCGGACGAGGTCCCAGGTGGCGCGGCGGCCCTCGGCGTCGAGCCCGGTCGTCGGCTCGTCGAGGAAGAGGATCTCGGGGCGGCCGAGCAGGGCGCTCGCCAGGTCGAGGCGGCGCCGTTCGCCGCCGGAGAGCTGCTTGACGCGGACGGTGCGGCGCTTGCCGAGGCCGACGAGTTCGAGCGCCTCGCCGACGGGGCGGGCCCCGCTCGTGCAGGCCGCCCACATCCGTACGGTCTCCTCGACGGTCAACTCGGAGGGGAAGCCGCCCTCCTGGAGCATGACGCCGGTGCGCGGGCGGATCGCGGCCCGCTCGCGGTAGGGGTCGTGGCCGAAGACGCGGATCGTGCCGCTCGTGGGCCGGGCCAGTCCTTCGAGAAGTTCGACGGTGGACGTCTTGCCCGCGCCGTTCGTCCCGAGCAGGGCGAAGAGTTCGCCCCGGTCCACGTGGAAGGTGATCCCGCCGACCGCTTCGAACCCGCCCCCGTAGACCCGGCGCAGGTCAGTCACATCGATGACTCGCGTGGTGTCTTTCGCGCTGTTCATGTCTTCGAGTCTTCCCGCGCCGAGGGGCCCGGGGCAGTGCGCGGTGTCACCAAGGCGGATGACATCTGTCATCGGGGCCCGCGAACCCCGGCGCGCACACGAAGAAGGCCCCCCGTTCCCGGAGGGCCTTTCGCTGAGCGGACGACCAGGTTCGAACTGGCGACCTCAACCTTGGCAAGGTTGCGCTCTACCAACTGAGCTACGTCCGCAGATGCTCCCACGACTCACGTCGTGCGGTGCGGTGACCACCCTACCTCACGGTCGAGCGGTGCAGAGCGGGTGACAGGGATCGCACACTGCGCCTCCCCCTTGGAAAGGGGGTGTTCTACTACTGAACTACACCCGCGCGGCTCCGGGTTCCGGCCTTTCGGCCCGTTCCCTTCGGCGTGCTCCAGACTTTAGCCGATCACCCGGGGTGGAGCGCAAATCGAGGGCGACGGGCCGTCAGGAGAGGGGGGCGGGGTGCGGCCCGTGAGGTACGGGGCGGGCGGCCCGGAGAGGTACGGGGGGCGGCCGGTCCGTGAGGTACGGAGGGGCGGCCAGGGGCACGGGGGCGGGCGGGCCGCGAGGAGCCGATGCCCCGCCCGCCCCCGTACCACCGGGGCTCACGCCCCGGCGCTCGCCTCAGTTGGCCGCCTCGAACTCCTCAAGAACCTTCTTCGGGATGCGTCCGCGCTGCGGCACGTCCATCTGGTGCGACCTGGCCCAGGCGCGGACGGCGGCGGGGTCGGCCGCCACGGAGGTGCGCCGGTAGGCGCGGCCCGAGGAGGAGCGTTTGCGGCCTGCGGCCACGAAGGGCTCCAGTGCCTTGCGCAGTTTCTCCGCGTTGGCCTGGCTCAGGTCGATCTCGTACGACTTCCCGTCCAGCCCGAAAGTGACGGTTTCCGCCGCTTCCTTGCCGTCGGTGTCGTCGTAAAGCGTGACCACGACACGCTGCGCCACGAATATCGGTCCTTTCGTCGGCGGCTCCCGCCGCCCGACCTGTACACGGCCGGAGTTCCGCGCTCCCGGTCGGGGCGCGGCCCTGTGCACGCGGTGGCGCGTACGGGATCATGCGTGCCCGTACGCACTTTTACCGAATGTCTTTTCCCGGCCGATTCCTTTTTACAGGCCGGGGTGCGGAGTGGGGAAGTCCTTAAGGAGTTCCGCCGCGTGTTCCCGCCGGTGTTCCACCGGCAGTCGTGCGCATTGCCACCCCGTATATGCGCACGGATTTTCCGGCGCGGACGACTTCCTGTGTGAGTACCGCCACAGGTCCGCGGGTGCGCGCCCTCCGTCCCGCCCCCGGGGCCGCTACCGCCCGTAAGTGATCCACTTCCGGTCTACCCGCGTAGAAATTCCGGCCCGGTACGCTGAACGGACAAGCTCAACGAAGCACCACACACCGGGAGTGCCCGTGGCACGCGTCGTAGTCGACGTCATGCTCAAGCCGGAGATCCTCGACCCCCAGGGACAGGCGGTGCAGCGTGCACTGCCGCGCCTCGGCTTCGAGGGGATCGCCGACGTGCGTCAGGGAAAGCGATTCGAACTCGAAGTGGACGGCCCCGTGGACGACGCCGTCCTCGCGCGGGTCCACGAGATGGCCGAGACCTTCCTCGCCAACACCGTCATCGAGGACTTCGTCGTAAAGGTGGAATCGTGACGGCACGTATTGGGGTCGTTACTTTTCCCGGCACCCTTGATGACCGTGACACGCAGCGCGCGGTGCGGATCGCGGGCGCGGAAGCCGTTCCGCTGTGGCACCGCGACAAGGACCTGAAGCAGGTCGACGCGGTGGTCCTGCCCGGGGGATTCAGCTACGGCGACTATCTGCGCGCCGGCGCGATCTCGCGGTTCTCGCCGGTCATGGAATCCGTGATCGCCGAGGCGAAGTCCGGAATGCCTGTCCTCGGTATCTGCAACGGATTCCAGGTCCTCACCGAGGCGCACCTGCTGCCCGGCGCGATGCTCCAGAACGACCGTATGCGTTTCGTGTGCCGCGAGCAGAAGCTCCGGGTGGAGAACGCGGGTACCGCGTGGACCACCGAGTTCACGGCGGGTCAGGAGATCCGTATTCCGCTCAAGAACATGGACGGCCGCTACACGGCCGACGAGCGCACCCTCGACGCCCTGGAGGCCGAGGGCCGGGTCGTCTTCCGGTACGTGGACACGAACCCCAACGGCTCGCTCCGCGACATCGCGGGCGTGACCAACGAGGCCGGCAACGTCGCGGGCCTCATGCCGCATCCCGAGCACGCCGTGGAACCGCTCATCGGCAGCGGTGGCACGGACGGCCTCGGGTTCTTCACCTCGATCCTGAGGAAGCTGGTTTCCGCATGAGCCTGGACACGGTCGAGAACGCGGCCGCGACCCCGGAAACGCCGCTGCCGTGGAAGGAGCTCGGCCTCAAGGAGGACGAGTACCTGCGGGTCCGCGAGATCCTGGGCCGCAGGCCCACGGGCGCCGAGCTGGCGATGTACTCGGTGATGTGGTCGGAGCACTGCTCGTACAAGAGCAGCAAGGTCCACCTCAAGCAGTTCGGTGACAAGGCCCCGCAGTCCGACGCGATGCTCGTCGGCATCGGCGAGAACGCCGGGGTCGTCGACGTCGGCCAGGGGTACGCGGTGACCTTCAAGGTCGAGTCGCACAACCACCCCTCCTACGTCGAGCCCTACCAGGGCGCCGCGACCGGTGTCGGCGGCATCGTCCGCGACATCATCGCGATGGGCGCGCGCCCGGTCGCGGTCGTGGACCCGCTGCGCTTCGGCGCGGCCGACCACCCCGACACCAAGCGCGTGCTGCCCGGTGTCGTCGCCGGGATCGGCGGCTACGGGAACTGCCTGGGCCTGCCGAACATCGGCGGCGAGGTCGTCTTCGACGCCTGCTACCAGGGCAACCCGCTCGTCAACGCGGGCGCCGTGGGCGTCATGCGCCACGAGGACATCCACCTCGCGAAGGCGTCCGGCGCGGGCAACAAGGTCATCCTGTACGGGGCCCGCACGGGCGGCGACGGCATCGGCGGCGCCTCGATCCTCGCCTCCGAGACCTTCGACGCGACGAAGCCGAGCAAGCGCCCGGCGGTGCAGGTCGGCGACCCCTTCCAGGAGAAGCTGCTCATCGAGTGCACGCTCGAAGCCTTCGCCGAGAAGCTCGTCGTCGGCATCCAGGACCTCGGCGCGGCCGGGCTCTCCTGCGCCACCTCGGAGCTGGCCTCGAACGGCTCCGGCGGCATGACGGTCGTCCTCGACGACGTACCGCTGCGCGACTCCACGCTCTCGCCCGAGGAGATCCTCATGAGCGAGTCGCAGGAGCGCATGTGCGCCGTCGTGGAGCCGGAGAAGGTCGAGCGCTTCCTCGCGATCTGCGAGAAGTGGGACGTCATCGCGACGGTCGTCGGCGAAGTGACCGACGGGGACCGGCTGGAGATCTTCTGGCACGGCGAGAAGATCGTCGACGTCGACCCGCGCACCGTCGCGCACGACGGCCCGGTCTACGAGCGGCCCCTCGCGCGCCCCGAGTGGCAGGACGCGCTCCAGGCGGACGACGCGAACAAGCTCCCCCGCCCGGCCTCGTCGGCCGAGCTGAAGGAGCAGGTCAAGCGGGTCCTCGGTGCGCCGAACCAGGCGTCGAAGGCGTGGATCACGGACCAGTACGACCGGTACGTGCAGGGCAACACCGTCCTCGCGCAGCCGGAGGACTCCGGCATGATCCGCGTGGACGACGAGAGCGGTCTCGGTGTCGCGCTCGCGACGGACGGCAACGGCCGGTACGCGAAGCTCGACCCGTACACGGGCGCGCAGCTCGCGCTCGCCGAGGCGTACCGCAATGTGGCGACGACCGGCGCGCGTCCGCTCGCCGTCTCGGACTGCCTCAACTTCGGCTCCCCCGAGGACCCGGCGGTCATGTGGCAGTTCTCGGAGGCCGTGCGCGGGCTCGCGGACGGCTGCCAGCAGCTCGGCACGCCGGTGACCGGCGGCAACGTCTCGCTCTACAACCAGACCGGTGACGTCGCGATCCACCCGACGCCCGTCGTGGCCGTCCTCGGCGTCATCGACGACGTGGCGCGGCGCACCCCGGTCGCCTTCGCGGAGCAGGGCCAGCTCCTGTACCTCCTCGGCGACACGAAGGAGGAGTTCGGCGGCTCGGCGTGGTCCGAGGTGATCCACGAGCACCTGGGCGGCCTGCCCCCGGCCGTCGACCTGGAGCGCGAGCGGCTGCTCGGCGACATCCTGATCTCGGCCTCGCGCGACGGCATGGTCGACGCGGCGCACGACCTCTCGGACGGCGGCCTCGTCACCTCCGTCGTCGAGTCGGCGCTGCTCGGCGGCAACGGCGTGCGGCTCGTCGTGCCCGAGGGCCTGGACGCCTTCACGTTCCTCTTCTCGGAGTCGGCGGGCCGCGCGGTCGTCGCCGTGCCGAGGAGCGAGGAGCTGCGCTTCACCGACATGTGCGGCGCGCGCGGCCTGCCCGCGACCCGGATCGGCGTCGTGGACGGCGAAGCGGTCGAGGTGCAGGGCGAGTTCGCGCTCTCGCTGGAGGAGCTGCGCGAGATCCACGAGGGGACGGTGCCGGGCCTGCTGGCCTGAGCCCTCCCCCGTACGGGGGCGATGCCGCGCTGCTCGCGCGTCTGCCCCCGTGCGCGCGTCAGCTGACGCGCTCCCGAGCCCCTGCCCGGTCCCTGCGACCGGGTGGGGGCTCCGGCGTTCCCGGGGGTGTCCCCGCGGGCGCGGTCGGCGGGACCGGGAGGCGCAGGACGAGTGCCGTCGCGAGGAGCATGAGGGCCGCGAGGCACGCGAAGACCGTGTCGATGCCGCCCGTGAAGGAGAGGGCCGCGCCCGGGACGGTGGTGGAGGGGTCGTGGCCGCGTGCCGCCGCCCCGTCGAGTCCGGTGAGGCGGGTGAGGAGCACGCCGCTGAGGGCCGCGCCCGCCGCGCCGCCGAGCGTCTGGAAGAAGCGGGCCGCCGTCGTCGTGACGCCGAGGAGCCCGGCGGGCGCGGAGTCCTGCGCGTACTGGACGAGCTGGCCGACGAGGAGCCCGAAGCCGCAGCCCAGGACGAAGAGCGCGCCCCGCGTGGCCCACGCGGACGTGTGCGCGGTCGAGGTGGCGAGCAGGGCGAGGCCGAGCGCGGCGCCCGAGGTGCCGAGGGCGAGGGGCAGGCGGGCGCGCTGGTTCACGTACCGCTGCGAGAGCACCCCCGAGACCGTCATGCCGGCCGCCATGGGGAGCAGGAAGAGCCCGGCGCTCGCGGAGTCGAGGCCGCGCGCGACCTGGAGGTAGAGCATGACCTGCACGATCGCCGAGGTGAGCCCGATGCCGAGGAGGAGCTGCACGGCGAAGCCGAGCCGCAGGGCGCGGGAGCCGAACAGGGTCAGCGGGAGCACCGGTTCGGGCGCGGTCGCCTGCCGCCACAGGAAGAGCACGAGAAGGGCGAGGGCCGTCGCCGCGAGCGCGAGGGTCTGCGGGGCGAGCCAGGGCCAGCGGCCCCCGCCCCATTCGAGCGTGAGCAGGAACGCCGAGGCGAAGGCGGCGGCGAGCGCGGCGCCCGCGTAGTCGACCCGGCGGCGCGCGGGGCGGTCCGGGAGGCGCAGGACGGCGGCGGCGGTGAGCAGGACGGCGAGGCCGACCGGGAGGTTGACCCAGAAGATCCAGCGCCAGGACAGGTGCTCGGTGAGCATCCCGCCGACCCAGGGCCCGAGCGCCATCCCCGCCCCGGCGACGAGCCCACCGGCTCCGGCGCCGCGGCTGGGGGAGGAGGTCTTGGGGGCTCCCGGGGCGGCGGGGGGTTCCGGGGTGGCCAGGGATTTCGGGGTGGCGGGGGGTTCCGGGGTTTTGGCGGTTTCCTGGGGTGCGGCTCCCGTGGTCCCGGCCGCTTCCGGGGGGACGGCGGCTCCCGTGGTCGCTGCGGCTCCCGGAGGTCCTGCGGCTTCCGGAGGTCTTGCGGCTTCCGCCGCCCCGGCGGGCTCCGCCTCCTTGCGGGCCTGCGACGCGAGCCGGATCACGACGAGCGTGATGCTCATGAGCCCGCCCCCGCCGACCCCTTGGAGGGCACGGAAGGCGAGGAGCTGGGGCATCGACCGGGCGAAGCCGCACAGCGCGGAGCCGAGCAGGAAGATGCCGAGCGCGCCGAGGAAGACGCGTTTGGCGCCGAGGGTGTCGCAGAGCTTCCCGTAGAGGGGGAGCGCGGCGGTGGCGGCGAGCTGGAAGGCGGTGACGAGCCAGGGGACCTTGGCGAGGCCGCCCTCGGGGTCGAGATCGCGGACGAGCGGGACGGCGGCGGCCGAGACGATGTTCGAGTCCAGGACGGCCAGGATGATCGTGACGAGGCAGAGCGCCGTGACGAGGCGGAAACGGGACGGGGAAGCGGGCGGCGGGTGGGGCACGGGGGCTCCTCGGGGTGGACGGGCGCCGACGAGCCGAGGATGACGCACATACGTGTACCGAGTCAATCTTTCATCTCGGTCAATGTCCGTGATCCGGGTCCCTCGCGGCCGGGAAACGGCTGGTCCGCACCCCGCGAGGGCCGCTGGTACCGTGCGCGGCATGAGCAGCCTGCGGGAGCGGAAGAAGGCGGAGACGCGGCGGAAGCTGCGCGAGGTGGCGCTCGATCTCTTCGCCGAGCGCGGTTTCGACGCGGTCTCGGTCGCGGAGATCGCGGAGGCGGCCGGGTTCTCGAAGATGACCGTCTTCAACTACTTCGGCAGCAAGGAGGACCTGGTCCTCCAGCCGCTCCAAGAGCACGTCGAGGACACCGCGCGGGCTGTGCGGGAGCGGGCGCCCGGCGAGTCGGCGGTGGCCGCGCTGCGCCGTACGTACCTCTCGGCGCTCGCGGCGGGCGACGCCTCGCTCGGCGGCAGCGACCTGCCCCTCGTGCTGCGCCTCCAGGGGCTCATCGCGTCGACGCCCCCGCTCCTCGCCCGGGTCCTCGTCCTGCGCCGCCGCTCCGAGCGGGCGCTCGCGGCCGAGCTGACGGCGGCGACGGGCGACGACGCGGGCTCCTCGCTCGCCGCCGCGCAGATCCTCGCCGTGTGGCACACGCTCGTCGGCCGCAACTTCCGCGGCCTGCTCGCGGGCATCGAGGTGAGCCGCGTCATCGCGGACGGCCTCGCGCTCGCCGAGCGCGCCTTCGGTCAACTGGAGTCAGGGCTCGGGAACTTCGGGCGCGCGGCACCGGGGCGTACGGACGCGGGCGGCGACGTTCCGCTGAGGTGAGGCGCGGGACAGCGGCGGCCCCGGCGTTCTCCCGTCCGCGCATGGACCGGCACGACTGGCACCGCGTGTACGACGACCCGGACTCCGTCCTCGGGCGCCGCCTGCGGACGGTGCGCGCGCGGATCGCGGAGGCACTCGACGCGGCGCCGCCCGGCGGGATCAAGGCCGTGAGCGTGTGCGCGGGGCAGGGCCACGACCTGCTCGGCGTCCTCGCCGCGCACCCGCGCCGCGCCGACGTCCGCGCCCGCCTCGTCGAACTCGACCCGCGCAACGCGGCGGAGGCGCGCCGCCGCGGCCGGGCTCGGGCGGCGACCGCATCGCGGTCGTGACGGGGGACGCGGCGCTCGTACGGAACTACGCGCGCCCGGCGGCACGCTCGTCCGGACCCGCGACCGCAAGGCCCCCGACCGCGTCCCGCGCGTCTGCGACTGGCTCGAAGCGCGCGGCTTCACCCGCGACAGCCCCCCGAGGTCCGCCAGGCCGTCGCGGCCCACCGCCGCACCGGACCGGCGGCCCCGCTCCCGCCCCCGCACACGCCGCTGTTCGCGTTCGTCGGGTACGACGTGCCGGCGGAGCGGGAGGGGCGGGACGGCTGACGGAGGGGCGGGGCTGACGGAGCGGCGGGACGGCTGACGGAAAGGCGGGACGGCTGACGGAAAGGCGGAAAAGAAGTCGGAGCCGTACGGAGCGACTTGGGGGGCACCCGCCTTCAAAGAGTCCGTCCCCGTGAGGAGAGCACGCGTGACCCTCTACCAACGCCCACTGACTCCGGCGGGCTCGCCGGAAGCCGCCCCGGACGAGACCGGGCGCATGTTCCAGATGATCACCGGCTACTGGGCGACGCAGATCGCCCGCACGGCGGCCGAGCTGCGGCTCGCCGAACACCTCGGCCAGGGCCCGCGCACGGCGGCGGAACTTGCCCGCGCCGCGGCCCTCGACCCCGCGGCGACCAGGCGTTTCCTGCGCGGCTGCGACGCCCTCGGCCTCGTCACCACCGAGGACGGCGAGCGGTACGCCGCGACGCCCCTCCTCGACACCCTGCGGGCCGACCGGCCCGGCTCCCTGCGCGACCTGGCCCTGTGGGGCGGCATGACCTCGCACTGGCAGCCGTGGGGCCTGCTCCCGGATGCCGTGCGGACCGGGCGGGCGCAGTCCGAAGCCGTCTTCGGCGAGGACCTGTTCACGTACTTCGCCGCGCACGAGGAGGAGGGGACGCGCTTCGCCGCGGCCATGTCGGCGATGACCCGGGGCGTCGCCGACGACCTCGCGGACGTCATCACGCTCCGGGGGGACGAGACCGTCATGGACGTCGGCGGCGCGGCCGGTGCCTTCGTCCAGACCCTCATGGCACGTCACCCCGCGCTGCGCGGAGCCGTGCTGGAGCTGCCGCACCTGGCCAAGGCGGCGGAGGAGTCGACGGCGGCGGCCGGGCTCTCCGAGCGCTTCACGTTCGTCGCGGGTGACTTCCTCGACGTCGTGCCGCCCGCCGACGTCTACCTGCTCAAGTACGTGCTGCACGACTGGGACGACGAGACCGCCGTCCGGATACTGCGCAACTGCCGCGCGGGACTGCGGCCCGGCGGTCGTGTCCTCGTCACCGAACTCGTCATCGACCCGGAGGAGTCGCGCGGGCTGCCGCCGCTCATGGACCTCAACATGCTGACCCTCTCCAACGGCGGCCGTGAACGCGAACGCGCCGAGTTCGCCGAGCTGTTCGAGGCGGCGGGCCTGCGGCTCGTGGGTGTGACGCCCTCGGCCTCGCTCGTCTCGGTCGTCGAAGGGGTGGCGGCGTGAACGCGCGCCCCGGGAAGAACCCCCGGCCGACGATGATGGACCAGCTCGGCGGCCCCCGGGGCCTGCTGTACACCGGGCTGCCCATCATCGCCTTCGTCGTCGCCAACGCGGCCTTCGGGCTCACCGCCGCCATCGTGACGGCGATGGCGGTCGCGGTCGGCCTCGCGGTGCTGCGCCTCGTGCGCAAGGAGTCGGTCCAGCCGGCGATCGGCGGGATCATCGGGGTGGGCACGGCGTCCCTCGTGGCCTGGAAGACCGGCTCGGCGAAGGGCTACTTCCTGCTCGGCATCTGGTTCAGCCTCGCGGCGGCCGTCGTGCTGCTGCTCTCGGTGCTGATCCGCAGGCCCCTCGCCGGATACGTCTGGAGCGCCCTCAACGGGCAGGGCCAGGAGTGGCGCGAGGACCGGATCGTGCGGCGCGGGTACGACATCGCGACGCTCGCCCTCTTCGCCGTCTTCGCCGCCCGCTTCGTCGTGCAGCAGTGGCTCTACGACCACGACAGCACCGGCTGGCTCGCCTTCGCCCGCATCGCGATGGGCTATCCGCTGCTCGCCCTCGCGCTCCTCGTGGTCGTCTGGGCGGTCCGCCGGGCCACGAAGCGGTCCGCCGGGCTGCGCGAGGCGGAGGCGCGGCAGGGGACGCGTGAGGGGGAGGCGCGGCAGGAGACGCGCGAGGCGGAGGCCCGGCAGGGTGCGCGCGGCACCGGGGGGTACGGACGCCCCGCCGGAGCGCCTGACGGCGCCGTACGCGGCGGCATCGGTGCGGCGCGCGTCGGCCCGGCCGAGGGCCCCGGCACCCCGTGGGGCCGGTCCGCGCGCGGCCCCGCCGCCCCGGGGAGCGACCCCCGCATCTGAGCACGGCCCGAGGGCTCCGGCCGCCGCGAGGAGGGCGGCCGGAGCCCCGTCGTGCCGTGCCCGCGCACCCCCGGCCCGGCCGCCCGGCCGCTTCCGGCCGCACGGCGCGGCCGGTGCCGCGAACCGCCTACGCTCGTCCCATGCCACCCGCCAAGCGCCGCCCCCGCACCTATGACTTCCGGAAGACGAGCACCGCGCTCTTCGCCCAGTACGGGCTCGCCCGAGCGGCTGTGCGCGGGTTCGGCGAGAAGGAACTCGCGCTGCCCTCGGGGCTCGGCGAGTGGACCGTCGCGGAGCTGGTCACGCACCTCGGGCTCACCCTGGAGTCGGTGACCCGCGCGGTGGAGGCGGAGCCCCCGGCGGGTCCCCAAGTAGCGCTCACCGACTGGCCGTTCACGACCGCCTCACGAGCCGCGCTCAACGAGGAGCGGGTACGGGAGCGGGCGGCCGGGCTCGTGGGGCGCGCGGCGCTCGACGACTGGCTCGCCGAGACCGCGACGCGCGCCGACCGGGTGCTCGAAGGGGCGCTCCCCGGGCGGCTCGTCGCCGCCCCGGCCGGGCCCATGGCCCTCGGCGATCTCCTCGTCACGCGGTGCGTCGAACTCGTCGTGCACAGCGACGACTTGGCGCGAGCGACGGGGCACGAGGTGACCCTCGACCGGCAGGCGCTCGCCGCCTGCACGCGCCTGCTCGCCGACGCGCTCGCCGCCCGCGTCCCCGGCGCGTCGACGGAGGTGCGGGTGCCGCCGTACGCCGTCGTCCAGTGCGTCGAGGGCCCCCGCCACACGCGCGGCACCCCGCCCAACGTCGTCGAGACCGACCCCCTCACCTGGATTCGCCTGGCCACGGGCCGCACCGACTGGACGAGCGAGCGCGCCGCCGCCCGCGTCAGCGCGAGCGGCGAACGAGCCGACCTCTCCCCGTACCTGCCCCTCCTGGGCTGATCCGTCACCCGCCCCGCCGCGAACCGGCGTCCACCTCGGGGTGGACGCCGGTTCCGTCTTTCGGGCGACACGCGCTCTTCCCGGCTCCGGGCCGGGGCGCCCGCCTCACCCCCGAAGCCCCTGGAGCTCCCGCGTCCCCGGAGCCCCCAGTGCCACCACCCCGCTCCCGGCCCCCATGAGCCCGCCGGGCCCGGGGCCCGTCCCCAGGACCCGGGCGGCCTCCGCCACCAGACCCCGCAAAACCCCTGTCAGGTGGTCCGCCGGCGGCTGCGGCACCCGCGCCAGCGCCTCGCGCGCCGCCTCCCGCTCGCGCGGCTGCGGCACCCGCGCCAGCGCCTCGCGCGCCGCCTCCCGCTCGGCCGCGCCCCCGTACGCCCCCAGGAGAGGCCGCACCCACGGCTCGTACGGCCCGAAGTCGCCGTCCGGCGGGGGGTGTTCGCCCTGCCGTACCGCGACCGTGAGGCGCGCGAGGGCCGGGAGGCCCGTGGCGAAGCCCGGCATCCCGCAGCCGGGGAGCAGGGCCACCGCCTCCTCGTACGGCTCCCACCCGCCGCCCGCGAGCGAGGCGCGCAGCGCGCGGAACCACGTCGTGAAGACCCGTACGAGAGGCAGCCCGTGCCGCGCGGCCAGCGCGTCCGCCGCCGCCGCGCACCCCTCCGCCCCCGCGAAGTCCCCGAGCCCGCACCGCGCCTGCATCCGCACCAGGAGCCCCAGCACCTCGTGCGGGACGAGCCCTGCCGCCCCCGCGACGGCGATCAGCTCGGCCCCCAGCGCGTCCCGCCCCACGTCCCCGTTCCGGCCGCCGTCCGCGCCCGAAGCCCCCGCACCCGTCCCGCCGGAGCCCGCGCCCCCGGAGCCCGCGCCCGAAGCCCCCGTACCCGTCCCGCCGAACCCCGCGCCCCCGCCGCCCGCGAGCCCCGTACCCCCCGTCGCCCCCGCGAAGCTCTGTACGAACACCCCGTTCAGCGCGAACACGAGCAGGCCCGGGTCCCCGAGTCGCCGTGCCAGCGCCTCCGCCTCGCGGGACGCGCGCAGCGAGCGCGCTCCCGCCGCCGCGCCCCGCGACTCCACCGCCACCGTCGCGAGCAGCCGCGCCCGCTCCGCCTCGCGCTCCTCCGGCAGCTCCCGGAGCGCGTCCTGCGCCGCCGCCACGAGGCGCGCCGCCCGCACCGGGTCGTCCGAGCGCGTCCACAGCGCCGGTACGTCGTAGACGCCGATGACCCGTGCCGTCAGTTCCGCGTCCCCGTACCGCCGCGCCTCCGCGACCGCCGCGAGCCGGTGCTCGCGCGCCGCGCTCAGCCCCTCGCCGCCCGTCACGGCGACATCCCGCATGAGCCCCGCCGCCGTCCGCAGGCGGCTGCGGTCCGCCGCCGGGAGCGCCCGCGCGTACGCCTCCGCCGCCCGCGCCCACACCTGTCCGCCGCCCTCCGGGGCCGGGTCCAGGTGCGGCGCCTGGCGCAGGATGTCCTCCTCCAGGCGGGACAACCGCGCCCCCGGCTCCAGCCCCAGAGCGACGGCGAGCGTCCGCCGCGCCCGTCGTACGGCGGACAGCGCCTCCGCCTGACGGCCCGAGCGGTACAGCGCGAGAGCGAGCAGCCGCCAGCCCTCCTCGCGCGCCGGGTGCGCCGCGACGAACTCCTCCAGGTCCGGCACGGCCCGCGCCGCGCCGCCCCGCGCGAGCAGCGCGGCGGCGGCGCGCTCCACGACGTGCAGCCGCAGGCCCTCCAGCCGCGCCGCCTCCGCGCGCGCCCATGGCGCCGTCGCCACGTCCGCGTAGGCGGGACCGCGCCACAGCGCGAGCGCCCCCTCCAGCGTCTCCACGAGCGCGGGCGCGCCCTCCTCCGCCCGCGCCGCCCGCTCGAAACGCCACGCGTCCACGTCCTCCACGGCGGCCCGCAGCGCGTACCCCGGCCCCTCCGTGACCAGCACCTTCGCCGCCGTCCTCGGCCTGCGCCCCGGTTCGAGCACGCGCCGCAGCGCCGCCACGAAGGTCCGTACGGCCCCCTCCGGGTCGCCGGGCAGCGCCTGGCCGTCCCACAGGTCCGCGACGAGACGCGGCAGCGGGACGACCTGGCGGCGCGCGACCAGGAGCCGCGCGAGCACCGCCCGCTGACGCGGCCCCCCGAGCCGCAGCTCCGTCCCCTCCGCGTCGTACGCCGCGAGAGGGCCCAGCACCGCGAGGTCCACCACCGGGACCACCTCCCACCCGTACTCATCCAGTACTCATCGCCGACCCCGAGGCTGACACCACCGACCGACACCGCGCCTCCCGGAGGTCCCCGTGCACCCCGCCGTCCCCGGCTTCGCCCACCACACCGTCCCCGTCGCCGAAGGCGTCCGCCTGCACGCCGCCGTCGGCGGCTCAGGCAGCCCCGTCGTGCTCCTGCACGGCTTCCCGCAGACGCACCTCATGTGGCGCCACGTCGCCGCGGACCTCGCCGCCGACCACACCGTGATCGTCCCCGACCTGCGCGGCTACGGCGCGAGCGACAAGCCCGCCGAGTCCGGCCCCGGGACGTACGCCAAGCGGACCATGGCGCGGGACGTCGTCCACCTCGCGCACGCCCTCGGCCACGAGCGCTTCGCCCTCGCGGGCCACGACAGGGGCGCCCTCGTCGCCTACCGGGCCGGACTCGACCACCCGGGCGCCGTGAGCCACCTGCTGTGCCTCGACGTCCTGCCGATCCTCGACTCCTGGGAGGCGATGCGCGGCACGAGCGCGGCGGTCGGCTTCCACCTCTACCTGATGGCGCAGCCCCCTGGCCTGCCCGAGGCCATGATCGGCGCGAGCGCCGACGCCTTCTTCGGGTACTTCCTCGACGCGTGGGCGAAGAGCCCGTTCCCCGCCGACGTCCGTGCCGCCTACCTCGCCGCGAGCCGCGCCGCGGTGCCCTCGATCGTCGCCGACTTCCGTGCCTCGGCCGGTGCCGACGCCGAGCACGACCGCGCCGACCGCGCGGCGGGCCGACGCCTCGCGATGCCCGTCACCGTCCTCCAGCAGGACTGGGGCGCGGCGCTGGGCTACGACGCGGAGGCGGTGTGGCGGGCCTGGGCCCCCGACCTCGTCCACCGCACGACGGACGCGGGCCACTTCATGGCGGAGGAGGCACCGGAGGAGGTGGCGAAGGCGCTGCGGGAGCTGCTCGCGCGCGGCTGAGGGCGCGGGGGGCGACGTGAGACACCGCACACCCGCGCACACCCGCCCGCCCCCCGCACCCCACCGGGTGCCCCCACCCCCGTAGCCCCGCGCGTAGACCCCCTCCCACCTGCGGGATCACCGGCCCGCAGGCCCCCGCCCGCGGCCCGCCACCGCCCCCGCGAAGAGCCGTCGTCGCAGGTCGAACCGCCCGCGCCGAGTGGAGTGACCCCGTCCCCAATTCGGACCAGTGCACGACCTCCCCTACACTCGAAGGCGTGCCAGTACGTGGTGACGGACTCCTTAATCACGATCTCCTCCCGGGCGAGAAGGGCCCCCAGGACGCTTGCGGCGTCTTCGGTGTCTGGGCTCCGGGCGAAGAGGTCGCCAAGCTCACCTACTTCGGGCTGTACGCCCTCCAACACCGGGGCCAGGAATCCGCGGGTATCGCGGTCAGCAACGGCTCCCAGATCCTCGTCTTCAAGGACATGGGCCTCGTCTCCCAGGTCTTCGACGAGACCTCCCTCAGCTCGCTCCAGGGCCACATCGCCGTGGGGCACGCGCGCTACTCGACCACCGGTGCCTCCGTGTGGGAGAACGCGCAGCCCACCTTCCGCGCGACCGCGCACGGCTCGATCGCCCTGGGCCACAACGGCAACCTCGTGAACACCGCACAGCTCGCCGAGCTGGTCGCTGCGCTCCCCAAGGAGAACGGCCGCGCGACGCAGGTCGCCGCGACCAACGACACCGACCTCGTCACCGCGCTCCTCGCCGGCCAGACGGCCGACGACGGCACCCCGCTCACCGTGGAACAGGCCGCCCCGCGCGTCCTCCCGCACGTCAAGGGCGCCTTCTCGCTCGTCTTCATGGACGAGAACACGCTCTACGCGGCCCGCGACCCGCAGGGCATCCGCCCGCTCGTCCTCGGCCGCCTGGAGCGCGGCTGGGTCGTCGCGAGCGAGTCCGCCGCGCTCGACATCTGCGGCGCGAGCTTCGTCCGCGAGATCGAGCCGGGCGAGCTGGTCGCGATCGACCAGAACGGCCTGCGCACGAGCCGCTTCGCCGAGGCCGCGCCCAAGGGCTGCGTCTTCGAGTACGTGTACCTGGCGCGCCCCGACACCGACATCGCCGGGCGCAACGTCTACCTCAGCCGCGTCGAGATGGGCCGCCGCCTCGCGCGGGAGGCGCCCGTCGAGGCCGACCTGGTGATAGCGACGCCGGAGTCCGGGACGCCCGCCGCGATCGGCTACGCCGAGGAGAGCGGCATCCCCTTCGGCAACGGCCTGGTGAAGAACGCCTACGTGGGCCGCACCTTCATCCAGCCCTCGCAGACCATCCGCCAGCTCGGCATCCGCCTCAAGCTCAACCCGCTCAAGGAAGTCATCCGGGGCAAGCGCCTCGTCGTCGTCGACGACTCGATCGTGCGCGGCAACACGCAGCGCGCGCTCGTCCGGATGCTCCGCGAGGCGGGCGCCGCCGAGGTGCACGTGCGGATCTCCTCGCCGCCCGTGAAGTGGCCGTGCTTCTTCGGCATCGACTTCGCGACCCGCGCCGAGCTGATCGCCAACGGGATGACCCCCGACGAGATCGGCGCCTCGCTCGGCGCCGACTCGCTCTCGTACATCTCGACGGACGCGATGATCGAGGCGACGACGATCCCGAAGGACCGGCTCTGCCGCGCCTGCTTCGACGGCGAGTACCCGATGGAGCTGCCGGACCCCGAGCTGCTCGGCAAGCAGCTCCTGGAGACCGAACTGGCCGCCGGGGTCGCCGAGCCCGCCGCGACCGAGGCCCTGCGCCGGCCCTGAGCCGGGCGAGGTGCCGGGGTACGGGCCACGCGGCGCGGCCCCCGGCACCGAAGGCGCGGGCCCACCCGTCCCCGTACGCCCGCACCCGCCCGTACCCCGGCGGCCCGACGCCGCGCGTACACGTGACCCGTGACCCCAGCCCGCGCGGAGAACCGCCGCCGCCCCGCAGACGAAAGACCTGAATGCGCATGTCTCCCACCCCCGCCCAGCCCACCGGCGCCTCGTACAAGTCGGCGGGCGTCGACATCGAGGCCGGTGACCTCGCCGTCGAGCTGATGAAGAAGTGGGTCGCCAAGGCCACCCGCCCCGAGGTCGTCGGCGGCCTCGGCGGCTTCGCCGGGCTCTTCGACGCCTCCGCGCTCAAGCGCTACGAGCGCCCGCTGCTCGCCTCGGCGACCGACGGCGTCGGCACCAAGGTCGACCTCGCGCGCCAGCTCGGCGTCTACGACACCATCGGCCACGACCTCGTCGCGATGGTCATGGACGACATCGTCGTGTGCGGGGCCGAGCCGCTCTTCATGACCGACTACATCTGCGTCGGCAAGGTCCACCCCGAGCGGATCGCCGCCATCGTCAAGGGCATCGCCGAGGGCTGCGTCCTCGCGGGCTGCGCCCTCGTCGGCGGCGAGACCGCCGAGCACCCGGGGCTGCTCGGCGCGGACGACTTCGACGTCGCCGGTGCCGGTACGGGAGCCGTCGAGGCCGACCGCGTCCTCGGCGCGGACCGGGTCCGCGAGGGCGACGTCCTGATCGCGATGGCCTCCTCGGGCCTGCACTCCAACGGCTACTCGCTCGTCCGGCACGTCCTCCTCGACCGGGGCGGGCTCTCGCTCGACCGCCGCTTCGAGGACTTCGGCCGCACGCTCGGCGAGGAACTTCTGGAGCCGACGAAGATCTACTCGCTCGACTGCCTCGCGCTGCTCCGTACGAGTGAGGTCCACGCCTTCTCGCACATCACGGGCGGCGGGCTCGCGGCGAACCTGGCCCGCGTCATCCCGGACCACCTGCACGCGCGACTCGACCGCACCACCTGGGCGCCCGCACCCGTCTTCGACCTCGTGGGCCGCACGGGTGACGTGGCCCGCGAGGAGCTGGAGAAGACCCTCAACATGGGCGTCGGCATGATCGCCGCCGTGCCCGCCGAAGCGGTCGAGCCCGCGCTCGCGACCCTCGCCGACCGGGGCGTGGACGCCTGGGTCGCCGGTGAGGTCCTGGCCCGGGGCGCGCACACCGAGGGCGCGGCCCTCGTCGGGGAGTACGCGAAGTGACACACGGGCGCGGCGGTCGCACGACGGCGCATCCGGTGATCCGGGTGCCGTCGCGCGCCGCCGCGCCCGCGGTGGTGCTCTCGGTGTGGGTTCTCCACCACGACGTGCGGGACGCACGTGCCGTTACCGCCGGCTACGAAGCGTCGCCGCTACCGCTCGGGGACAGCAGTAAACCCGGTCCGGGTCGTAGCCCGGACCGGGTACCGCGAGACCGCGAGGTCAAGCGTCGTGGTGGCGGGAGGAGGACGGAGACTGCCCGTCCGCCTCGTCCTCGTCGTCGTCGGCGTCGTAACGATCCGCGTACTGCGCGTACGGGTCGTCTTCCTCGTCGTCCTCGAACGGCTTGCCGTTCGGAGGCTGACTCGACGTCGAAGCGCCCAGCTCGTTGGCCAGACGCGAGAGGTCAGTCCCGCCGCTGTTGTACTTCAGCTGGCGGGCGACCTTCGTCTGCTTGGCCTTGGCCCGGCCGCGCCCCATGGCTCGACCCCCTCGGTGACGGGGCTCGACGGCCCCAGAGTCTTGACACGCGTTCATGTATCAGGGACGGCACTCCACGATGAGAGGCCGTGCCCGTAGTGGTTCCACGGTACCTGCTCCGACGGGCATCCGGTACGCCGCCCGTGACGGGTGCGGTGTCGCGGGGGCGTTACGGAAGGCTGTCGTCGCTGGTCAACGACGATTTTAGCCTTATCTGGACGGGCGACCCGCCGGACGGGGTGAGTTCTGTCTCCCGACGGGTGGCGGAGCGGCCTGCCGTGTCCGGGGCGTTCCCCAGGGGCCGCCCCGGACCCCCGCTCCTCAAAGGCCGGAGGGGCTGGAGACGGCGGGGCCCGGCACGTTGACCGTCGCCTTCGTCATCCGCTCCTCCGCCAGCCGGTCCGCCGCCACCGCCGGGGGCACGCCCCCCGCCTTCGCTGCCGCGAACACTTCGCACACCGTTTCGAAGATGCGCGCCGTCTTGGCCTTGCACTGCTCGAAGTCGAAGCCGCCGCCCTGCTCCGCCGCCACCTGGATGACGCCCCCCGCGTTCACCACGTAGTCGGGCGCGTACAGGATGCCCCGGTCCGCGAGGTCCTTCTCGACGCCGGGGTGGGCGAGCTGGTTGTTCGCCGCTCCGCAGACGAGGCGCGCGGTCAGGGCGGGGACGCTCTCGTCGTCGAGCGCGCCGCCGAGCGCGCACGGCGCGTAGACGTCGAGACCCTCCGTACGGATCAGCGTCCCCGTGTCGGCGACGACCCGGACCCGCCCCGCGTGCCGCGCGGCCACGTCCCGTACCGCCGCCTCGCGCACGTCGGTCACGACGACCTCCGCGCCGTCCTCGACGAGGTGGTCCACGAGGTAGCGGCCGACCTTGCCGATGCCCGCGACCCCGACCGTGCGGCCCGCGAGCGTCGGCGCGCCCCACAGCTCGGCCGCCCCGGCGCGCATCCCCTCGAAGACGCCGTAGGCCGTGAGCACCGAGGAGTCGCCCGCGCCGCCGTTCTCGGGGGAGCGGCCCGTCGTCCACGGGTTGGTCCGCGCGACGACGTCCATGTCCGCGACGTACGTGCCGACGTCGCACGCCGTGACGTAGCGCCCGGCGAGCGAGGCGACCGCGCGGCCGTAGGCGAGGAGGAGGTTCTCCGTCTTGTCGCGCGCGGGGTCGCCGATGATGACGGCCTTGCCGCCGCCCTGCCGCAGGCCCGCCATCGCGTTCTTGTACGACATGCCGCGCGAGAGCCGCAGCGCGTCGGCGAGCGCGTCGGCCTCGTTCGCGTAGGCGTGGAAACGGGTGCCGCCGAGAGCGGGCCCGAGCGCGGTGGAGTGGACGGCGATGATCGCCTTGAGGCCGCTCGCGCGGTCCTGCCAGAGCACGACCTGCTCGTGCCCGCCGGCGTCGCCCGCGGTGGTCTCGGGGTGGAAGAGGCCGTGCAGAACGCCGTTGTCCGTGTCGGTCACTGTGGTGACTCCTCGATCGTGAAGTCGCTTGCGCCGCCGCGCGTGTGCGGTGGCGAACGTCCCGTCCCGCGAGGGTGGTGGGGACGGTCCGGCATGAGCGTAGGACGTGCGGGGCCGCCCCGGGCGGGACGTGGCGGGGATCACCCGGGAGGGTGAGGGGCGTGCGTGGCACGATGGGCGGGACGGTGTGGTCGCGCGGGTTTTCCCCGCCTGGGACCGGGGAGGGAGGAAGCGTGCCCAAGGTGTCCTCGCTGAGCGTCCCGTACGCCGCCTACCTCCGTGTCTACGAGCCGCTCGCCGCCTTCCCCGACGCCGAGCGCGCATACTGGGAGCGGTACGCGCAGAAGGCCGAACTCCCCTCCTGTCAGGACGAGTTGCGCCGCTCGCTCGCCGATCTGCTGCCCACTCCGCCGATCCCCGTCCCCGTGCACGAGAGCGGGGACGCCTTCGTCGCCGAGGTGGACGGGGTCGTGTGCGTGTGCCCCTGGCGGACCCGGCTGCGCGGCTGGCAGGCGCTGGGCGGCCTGGCGGACGAACTGCCGGCCCCGGTCCTCGACGCCGCGCTGCCCGAGGTCGTGCGCAAGCAGGCGATGGCTGATTTCGATCGGTGGCTCACCCGGCATCCGGACGCGCGGCCGTGGATCCGCACGGGCCGCTGGCAGGTCCCGCTGAGCTGGTTCGCGCTCGTCGCGGACGGCGAGCGCGAGTGGCGGCCCGAGCCGCCCCGGCTCCGCTACCGCACCCCCATGGTCGAGGCCCGCCGTCGCGTCGCGCGCGGGCTCAAGGCGCTGCGGGACACGGTGGAGGAGGGCGCGCTCGTGGACGGGCTCATCGACGTGGGCAGCTGGCTGGAGGACTTCCACCCGCGCTCGCTCGTCGAACTCGACTACGGCGGTCTCGTCCACGCGCTCACGGCGGAGGGCCTGGACGAGGACCACTCGGCGGCCGACATGGCGGCGGCGCTCGCGGGGCTGCGGGACGACGAGCCGGAGGCGGCGGGCGAGGCGTACGGGCGGCTCGTGGAGCGGTGGCGCGCGGTGCGCGAGCGGCAGTTCGCCAACTGAGGACGCGGCTGTCCGGCGCCTGAGGACGCGGTGGTTCGCCCACTCAGGATGTGGGGGTTCGCCCCCTGAGGACGCAATGGTTCGCCTGCTCGGGACGGGCAGTCCGCCCACCGGGGCCGCCGCAGTTCGCGAACCGAGGGGGGCGCCCGGCCGGGCGCTTTCGGCGGGGGCCCGTCGCCGTCCTCGCGCGCTCGCGCCCCCGCTGCGTACCCTTCACTCCGGCGCACGCCGTGAACCCTTCCGAGTCCGTCTCCGTGGAAGGTGGTTGACGGCCCCGTCCGGCCCGGCGCCAGACCGGGGCAAGCGGGGTGATCCGTGACGGATCGCACGTAGAGGGCCCCTTGCGGCCTTCCCCCCTCCTCGTGCCAAAATAGGACAAGGAGCCCTGTGCGGGCTCCTTCCGTTCACTTGTGGGCGGTTTGTCGTGCCTCGTCCGGGAAAGTACTTTCGTGGGGGGTGTAGTGGTCAGCGATCTTGCTGTGACTGATCGTTACGGCGGAGTAACTGTCCGCTATGGCACGGTCCATCGGCTTCCGTCGCTGATGGCCGTCTGAGAGGGCAATTCCATCGGTTTGGCCGACGCGGCTGGACGGATGGTGTAGTTGTAGTGCCGAGGACAAGCCGTTCGTCCTATAACCGACTCGACCTTCGTCCGCCCATTTCGGGCAACGCGGGTCAAGGTGCAGAATTTAGAGGAATGAACCGAGAAGGTTCGGTTCTCCCGAGGAGGCCGCTCATGACCGCTCGCACCCCTGATGCCGAGGCCCTGCTGACCCCGGCTGAGGTCGCCACGATGTTCCGCGTCGACCCCAAGACGGTCACGCGCTGGGCGAAGGCCGGCAAGCTCACGTCGATCCGCACGCTCGGCGGGCACCGCCGTTACCGCGAGGCCGAGGTTCGCGCCCTGCTGGCGGGTATCCCCCAGCAGCGCAGCGAGTCCTGATCGCGCGGCGAAACGGGCTCTACCGGGCGTTTCGGGTCCCCAAACCCGTTCCGCCCCGCTTCACAGCTTCATATCCGACGTCGGCCGCCTGCCCCAACAGGCGTCCTTGCCGCAAGTCTTGGGTACGTCATTGGCCGCGCTGGACTCCGCCGGGTCCAGCGCGGTTTTTTGTTGCCCGCGCGCGCCCGCCCTCCGGCGCGGCCCGCGCGGTTCCCGGGGAGGCCCCTCATCCGGTGCGGGTGTGCGGAAGTGTGCGGACCGGGCTGCGAGGCCGGTGGTCCGCGGGGGGTGGCGTGGCAAAGTGTGCGGTCATGCCGGGGGAGTATTCAGCTCCGTGCATGACGGTGCAATTGCACATATTAAATTGACCCCATGTAGGCGCGGGTTAAGTCCGACCTGTCCGCCAAGAAATTCCGTGACACCCGTCACACTGCGGACTCCTTGTGGCGACCACGCACTGTGCGTTAGTGGGGCGGGGGCCTCCTTTCGCCCGGTGGCCGCGTGTTCGACGGCGTGGGAGAACACCTATCAGCTCGCACCCGCTGTAGGGGCTTCTCGCGCCGCGATATCACTCGTTGGGGGGACTTTCGTGCCCGTGCGGCTCCCGGGCGCTCCCAGGGGCACTCAGGGGCCGCCAGAGCCCGCTTACGGATTACTCGCGCGTAAGGCGACGGGTCAAGGCAAGAGTTGGTCAGCCGAGGGCAAGGGATGGTCAACTACCCGCGTCCGGCTGGGCGCATACCGCTCCCGAGGGGGCGGGCGGGAGCGGTGCGGAAGGCGCGCGGGGGCGGGTGCGGCGCGGAGGGCGTGCGGGGTCGCGCGGGCGCAGGGGAAGGCGCACGCGAAAGGCCCGCCACCGGGGTGACGGGCCTTTCGTTCGCTGTCTCTGCTGCGGTCCTGACGGGATTTGAACCCGCGGCCTCCACCTTGACAGGGTGGCGAGCACTCCAAACTGCTCCACAGGACCAGAAGCGGCACCTTCGCGGTTGTTCACCGCGCTGGGCTGCGAGAAGGACTCTACAGCAGCCCCGGGGTCCTGGTCGAACTCGCTGTCCGTGAGCGCCCGCTCACGGCGCCGCCGCGTCGATCGCCTTCACGATCCGCTTGTCCGAGACCGGGTACGCCGTGCCCAGCGCGTGCGCGAAGTAGCTGACCCGCAGCTCCTCCACCATCCACCGGATGTCCCGCGCCTCCCGCGGCACCGGACGCCCCGGCGGGAACTGCTCCAGGAGCCACAGGTACTCGTCCCGCATCTCGCGGACCTTCTCCATCCGCGTCGTGTCCCGCTGCGCGTTCGCCGGCATCTGCTGGAGGCGCCGGTCCACGGCCCGCAGATAGCGCAGCAGATCGGAGAGCCGCATCAGCCCGGCCTCCGCCACGAAGCCCGGGTGCACCAACTCGTCGAGCTGTTCGCGCACATCCGCCAGGTTCGCGAGCAGCGCGGGGGAACGGGTGCTTTTCAGCCGTCTTTCGCACGCCTGCCAGGCCGCCACGACCTGCTGCACGGCGGCAACGGCGTTGACGGTCGTGTCCACGATCCCGGCCCGTACGAACTCGTACAGCTTCCGGTACCCCGCCTCGTCCCACGCCGGACCGCCCGCGCGCTCGATCAGCCGGTCCGCCGCGGCCGTCGCGCAGTCCGCGAAGAGCGCCTGCATCGAGCCGTGCGGGTTCGCCGAGAGCGCGAGCTTCTGCGGGTTGGTGAGCTTGTCCTGCGCGAACTTCGCCGGGTTCACCGGGATGTTGCGGAGGATCAGCCGTCGCGTCCCGCGCCACATCGCCGCGCGCTGCTCCTCCTCGCTGTCGAAGAGCCGCACCCCGACGGTGTCGCCCTCGTCCACGAGCGCCGGGTACGCCTTCACCGGCTGCCCGCCGCGCCGCGTCTCGAAGACCTTGCTCAGCGTCCCGAGGCCCCCCCAGTCCGTGAGCCCCTTCCGCTCGACCGACGCCTGCCCCGTGCGCTCCGCCGTCGCCGCCGCCGCGCGCGAGAGCGCCTGCCGCGCCTTGGGCCGCAGCCGGTCGCGCAGCGCGTCGAGGTCCTTGTCCTCGGCGAGCTTCTTGCGCCGCTCGTCGACGATCCGGAACGTGATCTTGAGGTGGTCGGGGACCTTCGCGACGTCGAAGTCCCCGGCCGTGACCGGGACTCCCACCATCTGCTGAAGTCCCTTCGCGAGCGCGGTCGTCAGCGGCGCGCTCAGGGGGCTCGCCGTCGCGAGGAAGCGCTGCGCGAAGTTCGGCGCCGGCACGTAGTTGCGGCGGACCGGCTTCGGGAGCGAGCGGATCAGCTCCGTCACGACCTCCTCGCGCAGCCCCGGGATCTGCCAGTCGAAGCCCTCGGACGTGACCTGGTTGAGGACCTGGAGCGGTACGTGCACCGTCACGCCGTCCGCGTCCGCGCCCGGCTCGAACTGGTACGTCACACGGAAGTCGAGCGGCCCCTGCCGCCAGCGGTCCGGGTAGTCGTCCTTCGTGATGCCCCGCGCCGCCTCCGTGAGCAGCATCGAGCGCTCGAAGTCGAGGAGTTCGGCCTCCTCCTGCCGCTTGCGCTTCCACCACGAGTCGAAGTGCGCGCCCGAGACGACGTGCGCGGGCACCCGCTCGTCGTAGAAGTCGTACAGGGCCTCGTCGTCCACGACGATGCCGCGCCTGCGCGCCCGGTGCTCCAGCTCCTCGACCTCGGTGAGCAGCCGCCGGTTGTCCGCGAAGAACTTGTGGTGCGTGCGCCAGTCGCCCTCGACGAGCGCGTTGCGGATGAACAGCTCGCGCGAGACCTCCGGGTCGATCCGCCCGTAGTTGACCTTGCGCTGCGCCGCGAGCGTCACGCCGTACAGCGTCACCTTCTCGTACGCCATCACGGCCGCCTGGTCCTTCTCCCAGTGCGGTTCGCTGTACGCGCGCTTCACGAGGTGCGCGCCGAGCCGCTCGGCCCACTCCGGCTCGATCCGCGCGTTGACGCGCGCCCACAGCCGCGAGGTCTCCACCAGCTCGGCGGACATCACGTACCGGGGCGGCTTCTTGAAGAGCGCCGAGCCGGGGAACACCGCGAACTTCGCGCCGCGCGCGCCGAGGTACTCGTTGCCGCCGCGCCGCTTCTCCTTCGCCTGCTGCGCGGGGTCCTTGGCCGTGGACTCCTTCACGTCCTTCATGCCGATGTGCGAGAGCAGCCCCGCGAGCAGCGAGACGTGCACCTGCTCGGGCGGCGAGTCGTCCGTGTTGATGTTCAGGCCGAGCTGCTGCGCCACGGAGCGGACCTGCGCGTAGATGTCCTGCCACTCCCTGATCCGCAGGTAGTTCAGGAACTCGTTCCTGCACATCCGGCGAAAGGCGGAGGAGGAGAGGGCCTTCTGCTGCTCGCGGATGTACGTCCACAGGTTGAGGAAGGCGAGGAAGTCGCTCGTCTCGTCCTTGAAGCGCGCGTGGAACTGGTCGGCCTGGGCCTGCTTCTCGCTCGGCCGCTCGCGCGGGTCCTGGAGCGAGAGCGCCGCGGCGACCACCATGACCTCGCGCACGCAGCCGTTGCGGTCCGCCTCCAGGACCATGCGCGCGAGGCGCGGGTCCACGGGCAGCTGCGCGAGCCTGCGGCCCGTCTGCGTGAGCCGCTTGCGCTGGTCCTTCTGCTCCGGGTCGAGCGCGCCCAGCTCCTGGAGGAGCTGCACGCCGTCGCGGATGTTGCGGTGGTCCGGCGGGTCGATGAAGGGGAACTTCTCGATCTCGCCGAGCCCGGCCGAGGTCATCTGGAGGATGACGGACGCCAGGTTCGTACGGAGGATCTCCGCGTCCGTGAACTCGGGGCGCGCCTCGAAGTCCTCCTCCGAGTACAGCCGGACGCAGATGCCGTCCGAGGTGCGCCCGCAGCGGCCCTTGCGCTGGTTGGCGCTCGCCTGCGAGATCGCCTCGATGGGCAGCCGCTGCACCTTCGTCCGGGAGCTGTAGCGCGAGATGCGCGCCGTGCCCGGGTCGATGACGTACTTGATGCCGGGCACCGTGAGGCTCGTCTCGGCGACGTTCGTCGCGAGGACGATGCGGCGCGCGCTGTCCCCGGGGGCCCGCTTGAAGACGCGGTTCTGCTCCGCGTGCGAGAGCCGCGCGTACAGCGGCAGCACCTCGGTGAACGGAAATTTCTTCTTCTCCAGCGCGTCCGCCGTGTCCCTGATCTCGCGCTCGCCGGAGAGGAACACGAGGATGTCGCCGCTCGGCTCGCGCCGCAGCTCCTCGACCGCGTCGATGATCGCCGTGGTCTGGTCGCGGTCCGGTTCCTCGCTGTCCTCGGCGAGCAGCGGCCGGTAGCGCACCTCGACCGGGTACGTACGGCCCGAGACCTCGACGATCGGGGCGTCGCCGAAGTGCCGCGAGAAGCGCTCCGGGTCGATCGTCGCCGAGGTGATGATCACCTTCAGATCGGGGCGGCGGGGGAGGAGCTGGGCGAGGTAGCCGAGGAGGAAGTCGATGTTGAGGCTGCGCTCGTGCGCCTCGTCGATGATGATCGTGTCGTACGCGCGCAGCTCGCGGTCCGTCTGGATCTCGGCGAGCAGGATGCCGTCCGTCATCAGCTTGACGTACGTCCCGCGGCTGACCTGGTCGGTGAAGCGGACCTTCCAGCCGACCGCCTCGCCGAGCGGCGTGTCCAGCTCGCTCGCGACGCGCTCGGCGACGGTACGGGCCGCGAGGCGGCGCGGCTGCGTGTGGCCGATCATGCCGCGCACGCCGCGCCCCAGCTCCAGGCAGATCTTCGGGATCTGCGTCGTCTTGCCCGAGCCGGTCTCGCCCGCGACGATCACGACCTGGTGCTCGCGGATCGCGTCCGCGATGTCGTCCTTCTTCGCGCTGACGGGGAGCTGCGGCGGATAACTGACCTCGGGGACGTGCGCGGCGCGTTCGGCCAGGCGCTCCTCAGCCTTCGTGATCTCCGTCTCGATCTCGGCGAGTACGGCGCTCCTCGCCTCCGGCTTGCGCATCCGGCGGGTGCCTTCGAGCCTGCGGCCGAGCCGCTGGGCGTCGCGCGGGGCGAGAAGTGCGAGTCGGGGCGCGAGGTCCGCGCTGGCGGGGGCGGGGGCAGGCGAAGTGGACATACGTACTCCAGGATCGCACCAGCGGCACCGACGCGGCGAGGGGATTTTCCCCGGGGCCCCGGTCCGCCTGGCGGGCGGCCGTACACGCCAGCGAGCCCCCCGTCCGGGAACGGGGGGCTCGTGCGGCGGTGGCTGGGGCCGGGATCGAACCGGCGACCTATCGCTTTTCAGGCGATCGCTCGTACCAACTGAGCTACCCAGCCACGCAACCTCGCGGTTGCAGCGGTCCTGACGGGATTTGAACCCGCGGCCTCCACCTTGACAGGGTGGCGAGCACTCCAAACTGCTCCACAGGACCTCGACGTACGTTTCCGTACGGCAAAGCGTGCCCCCAACGGGATTCGAACCCGTGCTACCGCCTTGAAAGGGCGGCGTCCTGGGCCACTAGACGATGAGGGCTAATTGGCCCGCCTGGGCGCTTCGCAGCGCGTCGGGGACGTGAGAAGCATATGGGATGGGGGGAGGGTTCGCCAAAACGGTTTCCCGGGAGGGGCGGGCCGGGTGCGTGGAAGCGGCCCGCCCGGGTTCCCGGGCGGGCCGGCTAGCGGTGCGCGGACGGGCCGGCCGCCCCGCTCCCCGTCGGGCCCGGACTCGCGCCCGGCTGGTTCTCACCGGCGATGTGGCGGCTCACCTCGGCGCTGCTGAGGCCGAGGCCGCCGAGGGTGATCTCGTCCCATGCCTGGAGCCGGTGGGTGTCCTTGTCGAGGTACAGGACCGAGGTCTGCACCGGGTCCGGGTGCTCGCCCTCGACCGCGCGCAGTCCGCTGCCGCCCGTCGAGCCCTCGATCCGCAGCCGGGTGCCGCCCGGCAGGAGCTCCTGCTCCCTGTGGTGCAGGTGCCCCGCGAGCGCGAGCGGGACCGCGCCGTCCGTCTCGCGCGCCGCGTTCGGGTCGTGCGCCACCGCGATGTCCACGGGCTCGTCCTGCTGGCGGATCTCGTACGCGAGCTTGATCCCCGCCGCCTTCTCGGCCGCCCTGCCGCCGCGCTCCGCCGTGCGGTCGGGGGTGTACTGCGGGTCGCCCGTCCCCGCGACGCGGAGCCCCGCGACCGTCACCACGCGCCCCTCGTCGAGCACGCGGACGTTCTTGAACCGTTTCGTGTCGCCGAGGTACTTCTGCGTCGTCGCCGAGTCGTGGTTCCCGCGCACCCACACGTACGGGGCGCCGAGATCGGCGACCGGGTCGAGGAAGGCGTTCTCGGCGGCGCTGCCGTGGTCCATCGTGTCGCCCGAGTCGATGATCACGTCGATGTCGTACTGCTCCACGAGCGAGGCCACGATGGGCCACGCCGCCGGGTTCAGGTGGATGTCGGAGACGTGCAGGACGCGGACCGTGGACGGGTCGGGCTGGTACACGGGGAGCGTCGACGTCACGTCGTACAGCTTCGTGACGTTGGTGACGAGCCGGGCCAGCTCCCGCGAGTAGACGTCGAACTCCGTGACGATGCTGCGCGCGTCGCCGACCACCGCCGGGGCGCTGCTCAGCAGGCCCGAGAAGCGCGGCTCCAGGACCGACTTCGGGTTCCACGTCGCCCAGGCGGTGCCGCCCGAGGCGGCGAGCAGCGCGAGCGCGAGACCGCTCGCGAGGAGCGCGGGGCGCGGCCTGCGGTAGACGAGGAGGCCGAGCGCGGCGGCCCCGGTGACGACGGCGACGCAGGAGCGCACGCCCAGTTCCACGGCCCCGTGCCGTACGTCCCGCGCCACCTCGTCCTGGAGCCCGCTCAGCCGCTCCGGGTGCGCGACGAGCGCCTGGGCGCGGACGGGGTCGAGCCGGTCGACGTCGACGTCGAGGCGGACGGGGGCGCGGTGGCTGTCGAGCGAGAGCGCGCCGAGCGGCGAGACGTCGACGCGGGTGCCGCCGCTCGCCGAGGGCGTGAGCGCCATCCGGGTGTCCATGGGGCCCACGGGGACCTTGACGGTGCCGACGACGAGGAGGCCGAGCCAGGCGCCGAGGAGCGTGACGACGACGAGGGCGAGGGCCTGGAGCCAGCGGCGGCCGGGAGCGGCGGCGGCGGTGGGCCCGGGGAGCGGGGCGAGGGCGCGGGCGGAGGCGCGGGGGCGGGGGATGCGGACGCGGTGTGCGCGGGCGCGCGGCGTCGGGGCTGTGCGGGCGGGCGGTATCCGGTCGGGCGCCATGGGGGTGCTCTGCCCACGCGGGGCGGCCCGGATACGTGGGAGGGCCCCCGGGATGCCCGCCCCTCAGCCCCACCCCAGCTCGTGCAGCCTCTCGTCGTCGATCCCGAAGTGGTGCGCCACCTCGTGCACGACCGTCACCGCGACCTCCGCCACGACCTCGTCCTCCGTCGCGCAGTAGCGCAGCGTCGGTCCCCGGTAGACGGAGATCCGGTCGGCGAGCACGCCCGCGTACCACTCGCCGCGCTCGGTGAGCGGCGTGCCCTCGTAGAGGCCGAGGAGTTCGGGGTCGTCGGCGGGCGGCTCGTCCTCGACGAAGACGGCGACGTTGTCCATCACCCGGGTCAGCTCGGGCGGGATCGTGTCGAGCGCCTCGGCGACCAGTTCCTCGAAGCGTTCCCCGCTCATCTCCAGCACGTCGCCATTGTGCGGGACGCGCGCCCGCCGTGTCCTGTGCGGCCCCGGGGGAGTTGGGCACGGCGTACCCCGCCGTCCCGCGCCACCGGAGGTCCTTCCGTGCGCCACTTCCCCGTCCCCCTGCGGCTCGCCGCCGTTCTCGCCGCGACCCTCGCGGGGACCGGCTGCATGAACGTCGGGGAGGACCCGGCCGGTTCGACGAGTTCCGGCGCCACCGCGGGCGTCGCCCACGAATCGCCCGACGGCGGTACGGGCACGCTGCGCGCCGTACCGCAGGGCGGCGGGACACCCGGCCGGGCCCGGCCGGGCGGCGCGCGGCCGGAGCCCTCCGCCAGCCCCTCCCCGCGCTCCGGCCGCCCCACCGCGAAGGATTTGGCGACGCCGGACGGGGACCGCCCCGGCCCGCGCCCCTCGAAGCCCACCGCCTCCCGCCCCGACCGCTCCGCTCCGCCCACGCGCCCGGCCCCCACCGGCCGCCCGAGCACCCCGGGCGCCCCCACGCCCACCAGGACCAGGCCGCCCGAGCCCCCCCACGTCCGCCCCTCCGACCCCCGAGCCCAGCGACACGCCCGAAGAGCCGCAGCCGAGCGATCCGGGGGAGGAGGGGGACGCGGCCCGGACCCACCAGCGCGAGCAGCGGGCCCCGGATCAGTCCGCCGCGCGGGAACAAGACGGTGGCACCGCGCGTTCGGACGAGTACACGCCCGCGCCCTAGGCGTCCCTCAGTCCCGTACGTTGTATTCGGCGGAGACCTCCGCGGTCCTCCGCCTCCACCCGTACGAGCCGAGGGCTCAGGTGTTCCCCGAAGCTCGTTCCGAAGCTCCGTAACCGAGTGCAGTCCCCTGCCCTCGCGCCCCCGTGACCGGCTGGTTTGCCAGCGGGTGAGCGTGGTGCGTATGGTGGCAGATCGTTTCATCCGCTGTTCGTTTTTCATCCCTGTGCCCGGCGCTGATCTAAGAGCGCCGCGTGTGGCGCGTACCTTCCTTGCCGTAGCTGGATCGCACTGAGGCGGTCGTCTGCGCGTACACGGAGCTGGGGCACGTGCCGAAACTCCGGAAGGTTTCGCGTTTCACATGTCTGTTTCCACGTCCGATCACTCTGTCGTGCCCGCGTCCGACCAGGCGCCCGCCGACACCACCCCCGAGCTGAGCGCCCCCGCGCAGCCGACGGCCGAGACCGTTGACGCGGTGGACGCGGTCGAGGCCGAGGCCGCCGAGAGCGCGCCGGCCGACGAGGCGCCCGCCGAGAAGGTCCCCGGCTTCGCCGAGCTGGGCCTCCCCGAGAACATCGTCCGCAAGCTGACGCAGAACGGTGTGACCAGCCCGTTCCCGATCCAGGCCGCGACGATCCCCGACGCGCTCGCGGGCAAGGACATCCTCGGCCGCGGCCGTACCGGCTCCGGCAAGACGCTCTCCTTCGGCCTGCCGCTGCTCGCGTCCCTCGCGGGCGGCTTCACCGACAAGAAGAAGCCGCGCGGCATCATCCTCACGCCGACCCGCGAGCTGGCGATGCAGGTCGCCGACGCCCTCCAGCCCTACGGCGACGTCCTCGACCTCCGCATGAAGGTCGTCTGCGGCGGTACGTCCATGAGCAACCAGATCTACGCCCTGGAGCGCGGCGTCGACATCCTCGTCGCCACCCCCGGCCGCCTGCGCGACCTCATCAACCGCGGCGCCTGCTCCCTGGAGAAGGTGCGGATCGCGATCCTCGACGAGGCCGACCAGATGGCCGACCTCGGCTTCATGCCCGAGGTCACCGAGCTGCTCGACCAGGTCCCGGCCGGCGGTCAGCGGATGCTCTTCTCCGCGACGCTGGAGAACGAGATCGACGCGCTCGTGAAGCGCTACCTCGTCGACCCGGTCGCCCACGAGGTCGACGCCGCCCAGGGCGCCGTCACCACGATGAGCCACCACATCCTCATCGTGAAGCCGCGCGACAAGGCCCCCGTCACCGCCGCGATCGCGTCCCGCAAGGGCCGCACCATCATCTTCGTCCGCACCCAGCTCGGCGCCGACCGCGTCGCCGAGCAGCTCCGCGACGCCGGGGTGAAGGCCGACGCGCTGCACGGCGGCATGACGCAGGGCGCCCGCACCCGCGTCCTCGCCGACTTCAAGGACGGCTACGTCAACGTCCTCGTCGCGACCGACGTCGCCGCGCGCGGCATCCACGTCGACGGCATCGACCTCGTCCTCAACGTCGACCCGGCGGGCGACCACAAGGACTACCTGCACCGCTCGGGCCGCACCGCCCGCGCCGGCCGCTCCGGCACCGTCGTCTCGCTCTCGCTGCCGCACCAGCGCCGCCAGATCTTCCGCCTCATGGAGGACGCGGGCGTCGACGCCGCGCGCCACCAGATCGGCAGCGCCGTCTTCGACGCCGAGCTGGCCGAGATCACCGGCGCCCGCTCGATGACCGAGGTCCAGGCCGAGTCGGCGGGCCAGTCCGCCAAGCAGGCCGAGCGCGAGGTCGAGGACCTCACCCGCGAGCTGGAGCGCGCCAAGCGCCGCGCCAGCGAGTACCGCGCCGAGGCCGACCGCCTCGTGGCCCGCGCGGCGCGCGAGCGCGGCGAGGAGCCCCCGGCCCCGGCCGCCGTCGCCGAGGGCACCGAGCCCGTCGCGGAGCAGGCCGTGGCCGCCGCGGAGCCGGCCCCCGTGGCCGCCGCCGAGCCCGCGCCCGTCGCCGAGCGCCGCTCGTACGACCGCGACCGCGACGAGCGCCCCTCGTACCGGGGCAACGACCGGCGCGACGACCGCCGCGACCGGGACGACCGTCCCTCCTTCCGCCGTGACAACGACCGTCGCGACGACCGCCGTGACGACCGTGGCGGGCGCGGCTTCGACCGCGACCGCGGCGGGGAGCGCGGTGGCTTCGGCGGCCGTGGCGGCGAGCGCGAGCACCGCTCGTACGACCGTCGTGACGACCGGGGCGGCCGTGGCTTCGAGCGCCGCGACGACCGCGGGGGCCGCGGCTTCGACCGCGACCGCCGTGACGACCGCCGCGACGGCGACCGTCCCGCGTTCCGCCGCGACGACCGCCCCGGTTTCCGCCGGGACAACGACCGTCGTGACGACCGGGGTGGCCGTGGCTTCGAGCGCCGCGACGACCGTGGCGGGCGCGGCTTCGACCGCGACCGCGGCGGCCAGCGCGACGCGGGCCGCCCGCAGCACCGCGGCGCCGGCGACCGCCCGTACAACCGCGACCACCGGGGCACGGGCGACCGCCCCTACGGCCGTCGTGACGACCGGGGTGCGGGCTCGTCCTTCGCGCCGCGCCGCGACGACAAGCCGCGCTGGAAGCGCAACGGCTGAGTGAGGCCATGACCGAGGGCCCGTACGGAACTCCCTTACGGGCCCTCGGCAATTCCCGCTCCCCGCAGGGGGGTTGACGGGGCTGCGCGCGGGGCATCGCTGCGCACATGACAAATACAGCAGCGAGTGGCGAGAAACCGCCCCCACCGTCCGCCGGCCCGGCCGAGGCGTCGTCCGACGAGGCGCGGCTCGCCGAACTCGGCTACACGCAGGTCCTCGCGCGCCGCATGTCCGCGTTCTCGAACTACGCGGTGTCCTTCACGATCATCTCGGTCCTCTCCGGCTGCCTGACCCTCTACCTCTTCGGCATGAACACGGGCGGCCCCGCGCTCATCACGTGGGGCTGGGTCGCCGTCGGCGCGATGACGCTGCTCGTGGGGCTCGCGATGGCGGAGATCTGTTCGGCGTACCCGACCTCCGCCGGGCTGTACTTCTGGGCCCACCGGCTCGCCCCCGCGCGCTCGGCCGCCGCCTGGGCGTGGTTCACGGGCTGGTTCAACGTGCTCGGGCAGGTCGCCGTGACGGCAGGGATCGACTTCGGCGCGGCGAACTTCCTCGCCGCGTACCTGAACCTGGAGTTCGGCTTCGGGGTCACCCCCGGCCGCACGATCCTCCTCTTCGCCGCGATCCTCGTCCTGCACGGCCTCCTCAACACCTTCGGCGTCCGCATCGTCGGCCTGCTCAACAACATCAGCGTGTGGTGGCACGTCGCGGGCGTCGCCGTCATCGTCGGCGCGCTCGCGCTCGTCCCCGACCACCATCAGCCGACGACGTACGTCTTCACGCACTTCGAGAACCACACGGGCTTCGGGAGCGGCGCGTACGTCGTCCTGATCGGGCTGCTCATGGCGCAGTACACCTTCACGGGCTACGACGCCTCCGCACACATGACCGAGGAGACGCACGACGCGGCGACCGCGGGCCCGAAGGGCATCGTGCGGTCGATCTGGACCTCGTGGATCGCCGGGTTCGTGCTGCTGCTCGGCTTCACGTACGCGATCCAGTCGTACGAGACCGCCCGCGACTCGCCCACCGGGGCGCCGCCCGCGCAGATCCTCCTCGACGCGGTCGGCGCGACCGGCGGCAAGCTCCTGCTCCTCGTCGTCATCGGCGCGCAGCTCTTCTGCGGCATGGCCTCCGTGACCGCCAACAGCCGCATGATCTACGCCTTCTCACGCGACAACGCGCTCCCGTTCTCGCGCCTGTGGCGCACGGTGAGCCCGCGCACCCGCACCCCCGTCGCCGCGGTGTGGCTCGCGGCGCTCGGCGCGCTCGTCCTCGGGCTCCCGTACCTGATCAACGAGACGGCGTACGCGGCCGTGACCTCGATCGCCGTGATCGGCCTCTACATCGCCTACGTCGTCCCGACCCTGCTCCGCCTGCGCCGGGGCGACGACTTCGCGCGCGGCCCCTGGCACCTGGGCCGCTGGTCCCGCCCGATCGGCGTCGCGGCGGTGACGTGGGTCGTGGTGATCACGATCCTGTTCATGCTCCCGCAGGTGTCCCCGGTGACGGTCGAGACCTTCAACTACGCCCCGGTCGCCGTCCTGGTGGTCCTGGGCTTCGCGGCGACGTGGTGGTTCGCGTCGGCACGGAAGTGGTTCCTGCGGGGAAAGGGCCCGACGGCGGAGGACTGACCCCGCCCTCCCCCGGGCACCCCGAACCGCGTACCGGATCGGCCTCGCGCGGCCGGGGGGCTATGCTCGGGGGAGCACCACTGGGACCGTTAGCTCAATTGGCAGAGCAGTGGACTTTTAATCCATTGGTTGTGGGTTCGAGTCCCACACGGTCTACGCGCATACGCCCCAGGTCAGGGACTCCCGGCCTGGGGCGTTCGGCGTTTCGGGGGCTGCTGAACGGGGCCGTGCCGGGGCGTCTTGGGGCGGGCGGGCCGCGGGGTGGGGTGGGTTCTGGCCAATGGTGGGGGGTGGGTTGTCGCGGGAGGCTCGGCTTCGTACGGTTCCGGACTGAGGTGGTCGGGAGCGCTCCCAGGAACGGCTCTCCGGGTCGTATCCCGCGCGGCTCCCCGCCCTTCGCACGACGGGCCCCCACGGCCCTCCCCCCACGTTGTCCGAGGGAAGGAACCCTCCATGTACGTCACTACTCCTCGTTCCCGCCCCGCCGGGAAGGCGCGGGCGGTGGCCGCCGCGCTCGTGCTCGCCGCCGGTCCGCTCACCGCCGTCGCGGCCGCGAACGGACCGGCTGTCGCCGACGCGCAGGTCTGCGAGCAGTTCGGCAGTGTGTCCACGCCCGGCGGGTACATCGTGCAGAACAACGCCTGGGGCACGACCGCCCCGCAGTGCGTCGACCAGTCGGGGGACGGCTTCACGCTGAGCCGCGCGGACGGCTCCGTCCCGACGAACGGCGCCCCGAAGTCGTACCCCTCGATCTACGCGGGCTGCCACTACACCAACTGCTCCCCGGGGACGGTGCTTCCGAAGAAGGTGAACGCGATCGGCAGCGCGCCGAGCCGGATCGCGTACCGCTACACGGACGGCGCGGTCTACGACGCCGCGTACGACATCTGGCTCGACCCGGAGCCGAAGACCGACGGCGTCAACCGCACCGAGATCATGATCTGGCTCAACAGGGTCGGGCCGGTCCAGCCCATCGGCTCCAAGACCGGCAGCACGACGATCGCCGGGCAGAACTGGGACGTGTGGAAGGGGAGCAACGGCTCCAACGACGTCGTCTCGTACGTCGCGCCCGGCGCGCTCGCGGGGCTCGACTTCGACGTCAAGGACTTCGTGAACGGCGCCATCGCCGAGGGGCTGGCCACGCCGGAGTGGTATCTCACCAGCGTCCAGGCGGGGTTCGAGCCGTGGGAGAACGGCGCGGGCCTCGCGGTGACGGACTTCTCGCTGAGCGTCGGGTGAGGGGGGAGAAGGCGGCGGTGGGGGAGCGCGGTTGAGGGCTGACGGCTCACCGCGCTGAAGGCTGACGGCGCTGTACGCGCTGACGGCTGTGGGCGGTCCGGGCCGGGTCCACGGGCCCGGACCGGCCGCCGCCGTGCCGGGATCGGGCGGCGGGCCGGGTCACAAGCCGCGGACGAAGGTCTTCGCGCCGTTGTGGTAGTCGATCGTGAGGCCCGGGGTCGTGGGCCACACGGTGATCGCGGCGATCTCGGGGTGCGCCGCCGCGGTCAGGGTGGCGGCGAGCCATGCGGGAGCGGGGGCCGTGTCGGGCGGCGGCGGGCCCTCGGTGGGGGTACCCGTGGTGGCGGGGGCCGGGGTGTCGTGCTTCTCGGCGGGCGAGAGCTGGCCGATCACCTGCCAGCGGTCCTCGCCGGACGGGCGCGGGATCACCATGCCGAAGGGGTACTTCTTCTCGCCCGCCTCCGCGAAAGTGCGGGCGGTGGGGAGGAGTTCCTTGAGGTATGTCAGGAATTGTTCCGGTCGCATGAGCAAGTCCCCTGTCCCGGTCGGCCGTTGAGGTCAACGGGGTCAACGAGGCAGGGGGCTCGGCGTTGCGGCCGGGCTCGGACAACGGCCCGGGGTGTACGGGGTCGGAGGCGTACGTACGGGGGTGTGAGCGTAAGGGGTTGGGGCGTACGGGATCAGGGGCGAGCGGGCTCGGTGAGGACGGCGTCAGGGGCGCGCGGCCCAGATCTGGCGTGTGGTGCGGACCGTCAGGTCCCGGCGGGGGGTGAGGTTCTCGGGGGCGATGAGGGTGTCCAGGGCCCTCAGGTCCTCGGGGGACAGGGTCTCGGCGACCGTCGTGCGCAGGCGGGTCAGGCCGGCCAGGGCGTAGCGGGCGATCGCCGGGTTCTCGGGTGCCTCGATCCGTACGTCCAGGGTGCGTTCGCCCGCGATACCGAAGCCCGCGGCCGTCAGTTTCGGCCCCCACGCCGCGCCCCGGTGCGGGACGTGCTCGGCGTGGAAGCGGTCGCTCGCGGTGTGCGCGCGCTCTTCGAGCGCGGCCTCCTCCCCCGCGGGCATGAAGCGCGGGAAGCCGGAGAGTTCGAGCAGGGCGAACAGACCGTCAGGCGCGAGGAGTTCGCGGACGTGGCGCAGGGCCTGGTCCGGGTCGGCCATGTGGTGCATCGAGGCCGAGGCCCAGACCAGGTCGGGGGCGCCGAGCTCGGGCCAGGCCGCCGCGTCCAGGTCGGCGTGCACCGTGCGTACGCGCCCGTCCAGACCCGCCGCGCACGCCTTCTCGCGCAGCCGCTGGAGGTGCGGGGCGGAGGAGTCGACGGCCGTGACGTGCGCCTCGGGGAAGCGGGCGAGGAGCGCGAAGGTCCCCGCGCCCGTGCCGGAGCCGAGGTCGACGATGTGGCGCGGCGCGGCGGTCAGCGGCAGCCAGTCCGTGAGCGAGGCGATGTGCGAGGCCAGGACTTCGGCATCGAGGTCCAGGATCTTGGCCTGGTCGGCGGACAGCTCGTGGTGCTGGTCGTGGGCGGGGGCTCCGGGGCCGTGGCCGGGGTCGGGGGCGTTGTGGTCGTGCGGGGTGTGGGGCGCGCGGGGGGTGTGGGGTTCGGGGGTGTGGGGCTCGGGGGTGTGGTGCGAGTGCGACATGGGGCCACGGTACGGGGGATATGCGTACGGGGCCCGGTGTCTGGCCTCTCGCGCAAGAGCGTCGGGCGTTCCGGTGCCGTACGCGCAAGGGGGCGGTGCCGTCAGCGCTCCGTACCGGCTCCGCCGCCACCGCCTACGCCGGCTCCGCCGCCACCGCCTCCTGCCGCGCCGTCGCCCCGCTGGTGCCCCCTGCGGGCGTCGCGGTCGAAGATGCCCAGGATCTCGCAGGGGCCGGACTCCGTGCCGATCGCGTGCGGGAGCATCGTCGGGAACTCGGCGGACTGGTTCGTCTCGACGCGGAAGCGGCGGTGGCCGAGGAGCAGCGTCGCCGTGCCGGAGAGGACGACGAGCCACTCGCGGCCCGGGTGGGCGCGCAGCTTCGACGGGTTGTCCGGCGGCGGTTCCGTCATGCGCTGCCGTACGACGGTCAGCCCCGGGTCGGCCTTCACCGGCCAGCGCATCTGGCCGCGCGCGCCGTCGATCATCGGGTTGGTCACGACGTCGTCGGACGCCGTCTCGACGAGCTGGTCGAGGCTCGTGTCGAGGGCGCGGGCGAGGGTCACGAGGCTGTCGAGCGCGAGGCGGCGCTGACCGTTCTCGATCCGGCTCAGTGTGGACTGGCTGAGGTTCGCGCGGCGGGCCAGTTCTTCGAGCGACCAGCCCTGGGCCACGCGCAGGGCGCGGACCCGTTTGCGCACGAGGCTGTCCAGGTCGTCATCGTCTTGCGTCATGGGCAAGAGTGTATGCGTGCTGGGCATGCATGGGTCTAGCTTCGGCGCTGTCCGTGCTCGTGTCGTCCCTCCCGGCCCGGGGTCCCTTGCCCGGGACTCCCGTGGCCCGGGTCTCTTGGGGGTAACCATGTCCCAGCAGCTTGCCGATGCTCCACGTCGGCTGCGGCTCGTACTGATCGCCGTCTGTATCGCGCTCATGGCGGTCATCGCCTCCGTGTCGGGGCTCAACGTCGCGCAGCCCGATCTCGCGGTGGCCTTCGGGGCCTCGCAGTCCGCGATCCTGTGGATCATCAACGTCTACACGCTCGGGCTCGCGGCCCTGCTGCTGCCGCTCGGCGCGCTCGGCGACCGGCTCGGGCGCAAGCCCGCGCTGCTCGCGGGGCTGCTCGTCTTCGGTGTCGCGAACGTCGTCGCGGGACTCGCGACGAGTACCGAAGTCATGTTCGCCGCACGGTTGTTGAGCGGCCTCGGGGCGGCCATGATCATGCCGGTCACGCTCGCCGTCATCACCGCGACCTTCCCCACCGAGCAGCGTGGCAAGGCGATCGGCGTGTGGACGGGCGTCGCGGGCGGCGGGGGCATCCTCGGGATGTTCGTCTCGGCGCTGCTCGTGGACGTCGCCGGATGGCGGTGGCTTTTCGTGCTGCCCGTGGTCCTCGTCGCGGTCGCGCTCGTGATGGCCGTACGGTACGTGCCCAACTCACGCGAACGCGAGGGGCGTTCGTACGACGTTGTCGGGGCGGTCACCTCGGCCGTCGCCGTCGTCGGGCTCATCCTCGTACTCCAGGAAGGACCCGCGCGGGGGTGGGGCGACCCGCTCACGCTCGCGGCGCTCGTCGCCGGGCTCCTCGCGGCCTGCTGCTTCGTCGCGTGGGAACTGCGGCGCGGGGAAGGGGCCTTGCTCGACGTGCGGCTCTTCCGCTCGCGCGGCCTCGCGAGCGGCTCCGTGACGCTCCTCGCCGTGTTCGGGGTGCAGGCCGGGATCTTCGTGGTGCTCTTCCCCTTCTTCCAGGCGGTGTTGGGGTGGTCGGCGCTCGTCTCGACGCTCGGCATGATGCCCATGGCCCTGCTGATGATGGTCAGTTCGGGACTCGCGCCGAAGCTCGCGGTACGGGCCGGGGCGCGCGCCACGATGGTCGCGGGCATCGCGCTCGCCGGGGCGGGGCTCGCGCTCATGGCGGGCATGGTCTCGGTCGACGGCGGTTATCCGTCGCTGCTGCCCGGGATGCTCGCGATGGGCGCGGGGATGGGGCTCTCCATGACCCCGTCGACCGAGGCGATCACCGGCACGCTGCCCCGCGCGCGCCAGGGCGTGGCCTCCGCGCTCAACGACGTGACCCGCGAGTTCGGTACGGCGCTCGGCGTGGCGCTGCTCGGCGCGCTGCTCTCGGCGGGCTACCGCCACGCGCTCGCGGGCCGTCTCGACGGCGTACCGCACGACACGGCCGCGACCGCGCGCGAGGGACTGGCGAACGCCGTCGAGGCGGCGCCGGGAGCGGGCGATCGGGCGGACACGCTCGTCGACACGGCGCGGAACGCGTTCGTATCGGGCTGGCAGCACGCGATGTGGGCGGGCGTCGGGGTGATGGCGGCGCTGTGCGTGTACGTGGCGGTGCGGGGACCGGGGCGCGGGGCTCCGGAGGGGGCGGAGGACGCTGGGCGCGCTGAGGGTGGAAGGGGCGGCGGTGACGAGGACGCGGAAGGCGGCGGAGGCGGAGACGCGCAGGGGGGCGGGGTGCGGGAGCGGGAGGTCGCGGGATGAGGTGAGGGGCGGCGGCGCGTGGACGGGCAGGGGCGACCGGGCTCGCGAGCGCCGTCGTCGTGGTGCCGCGCGTGAGGGACACGGACGGGCCGGCCGGGCCGTTGTCCGACGAGGGCGGGCGCGTGGACGGGCGGGGCGATCGGGCTCGCGAGCGCCGTCGCCGTGGTGCCGCGCGCGTGGGACGCGGACAGGTCGGCCGGGCCGTTGTCCGACGAGGCCGCGAACGTACGGGCCATGCTCACCGCGCCCCGCGACGGCGTCCTGACCGCTCTCGCCCTCGCGCCGCTGCCCGCGCGGACGGCCGCGAGGGGCGGCCAGCGGTGAAGCGGGCTGGGCGGGACGGGCGGTGGGGGGGCAACGCTGCCGAGTGGGAGGGGAGTTGTGGAGGCGCCCGCTCGTGCTTCCCGGCCCTGGGAGGCCGGGAGGGTGCCCGCGCGCGGCGGTGCAGCGGTGCGTCCGCGCGGCGGCGAGGGGGACGCCTGGCCCGTACGGACGCGAAGGCACGGACCGCTCGTGAACGCGAGTCCGGCCCTGTCTCGCCGCAGGAGGGCGGACGGTCGGGAGCCGCGTGCCCGGCCGGAGGGTCAGGGGCGCGTACGCAGTCCGTTGAGGAGCACGTCCAGGAGGCGGCGTGCCCGCGTCGGCCACTCGGACTCCTCCAGGCGCGAGAGGTACGCGATGAGGACCATGACGTCGCGCGCGTCCACGTCCGCGCGGATGCTCCCGTCCGCCCGTCCCGCCGCGAGCAGGCGCTCGATCGCCTCGGTCAGTGTGCCGTGACTGCGCGCCGTGAGCGCGTTCCACGCGCGGGGCTCCAGCGCCGCGAGCACCCCCCGCTTCACGCGCGCGTACGCGGTGAGCCGGTCGAACCACCGGCCCAGCGCCTCCACCGGCGAGTACGCGGCGAGCAACGTGTCCGCCTCGTCGACCAGTTCGGCCACGTCCTGGCGGTGAACCTCGGCGAGCAGTTCCTCGCGCGTCGCGAAGTGCCGGTACAGCGTGCCCTGGCCGACCCCCGCTGCCTTGGCCACCGCGTTGAGCCGCAACTCCTCGCCCGGCGCCGCCTCCGCCAGCGCGTCCCGCGCCGCCGCCACGATCCGGGCGCGATTGCGCACGGCATCGGCGCGACGGCGGTCGGCGGGAGGGGCGTCGGCGTCAGCCTCGGGGCGGGGGGCGTCGGCGGGTGCCCCGGCTCGGGAGGCGTCGGCGGGTGCCTCGGGGTGCGCGGGCGGCTCGGGTTGCCCGGGCGTGGGTTCGGCGTGGCCGGGGTCGGTCGGCATGGTGCTCCTGTCGGTGGCGCACGGTGGCGCACTCACCCTCGTACGCGCGGAGGGGCCCGTTCGTGGACAAGCGGACACGTGTCCGGTACGGTCCGAAGGTAAGCGGACACGTGTCCGTCTCTCTTTCCGTCCCCCACCGTACGAGAGTGAGCCGCCCCATGTCAGGCATCACAGGGAAAGTAGTCGCCCTCACCGGCGCGAGCAGCGGCATCGGCGAGGCCACGGCCCGGCTGCTCGCCGCGCGCGGCGCCGCCGTCGTCCTCGGCGCCCGCCGCACGGACCGCCTTGACGCCCTCGCCGCCGAGATCCGCGCCGAGGGCGGCCGGGCGCTCGCGCTGCCCGCCGACGTCACCGTGCCGGGCGACCAGGAAGCGATGGTGGCGCGGGCGGTCGAGGAGTACGGGCGACTCGACGTCCTCGTCGCCAACGCCGGAGTCGCCACCGTGGGCCCCGTCGCCGCACTCGACCTCGCCGCCTGGACCGCGATGGTCGACGTCAACCTGCGCGGCGTCCTGCACGGCGTCGCCGCCGCCCTCCCCGTCTTCCGCGCCCAGGGCGAAGGTCACGTCGTCGCGACCGTCTCCACCTCCGGCCTCAAGATCGTCCCCGGCCAGGCGGTCTACGCCGCCACCAAGAACGCCGTCCGCACCTTCATGGAGGCACTCCGCCAGGAATCCACGGACGGCACCCTGCGCACCACCACGATCAGCCCCGGTTACGTCCGCACCGAACTCACCGCACCCCCGTCCGGCGCCGACAGCCCCCACGCGGCGATGCTCCCCTTCGCCCTCGCCCCCGAAGCGGTCGCCCGCGCCATCGCCTTCGCCGTCGAACAGCCCCACGACGTCGAGATCGGCGCCATCACACTCCGGCCGACCGTCCAGGGGTGAGGCGGGGGAGTGGGGGGCTGAGCCTGGGGTGGGTCTGGCTCTGGGGGCTGGCTCTGGGGGGGGGGCTGGGGGGGGCTGGGCGAGGGGCGCGGGGGTTCGGTGGGCTCGGAGGGTTCGGGTTGCAGGGGACGTGCGGGGTCGTAGCGGCCGTCCGAGGGCGGCTCGGACCGTGCGGGCCGTCCGAGGGCGGCTCGGCTCCACGTAGCGGAGAACCGCAGGTGCCAGGAGAAAAACCGTCCGATCTTGCACTTGCGAGCCCAGGCGCCCTAGTTTTCCGCACATGCAGTCCTACACAATTGGCCGCGCGGCGCGGCTGCTCGGGGTCAGCCCCGACACCGCACGGCGCTGGGCCGATGCCGGGCGGGTAGCCACCCACCGGGACGACTCCGGACGCCGGCTCATCGCGGGGCGCGACCTCGCCGCGCTGTGCGTCGAGGTCGGCCAGGGCGGAGGAGGAGGTGGGGAGGACGAGGAACCGTACACCTCCGTGCGCAACGCCTTCCCCGGCATCGTCACCGCCGTCCGCCTCGGGGACGTCGCCGCCCAGGTCGAGATCCAGGCCGGACCGCACCGGCTCGTCTCCCTGCTGACCCGCGAGGCCGTCGAGGAACTCGGCCTGGAGGTCGGCATGGAAGCCACCGCACGCGTCAAGTCCACGAACGTGCACGTGGACCGCTACTGACCCCGGCCACCGCCTCTCGTCCTCCCCTTCCTCGTCCCTTCCTCCGCCCCCACCGTCAGGAGCCCTCCGCCATGTCCTCGCTGCCCACAGCCCGCACCCTGCGGCGCGCCACGACCGGGGTCTTCGCCTCCGCCCTCCTCGTCGGCGCCCTCGCCGCCTGCGGCGACGACCACGAGACCGCCGAGAAGCGCGACCCCGGCTCCACCAGCTCCTCCAGCGCCAAGGACGTCAAGGAGTCCGAGAAGGCCGACCTCACCGTCCTCGCCGCCTCCTCACTGACCGACGTCTTCGGCGAGGCGAAGAAGACGTACGAGAAGGAACGCCCCGGCATCGCCCTGAAGTTCTCTTTCGCCGGTTCCCAGGAACTCGCCGCCCAGGTCCGCCAGGGCGCCCCCGCCGACGCCATCGTCACCGCCGACACCAAGACCATGGACGGCCTCAAGGGCGAGACGGGCACCCCCGCCGTCATCGCCAAGAACCGCCTCGTCATCGCCGTGGGCGACGGCAACCCGGAGAAGGTCGACAACCTCAAGGACCTCACCGACCCCAAGCTCAAGGTCGTGCTCGCCGCGAAGGAGGTCCCGGTGGGCAACTACTCCCGCCAGGTCCTCGACAAGCAGCACCTCAAGGTCAAGGCCGTCTCCGAGGAGCCGAACGTCCGCGCCGTCCTGAGCAAGGTCCAGCTCGGCGAGGCCGATGCCGGCATCGTCTACAAGACCGACGCCGCGACCGTCCCCGACAAGGTCGACGCCATCGACATCCCCGACGCCCAGAACGCCGTCGCCTCCTACCCCGCCGCCGCCCTCAAGGGCTCCAAGCACGCCGAGGCCACCGCCGACTTCCTCACCTGGCTCTCCGGCAGCGAGGCCCAGAGCATCCTCCAGCACGCGGGCTTCCAGCAGCCGTGACCGACCCCGCCCACCCCGACAGGCCCACGCCCACCGAGCCGTCCGCCCCGCCCGCACCACCCGGGACGGACAACACACCAGGCGCGGGCCTGCCGGACGTGCCGGACCGGCCGACGGAGGACCGAGCGGCACGGGAGGAACCCGCCACGCGGGAGGAACGCGCGGCGCGGGAGGGTCCCGGTGGGCCGGAGGGGCCTAATGGGCCGGAGCCCGGTGGGGTGGAGCGGCCTGATGGGTCGGAGCCTGGTGTGCTGGAGCGGCCCCAGGTGGGGACGGGCCCCGATGTTCCGGAGGTCCCCGACGAGCCGGAGGTCTCCGGTGTGCCGGACGTCCCCGGCGTACGGGAGGTCCTCGGTTCGCCGGAGAACCCAGCCGTGCGGAAGGCCCCCGGCGTCCCGGAGAACTCGGGCGTGCTGGAGAACCCGGCCGTGCGGAAGGTCCCCGGCGTCCCGGAGGACCCGGGCGTGCGGGAGGTCCCCGGCGGGCGGGGAGACTCCGGCGCCCCGGAGGACCCAGGCGTCCCGGAGGACCCAGGCGTGCGGGAGGTCCCCGCCGCGCCGGAGGGCCTCGGCGTCCCGAACGGGCCAGGAGTACGGGACGCGCCCGACCGTCCCGTCGCCCCCGCCGACACCTCTCGAACTCCGAGCCCCCGTCCCCACTTCACGCGCACCCCACGCCCTGGCCCAGGCGTCGGCACGCCGAGCGCCAGTCGCCCTCGTCGCGGCGCCGCACGTCCTCGTCGCCGCGCGCCGCGCCCCCGCCGTCGCGCCCCGCTCGCCCTTGTCGTCCCCGCTCTCCTCGGTGTCGCCCTCCTCCTGATCCCGCTCCTCGGGGTGCTGGCCCGCACCTCGTGGAGTCAGCTCGGGACCCACCTCACCAGCCCCGAGACACTCACCGCCCTCCGTCTCTCGCTCCTCGTCTCACTCGGTGCCCTCGGGCTCTCCCTTCTCTTCGGCGTGCCCCTCGCCTGGCTCCTCGCCCGCACCGACTTCCCCGGCAAGGCGCTCGTCCGTTCCCTCGTCCTGCTGCCGATGGTGCTGCCCCCCACCGTCGGCGGTGTCGCGCTGCTGCTCGGCTTCGGGCGGCGCGGGCTGCTCGGGCCGTGGCTGGAGGACACCTTCGGGATCGTCCTGCCCTTCCACACCTCCGGCGCCGTACTCGCCGCCGCCTTCGTCTCCATGCCCTTCCTCGTCATCAGCCTGGAAGGCACCCTCGCCGGGCTCCGCCCCGGCTACGAGGAGACCGCCGCCTCGCTCGGCGCCTCCCCGCTGCGCGTCTTCCGTACCGTCACCCTCCCTCTCGTCGCCCCCGGCCTCGCCGCCGGAGCCGCACTCACCTGGGCCCGCGCGCTCGGCGAGTTCGGCGCCACCATCACCTTCGCCGGCAATCTCCCCGGCACCACCCAGACCCTCCCGCTCCAGGTCTACCTCCTCCTCCAGGACTCCCCGGAAGCCGCCACCTCCGTCTCCTTGCTCCTCCTCGCCATCGCGATGGCCGTCCTCATCGGCCTGCGGGGCCGCTGGACCGGCGCCGCCCCCGACGCCCGTACCGCCCGCTCCCATTCCTCCGCCGTCACAGAGGAAGACGTCCGGGACCCCGCTCCGGGTGCCCGCGAAGCCGAACAAAGCGGCGAGTTCAGCCGTTGGAGTGAAGAAGCGGTGGAAAAGGGTCGCGGCGATCTCACGGGGCAAGGTGCGGGCAAGCGAGCTCTCGCCGAGTCGCGCCCCCGGCCCGGCGAAGGACCCGCTTCCACCACGTCCGACGAGGACCTCGCACCTGGCGAGGCCCGCGACACCACCGAGGAGGCCCATGACCCCACACCCACGTACGCGCTGCACGCGAGCCTGAGCGGCTACACGCATCTCGACCTCGACGCGGAGCCCGGCACCACCGTCGCCGTCGTGGGCCGCAACGGAGCGGGCAAGACGACCCTCCTACGGGCCCTCCTCGGCCTCACCCCCCGCGCCCACGCCGAACTCCGCCTCGGCGCCGACGACGTCACCGCCCTGCCCCCGCACCGGCGCGGCGTCGCGTGGGTGCCGCAGGACGGCGCGCTCTTCCCGCACCTGAGCGCGCTCGCCAACACCGCCTACGGCCTCCGCGCCAACGGCGTGCCGCGCGCCCAGGCCCGCCGTACCGCGCGCGCACACCTGGACCGGCTCGGCGTCGGGCACCTCGCCCACCGTCGCCCCGCCCAGCTCTCCGGCGGCCAGGCGCAACGCGTCGCGCTCGCGCGCGCCCTCGCCGTCCGCCCCCGCCTGCTCCTGCTCGACGAACCCCTCGCCGCGCTCGACCAGACCACCCGCGCCCAGGTACGGCACGCCCTGCGCCGTCACCTCAACGGCTTCGGGGGCGTCTGCCTGCTCGTCACCCACGATCCCGTCGAGGCGGTCTCGCTCGCCGACCGCGTTCTCGTGCTCGACGGGGGCCGTACGGTGCAGGACGCGCCGCCCGCCGAGGTCGCGCGCCGTCCCCGGTCCGCCTGGGTCGCGCGCATGCTCGGCCGCAACGCCTGGCCCGGCACCCTCACCCCGGACGGGCTCGCCCCCGAGGGCGGTGGCCACCTCGTCGTCGCACCCCCCGCCGACGCTCCCGCCCCGCCTCCCGGCACCCCTGGGCTCGCCGTCATCGCCCCCGAGTCCGTCGCACTCCACCCGAGCCGCCCGAGCGGCAGCCCCCGCAACACCTACGCCTGCACCGTCACCGAGATCACCGCTCTCGGCAGCCGCCTCCGCGTCCTCCTCGCCGGCCCCGACTGCCCCGCCCTCATCGCCGAGATCACCCCCGAGGCCGCCGCCGACCTCGCCCTCCACGAGGGCACGCCCGTCTGGGCGAGCGTGAAGGCCACGGACATCACCCTCGTGCCCCTGTGAACAACGGTGGCGCGGAGCACTCCGGGAAGGGTGTAGAGTTGGGTTTACCGACGCGGGGTGGAGCAGCTCGGTAGCTCGCTGGGCTCATAACCCAGAGGTCGCAGGTTCAAATCCTGTCCCCGCTACTCAGTACGAAGGCCCCGGCGCCCCCAAGGCGCCGGGGCCTTCGTCATGCCGTGGCGGAGCCCCGCCCGGCCGTCCCCGACTCGCGGCACCGCTCTCCCGGCGCGACCCTGGAAGAAGTACGTACGTACAAGGGGCGCGGGCGCGCGCACGGCCGGCGGGAGGCGAGCCTTGGGGCAGCGAGGAACGGGGCCGGGCGGGGACAACGACTCCGCACGCCCCGAAGACCCCACCCCCGGCTCGCCGCCCTCCGTATCTTCTACGCCAAAGAACTCCGGACAGGCGGGGCCCGACGGGCTCGACCCCGAGCCGGAGGGCGGCCCCCGCACGACCCCCGGGCAGGAGAGCCGCCCGCACACCGACCCCGGGCTGATCGGCTCCGGGTCGGTCGGCCCTGGGCCGGTCGGCTCCGGGCCTGTCGGCTCCGGGCCGGTCTTCGGGGGGCAGGGCGGTTCGGCCGCTGACGACTCAGAATCGGACCACCGAGCCGGTACCGGTTCCGAGGGTTCCGGTGCCTCCGCGAATCCGGAGTCCTCCTCCGACTCGGCGCCCGCGAGCGGCCCCGAGTCCTCGGGTGTCCCCGCGTCCGCCGCCCGCCCCGGCTCCTCCGGCAACCCACCATCCTCCGACGCCTCCGACGCCTCCGCGGCTGCCGCCTCCCGCAGCCCCTCCACCTCCACCTCCGCCGACCCCTCCCTCAGCCCCTCCGCCTCCTCAGGCAGTTCCGGCGATTCCGGCAGCTCCAGCGATTCCGGCGGCTCCACGTGGGACACCCCGCCCCGTCAGGACTACAAGCCGGTTCCGCCTCCGCCGCCGCACCGGCCCCAGCCGCACCCCCAGCTTGCGGCCGCGTGGGCGCGGCGGGAGGTGGCGGTGCGGGTGCTGGTGCGGGTGGTGCCGTTGCTGCTGGTGGTCTGCGGGTTCGTCCTCGGGTTGTTCGCGCCCGCGACGTTCACCGGGGCGCCGTTCTTCGCCGCGGCGCCGCTCGTGGCCGCGCCCTTCGCCTCGTCGCGGGTCACCGCGGGGGTCGGGGGGCTCGCGGTCGTCGGGGAGATCCTGCTCCAGGTCATCCGAGGAAGGTTGCCCACCGGGCCGTTCCTCATCGAGCTGAGCACCGTGCTCACCGTCGCCGCGCTCGCCGTGCTGATCAACGCCCTCATCCGCCGCGGCGACCGCCGCCTCGCCTCCGTGCAGAACGTCGCCGCCGTCGCGCAGCGCGCCGTGCTGCCCGTGCCCGCCGAGCGGATCGGCGGGCTCGACGTCGCCGCGCAGTACGAGGCCGCCGAGGCCGACGCGTTCATCGGCGGGGACCTGTACGCCGTGCAGGACACCCCGTACGGCGTCCGTATGGTGCTCGGCGACGTGCGGGGCAAGGGGCTCGGCGCGGTCGAGGCGGTCTCGGTCGTCATCGGGGCGTTTCGCGAGGCCGCCGAGCAGGAGCCGACCGTGGAGGGCGTCGCCCAGCGCCTCGAACGCGCCCTCGCCCGCGAGGGCCTGCGCCGTCGCGCGCTCGACGCCTTCGAGGGCTTCACGACCGCCGTGCTCGCCGAGGTCCCGCGCGGCGCCGCCGAACTGCGCCTCGTCAACCGCGGCCACACCGAACCGCTGCTCCTCGAACGCGACGGCCGCCTCCACGTCCTGACCCCCGGCGAGCACGCGCTCCCGCTCGGGATGGGCGAACTCGGCGCCTGGCCCGACCGCGCCGAGATCATCGACTTCCCGCCCGGCGCGACCCTCCTCCTCTACACCGACGGCCTCTCCGAGGCCCGCGACGCGCGCGGGCGCTTCTACGACCCCGTCGCCCGCCTCAGCGGCCGCGTCTTCCCGCACCCGCGTGCCCTGCTGACCACGATCACCGAGGAGGTCCTGCGGTACACGGGCGGCGCCACGACGGACGACATGGCCCTGCTCGCCGTCCGCCGCCCCGATGCCCCGGCCCAGGGCACGACCGGCGCGACGGCCGGGGCGGCTGGAGGGACCGGTACGGCCGCCGAGACCGAAACTCTGGGACCCGTGACCCCGCGTGAATCATTCGATAACAATTGACGCCCCATCAGATTCACAGCCTGGACGATTGCCCGGTCAACTCGTCCGGATCACTCGCCACATGTCCGTTTAGCCGCTGGTGGTGGCCGTAAAGGATCATCGGCAACGGCTTGGAATCACCCCTCCGGGTCTATTAACGTTCGATAACGCAGCGCGGTCGTCCCAGTCGGCGAGAGCGTCGGCTCCGCGCGCGTGCGCCGAATCCCGCGAGGGAACCGGGGAACCACTCTTCCGGGGTGAATCGGGTGCCCGTACGGGTGCCCGTAGGAGACCTTCCTGCTCCGAACCCGTCAGCTAACCCGGTAGGCGAGAAGGAAGGAAAGGAGAGTCGCCTTCGTGGCGTCCAACCCGCCTGCCCCCGGCCCGAGCGCCTTCCCCACCGGCATGCTCACCCCCGGCGGTTCGCTGCCGGCCCAGCCCCCGGCCCCCATCTCCGGCGCGCCCTACGGGTCCGCCGTCCCCACCCAGTCGTACGGGTCCGTCCCCGCGCAGCCCTACGGGTCCGCCCCGGCGCAGTCGTACGGTTCCGCCCAGTCGTACGGGTCCGCCCCGCGCCTGCCGTACGGGACCGACGCCGCCCCCGCCGCGTACGCGCCCCCCGCGGGTCACGCCGCCCCGGTGGACGTCTACCCGGGCTCCGTCGGATTCGGCGCGTACGGGAGCGGTGCTCCCGAGGCGGGCGGCGAGTGGAACCCGACAGAGGAATCGCTCGGGTCCGTGCGCGGCCGGCACCGGGTCGCCAAGCAGCGCGGCGGACTCGCCCGCAGCTCGACCGTGCTCGGAGTCGGGGTGCTCGCTGCGGTCGGCGCGGGCGGTATCGCCTCGGCGCAGGAGAAGCCGCCGGTGAAGCTCTCGCTGCCGGAGAAGGTCACGGAGGTGACCGGGCAGCTCAAGCAGGTGCTGCCGGACGCCGAGTCGCTCCCCGGCATCGGCTCGCTCGTCGCCGACGCCAAGGGCGACACGCCCGAACAGCTCGCCGCCAACCCCGCCGCCGCGCCGCTCACCAACGCCGGGCTCAGCGACACCGACCGCGAGCAGGGCGCCACCGACGCGGGCGAGGCGCTGCGCGCCCGCATCCTCGCGCAGGCCGAGAATCAGGCCGACAGCGCGGACCGTACGGCCCGCGAACAGGCCGAGGCGGTCGCGGCGCAGGCCGCCGCCGACCACGCCGCGCAGGCGCAGAAGAAGGCCGCGGACGAGCAGGAGAAGAAGGAAGCGGCGGCGAAGGCCAGGGCGGAGGCCGAGGCGAAGGCGAAGGCGGAGGCGAAGCGCCTCGCGGAACTCGCCCGCAGCTACACCCTCCCCGTCGCCTCCTACACCCTCACCTCGCACTTCGGCGACGGTGGCTCGATGTGGTCCTCCGGGCACCACACGGGGCTCGACTTCGCCGCGCCGACCGGCACGCCGCTCAAGGCGATCCACTCGGCGACCGTCCAGGAGGCGGGCTGGTCCGGCGCGTACGGCTACCGCACCGTGCTCCTTCTCGACGACGGTACGGAGCTGTGGTACTGCCACCAGTCCTCGATCTCGGTGAGCGTGGGGCAGAAGGTGACGACCGGTGAGGTCATCGGTCGCGTCGGTGCGACCGGCAACGTGACAGGCCCTCACCTCCACTTGGAGGTCCACCCGGCGGGCGGCGCGGCGGTCGACCCGCTCCCGTGGCTCCAGGACCACGGCCAGCAGCCCTGAGCCGGCCCGCGCGGGAGGGGTGACCGCGCGAGAGGGGTGACCGCGCGGGAGAGGTGACCGCGCGGGAGAGGTGACCGCGCGGCGGAAGAGTCCGCACGCAAGAAGTTTCAGCGTGGCGGAAGTGTCCGCGTCCGTGCGGATACCTCCGCCGCGCGGACTCCGCTGCGACGCAGACCCGTCCCACCGCAGCCGACGCCCTGCCGCCGCGCGGTCACCGCTTCCCCCGCCCCAGCGATTCCCCCCGCCGGGAATTTTCTGACCGCCTCAGGAGTTGGTTGTCCTCATGACTTCTCTCCGCCCCCTCGGTGCCTCCGACATCGAGGTCTTCCCCCTCGCCCTCGGTGGCAACGTCTTCGGCTGGACGGCCGACCGCGACACCTCCTTCGCCGTCCTCGACGGCTACACGCAGGCGGGCGGCAACTTCGTCGACACCGCCGATGCCTACAGCCAATGGGCGCCGGGCAACGAGGGCGGAGTGTCGGAGCGCATCATCGGCGAGTGGATGAAGGCGCGCGGCAACCGCTCCGACGTCGTCGTCGCGACCAAGGGCGGCGCGCTGTCCACGCGCAAGGGCCTGCGCGCCGACACGGTCAAGGCGGCTGTCGAGGACTCCCTGCGCCGCCTCCAGAGCGACTACATCGACCTCTACTACACGCACTACGACGACGAGTCGGTCGAGGTCGGGGAGTTCCTGACGGTGCTCGACGAACTGGTCGGGGCGGGCAAGATCCGCGCCATCGCCGCCTCGAACATCTCCCCGGAGCGGCTTCAGGAGGCGCTGGACTTCTCCGACCGCGAGGGGATCGCGAAGTACGTCGCGCTCCAGCCGCAGTACAACCTCGTCTCGCGCGACACGTACGAGGGCAGGCTCCAGGACATCGCCGGGCGCGGCGGGCTCGCGGCCGTCCCGTACTACGGCCTCGCGGCCGGCTTCCTGACGGGCAAGTACCGCCCCGGCACCACCGTCGACAGCGCCCGCGCGCAGGGCGCGGGCAAGCACCTCGAAACGGAGCGGGGCCGCAAGGTGCTCGTCGCGCTCGACGAGGTCGCCGAGGCGCACGGCGCCGAGATCGCCACCGTCGCGCTCGCCTGGCTGGCCGCGCGACCGACCGTCGTCGCGCCGATCGCCAGCGCCCGCACCCCCGAGCAGCTCAAGGCGCTCGTTGCCCTCGCCGACCTGACCCTCACCCAGGGCGAGGTGGACAAGCTCACGGCGGCCTCCGCCTGAGGCCCCGCCCCCGCTACTCCCGTGGTGGCGCCCACGGATCGTGGCGCGCGTCCTCCCCGGTCGGCTGTAGCCCCGTCCCCGTCGGAATCCCGGCGGGGACGGCCGCGTACGGGGGCTGTCCCGGGACGCACGGGGCCGGGCCGCCGTAGCCGTACGGGGCCGGACGCCCGCCGTGGCCGTGGGGGGCCGGGCTCCCGCCGTAGCCGTACGGGGCCGGGCTCCCGCCGTACGGGGCTTTGGCCCGGCCGTGCGGCGGCGGTGCCCCGTGCCCGTGCCCGAACCCGTGCCCGTAGCCGGGGCCCTGCCCGTACCCGCGTGGCGGGGCGGGTGGCCACCCGGCCGGAGGGGCGTACCAGCCCCCGGGGGCCGCCGCGTCGGCCGGTTGGGCGGGGAGGAGGTGCGGGGCGCGGGGCGGGGCGAGGCGCCAGGAGTGGGCGAAGGCGGGCCGGGCGAGGGCGCGGTCCCGCCACAGGTGGTCGAGGAGCGCGCGCTCGCGGTGCGCGAAGTCGGGGGTGCGACGGCCGCGTTCGGCGTCGGAGCGCAGCAGCGCGAGGCGTGTTGCGGCGGCGGCGTACAGGCGCAGGCGGCGCGCGTCGGCACGTATCCCGTGGTACGAGGCGAACTCGGCGGCGATGCGGCGCGAGCGCAGCGAGCCGAGCGCGAGGGGTTCGTACGGGGAGAGCCAGCCCGCGAGGGCGTACCGGGGCAGCGTCTCGCGCACCGTGCGCAGTTCGCGCTGCCGGTGCCACAGCACGAGCCACACGGTGAAGCCGAGCGCCGGGATCATGATCGTCACGTACACGAGCGGGAAGCCGAGCGGGCCGAGGACCGTCGAGCCGTTCCACGCCGCGTGCATGCCCATCGCGAGCAGCAGGCCCGCGACGGGGAGCAGGACGCGGCCCACGCGGCGCCGGCTCAGCAGCGCGAGGCCCACGCCGAGGCCCGTCATGCAGGTGAAGAGCGGGTGCGCGAAGGGCGAGAAGACCGCACGGATGAAGAACGTGGCGACCGTGATGGCGGCCCCTGTGCCCTCGTCGCGGTCGGAGCCGAACGCCTTGGCGAGGTAGAGGATGTTCTCGGTGAAGGCGAAGCCCGTCGCCGTGAGGCCCGTGAGGACCACCGCGTCGACGGGCCCGCGTATGAGACGACCGCGGAAGACCAGGACGAGCAGGAGTGCCGTGGCCTTCGCGCTCTCCTCGACGACGGGCGCGACCGCGAACGCGGCGAGCGTGTTCGGATCGACCGGGTGGGCCCAGGCGTCGGCCAGCCACACCGCGACGAAGCTGTTCGCGACGAGCGCGATGAGCGCTCCCGCGCAGGCTCCCCAGGCGAGCACGAAGGCGTGCGTGCCCCAGGGCAGGGGGTGCGCGCGGCCCAGCCAGCGGAACGCGAGCACCACGGCGGGCGCGGGCAGTACCGCGAGGCCGAGGCCCACGAGGAACGCCTCGGTCCCCGTCTCCTCCCGCACGAGCCCCAGCATCACGAGGCCGCACAGCGCGAGCAGCACGGCGAGGCCGGTGAGACGCGCGCCCCGGCGGCGCCACCAGCGCGGCCGTCGCGGCGTCAGAAGCCCCTGCGGTGCGGGCGGGGCAGACGGAGAGTTCACGCCTCCGACCTTAACGACCCGCACCGACAGCCGAACGCGGAACGCGTGTTCGTCCTCGGGAGGCACCGGCGGCGGCTGCGCGCCGGCCGACACCACGGCGGCCGACCGCGGCCACGGCGAGGCACCCGGGGCTCACCCCTCCTCGGGCGCGGCCCCCACCCGCTCGGGCTCCGCCACCTCGTACCCGTTCCGCCGGAAGAGCAGGTCGTGCACCACGTGGCCCTTCCGCAGGCCCTGGCCTTCGAACCGCGTCTCGGGCCGGAAGGCGGGGCGCTCGGCGAAGCCGTCGCCCGGGGCCGTGTTGTCGAAGGCCGGGTGGGCGCTCAGCACCTCCAGCATGTGCTCCGCGTACGGCTCCCAGTCGGTCGCGCAGTGCAGCACGCCGCCCTCCGCCACGCGGCTCGCCGCCAGGTCGAGGAAGTGCGGCTGGATGATGCGCCGCTTGTGGTGCCGGGTCTTGGGCCAGGGATCGGGGAAGTAGACCCGTACCCCCGCGAGCGAGGCGGCGGGCAGCATGTCGCGGAGCAGGACGACGGCGTCGCCGTTCGCGACCCGTACGTTCTCCAGGCCGCTCGCGGCGGCGAGACCGAGCAGCTGCCCCTGCCCCGGGGTGTGCACGTCGACGGCGAGGATGCCCGTCGTGGGATCGGCGGCGGCCATCCTCGCCGTCGTCTCGCCCATGCCGAAGCCGATCTCCAAAACGACGGGCAGCCCTTCGAAGAGCGTCTTGAGGTCGAGGACCTCACGCCCGTCGACGTCCAGGCCCCAGCGCGACCAGTGCTGCCGCAGGTGTTCGGCCTGCGCGGTGGTCACGCGGCTGCGGCGCGGCGTGAAGCTCTTGATACGGCGCTCACCCAGCGCGCGCGAAGGATCGGCGGCGGGGCCCACGCCCTCGACGAACATCCGCCCCTGCGCCCGGGTACGGGGCGGCAGGGCCTCGGCGCCGGGGCGCGTGGCGGGCTCGGTGGTCGGCGTGGCGGACTCGGCGGCCGTGGGGCTCGCGGTCGGCGCGGGGGTGGTGGGGTGCTCGGACACAATGCCGTCGATTCTACGGAACCGGGGCGGCGGACGGAGGCGGGCGGCGAGGCGGGCGGAAGGGCGCGGCAGTGTGATTGTCCACAGCCTGTGGATAACCGCACGCCTTCGCGCCCTGCGTACGCCCTCCCTCTCGCCCACCGCCCTCTCCGCGCCGCACTCCCTCGCGCTCACCGCACGCCTTCGCGCCCTCTACGCGCTTCGAGCGCCTGGTGGTGGCGCGGGGCGGGCGGTGGGAGCGGGCGGCGGAGGTGGGAGCGGAGTGACGGAAGCGGGGCGGCGGAAGTGGGGTGGGGCGACCGTACGGGCCGAGCCGCCCGCGCGCCCGGAGCCACCCCGTACGGCCGGGCCCCGGCCCCGTACCGCCGGGCCGCCCCGTACCGCCGGCCCCGCCCCGTGCCGCCGCCCCGCCCCGTACCTCCCCGTCCCCCTACGCCGGTGCCACCAGCAGCGGTTTCGCGCGCTCCCGCAGTTCGGCGACGCGTGGCTCGTCCCCGTACGGCTCCAGCTTCCGGAGCAGGTCCTTCACGTACTCCTTCGTCCGCGCGGAGGAGATCCGCCCGGCGACCTCGACCGCCCGTGAACCCTGCTCGCACGCCGCGTCGAGGTTCCCGGACTCCAGCTCGGCGACCGCCGAGACCACGAGCCGCAGGCCGTGCGAGCGCACGTACTCCTCCGTCGGCCGCGACAGCGCCTGCTCCGTGAAGCGGCGCACCTGGCGCGGATGCTTGAGGTCGCGGTAGCACTCGGCGGCGTCCGCGGCGAAACGGTCCTCGCCGTAGAAGCCGAGCCATGCCGGGTCCTCGTCGCCGGGCCGCGCCCGCTCCAGCCAGCTCTCCGCCGCCCGCAGCGCCGCCGAGGCCGCCGGGGCGTCCTTGGCCCGCGCGTGCGCACGCGCCTCGACGAGCCGGAAGAAGCTCATGGTGCGCGCGGTCGCGAGCCCCCGGTTCCGCTCGGCGGCGGCCTGCGCGAGATCGACGCCCTCGTCCCCGAAGCCCCGGTACGTGGCCTGGAGCGACATCGTCGCGAGCACGTACCCGCCCAGCGGCACATCCGCCGCCGCACGCGCGAGCCGCAGCGCCTGGATGTAGTAGCGCTGCGCCGCCTCCTGCTGCCCCGTGTCGAAGGCCATCCAGCCCGCGAGCCGGGTCAGCTCGGCGGTCGCGCCGAAGAGCGCGCGCCCGACGTCGTCGGAGTACGCGCCGAGCAGGAGTGGTGCCGCCTCGACCCGCAGGCATTCCGGCACCATCGACGAACGCCAGTCGCCGCCCCCGTACTTGGAGTCCCAGCGCCGCGCGTCCTCGGCGGCCTCGCGCAGCTTGCGCACATCGCTGTGCCCGACGCGGAACGCCGTGCCGCCCCCTTCTCCCGGCCCCGCCGCGGCGGGCTCGCGCGCCACCGAACCGTCCGCCGGGGATATGAGCCAGCGCGAAGCCGGCGTGGCGTAGGCGCTCACCGAAAAAGACCCGGCGAGCGACTGCCAGATGCCTCCCCCGGCGCGACGCCCGGCGAGGTCGAGCCGGTACAGCTCGGTCGCCGATTTCACGGCCCTGCCGACATCGCGCGGGAAGGTGAGGCCCACCTCCGGCGTCGGGTCGGCGTCGGCGAGGCCGATCTCGTGCAGCGGGACCGGTCGGCCCAGCTTCTGCCCGATGGCCGCCGCGATGAGGTGCGGGGCGGCGCCCTGCGGCACCATCCCCTTCGACACCCAGCGCGCCACCGAGGTCTTGTCATAACGCAGGGTCAGCCCCCGCTGCTGACCGAGGTCGTTCACACGCCGCGCAAGCCCCGCGTTGCTGATGCCCGCGAGGGCGAGGACGGCACCGAGTTTCTCGTTCGGTCCGCGTTGCTCCCTGGACATGCGCCACCCCTCGACACAGACGCCCGCCGCTCCGGCATAACCGTGCGGCATTGGTAAACCCAGCGTAGTTCTTCGCATCCCAAGCGTTAAGAGCGGCGGTTCCGGATGGCGAGATTGTTGCCGCTCCCCGTGGCCGGGCGCGCCTCGCCGCCGGGCCTCGACGACGCTCGTGCCCCGCCCCCGGCCGGACCCCCGACGCGGCGCCGCCCGCAGCGCCGGGCAGCGCCTTTCCCGCGCCACGGGCCCCGGCGCCGAACCCCGCCGCCCCACCCGCAGCGCCCTGCCGGCCCCTCCGCCGCCGGTCACGGTCTGTTGACGCCGTCCTCCTCCGCCCACCCCGCCGCCGCCCGCCCGCCGCCACATCCGGAGGGCGATCCCCCGCGTCCCCACCGCCCCCCGCGCGCCGCCTCGCCCGGGGTGGCCCGGGGTTGGCGGCCCACAGGCCGAGTTGGTCGCCACCCGGGGGTGGCGGGGGCCTGGCGCGGGGGAGCGGGGCGGGGGAGTGGGACGGGGGGAGGGCGAGGGGGGGCGAGGTTGATGGGGTGTGGGGTGGGGGTGAGGTGTGGGGCTGGGGGTGGGGAGACGGGGTCGGGTGGGGGTGGGGGGAGCGGTGAGGTGGGGGAGGAGGGGGTGAGCGGAGGGGGCTTCGGGGCGGGGGATTGGGTGGGGCTGGGCTGGGGGTGGGGGATTTCGGTGTGCAGGCGGGGCTTCGGTACGGGGTGGGCTGGGGCCGGGGGCGCTGGCTCGGTACGGGGGCGGGTGCCGTCCGGACGGGGGCGAGCTGCCTGCTGGAGTGGGTTCGCCGCGTGCCGGACTGAGGGCGGGTCGGGGACGGGGCGCGGGGTGCCGGGCTGAGGGTTGGCGGGGCTGAGAGCGGGCCGGGGCACCTGTGCGGTCAGGGTGCGGGCGGGGCTGCTGCGTTGGCCGGGCTTGGCCTGCGGTCGTTGTGGCCCTGGCTGGGGGACTGGCGGATGGGGGGCCTCCGGCTGGGCCGGTGGGCAGTGGGCGGTGGGCGGGGGCTCCAGGCTGTGGGCGGGCCTCCGTCCGCCCCTGCCGCCGCCCCCTGCTCCGGCCCCTTCGCCGCACGCTCCGCACATGGCACCGTGCGCCCGGCCGTGCGCTCTCCACACGGCCCGTACCAGCGGCTTTATTGGTGGGGCGTGGGTCGGCCCGCTGAGAGTGACGCAGTGGGCCGGGGGAGACCGCCGTCCTCATCCCCGCGGACGGCGGACCGGTCCGGGAGGTGAACGGCGCCTCCCGGACCGCGCGCGTTTCAGGAACCGCGCGCATTTCACGAGCACGCCCGGCCGCCGCCGCCCGGGACTTCACGAGGGGCGCCGACGGGCTGGAAGGCGGGGTGGCGGGGAGGCGGGGGCGGGGAGGCGGGGTCGGCGCGAGGGCCGACGCGAGGGCCGACGCAAGGCGAGAGGGCGGACGCGAGGCTGTACGAGTTCGGATACGTGTGGGGCGGCCCGAGCCCGCGCGGCCCCGTACGAGCGCCCGCCGCCTGGTGCCAGCGTGGCCCCGCCTTCACGTGAGGCGGACGGTGCCCTCGAGTGAGTGCGGCCTCCGTGCGACCAGGCTCTGCCGATGCCTTCGGCAACAACCTCGTCGTCCCGCGGCCTCCTACGAGCGAGGCATCGCCTTCAAGCGAAGGCGACCCGGCTCGCGCGAGCCGGGTCGGGGTCAGGCGCCGACTGCGCGCGGCAACCGGAGCGAAAGCAGTACGGGCCAACGTGGCCCCCGCCCCGTACACCGGCAGCCCTGCCTCATACCGCCTCCGCCCCGCCTCTCACCCTGGCACATGCCGCTGGCCTGCCCACCGCGACCGGTTCCCGCCCCCGCCGAAACGATCCGCCCACGCCCCCGGCACCCCACCCGGCGTACCGCGCCTCCTCTCCTCGCGGTATCCCCCGCCCCCCACCCCGCCGTAACTCCTCCCGGCCCCGCCCTCCGCCACCGCCCGAACCAACTCGCCAGCACCTTGCCAACTCCACCCAACCGCGCCTTCCTCGCACCAACTTCACCCAGGAATCCGCCAGGCCCGCATCCCGGCCGAGCCTTTACAGGCCGAAGGTGGGCGTTCCGCTTGCGGTCCGCAACGACCTGGTGGCCCGCACCGGAACTTCCGCACCCGGGCTGGCGACCGCTTGGTAACGGGTGGGCGGCGGATGCGGAGCGCCAAGGCCGACAGGTGCTTCGGGGCGTGCGGCAGGCGTGTGTGAAGGCGTGCGGTGACGGCCGGTTCCGGTGGCCGCCCAGGTGCGCGATGCCGGGACCCGGGCCAAGCGCCCCGGGAAGGAGACCCGCCCCACACCGTACGAAGAGGTACGAAGGAGGAGTACGCACCCCGCCCCGCCCCCACTGGGAAACGCCCCGAACCCCTGCCGGAGAGCGCCACGCCCGCCCCCGTACTCGCCATGCCCCGAACCGTAATTGGCCGAATTCCTTCGGTCCCCGCCACGCGCCGGGCTCTTCCGCCGCCCCGTCGATCCGTGACGCGTGGGACACCCGGGCCCACTGTGGCGCACGTTGCCCACCGGGTCGCCGCCTTCCCGTACCCCACGCCCCCGGCACGCCGCCCCGTCGACCACCTCCCATCACTGTCGCAACGCCCCCGCCCCGTCACCCGACCCGTCGCCACGGCCGGTCACCGTCCCGAGTCACGCTCCACGCCCTGGCCAGAACTCATCGACACAGCACGCGGGTTCGCTTCGCGGCGCCCCGGCGTGGGGTCGGCGTACGGCCAAATGGCTTGTGCCGGGGGCGCATTCACCCGGCGCATGTGCCCGTCCGCAGGTGAGCCCATCACCCCTGCCCGGCGCGGACAGGCAGGCCGCGACGCGCGACCAGCACCCCCCGGAGTAGGGCTTCTTCGTGGCAGCATGGGCGGAAGCGGGGGGACTTTCCGGCGGAACTCCCCTGCGCGACTGGGTTGTCCACAGCCTGTGGAGGCGACGATGCGCTGGTTGGTGGGGTGGAGCAGCACCGCGGCCCGGCGCCGCTCACCCGGCCCTGCGGCGTACGCACCGCCGGGCCCGCCCACCGGTTCCGTCGCAGCCCACGACACCGCCTTCGGCAGCGCGGGAGCCGAGCACGGCTACGGCGACCCCTACGGCTTCGACCAGTACGGCAGCCGCGGCGGCGCCGCCGAGCACGGCCGCGGCCGCACCCACGACCCGGCCCCCGGCCACGGCACCTCCTACGCCAGGGACCACACCGCCGCCGAGGACTACGCCGAGGACACCATCCAGCCCGTCGGCGCCCAACTCCTCTGGGGCGACCCGGACCCGCTGTGGGCAGTCGGCGACTGGCGTCCCGACGAACTCCGCGTCGTACGCGCCGACGCCGAGACCCGTATCGCCGTCCTCGGCACCTGCGCCGCCACCGACGCCCAACTGCGCGCCGCGCTCTACTCCGCGAAAGGTGGTGCGCTGCGCCACCTCACCGCGTGGGCGGGCAGCTACACGGCGGTCGTCCAGGTCGGCCGCCGCACCATGGTCGTCGGCGACCTCGCGGGCGCCCGCCCCGTCTTCCACACCCCGTGGGCGGGCGGCACCGCCTTCGCCACCGCCGCACTCCCGCTCGCGGACCTCATCGAGGCCAACCTCGACATCGGCTACCTCGCCGCACTCCTCGCCGCCCCCGATGTACCCGAAGCTCTCCAGGACGCCACCCCGTACGCAGGGGTCCACCGTGTCCCCCCGGGCCACGCCCTGATCATGCGCGCGGGCGTCCCGGAGATCGCCGGGTACGAACAGATGACCTCGCTCGCCGTCTCCGCCGCTCCCGTGGCCGCCGACAGCGCCGTCGAGGCGGTGCGCGAAGCACTCGTCGAGGCGGTACGGGTCCGCCTCGCCGCCCCCCGCCACGTCCCCGGCACCGAGGCCGACCAGGGTCCGGTCCCCGGCATGGGCCCCGCCGAGCGCCGCGCAGCGCGCGGGATGCCGCAGCCCGGCATCGGCGCCGACCTCTCCGGCGGCAGCGGCTCCGCGACCCTCGCCCTCCTCGCCGCCGGACTGCCGGGGATGCCCGGCACACTGCTGGGGCAGGGCACCGGCGCGGGCGAACGACTCGTCGCCGTCACCTTCAACGACCTCGTCGTCCCGGGCCGCGAACCCGAAACCGAACGCGCCGCCGCCCTCGCCGCCAACCCGCGCCTGCACCACGTCGTCGTCGCGGGCGGCCCCGACACCCTCCCGTTCGCCGAACTCCGCGTCCCGCTCACCGACGAACCGGGCCCCGCGCTCGTCGCCGCCGGCCGCCACCGCGCCCGGCTCCTCGCGGGCAGCGCCGACCATTTCACCGGACACGGCGCCCGCCAGGTGCTCGACGCCCACCCCGCCCGCCTCGCCGACCTCCTCATGGACCGGCGCAGACGCCACCTCGTCCGCCCGGTCGCCGCACTCACCAAGGCCGAGGGCTCCGTCATGGTCCCCGGCAAGGTCTACGGCGCCGCACGCCGCCTCGCCCGCACTCCCTACCGCGAAGGGCTGGAGGACGCCGCCGACCTCCTGTTGCGCCGCCGCTTCCCCGAGACGACGGATGGCGCCATGGGCGCCTCGCTCGCCGCCCTCGCCTGGGCCCGCCCTGGCCCGGCCGCACGTTGGCTGACCGGCGAGGCGCTCGCCGAAGTATCGGTTCGCCTCCACGAGGCGGCGGCCCGCCCCGGGCCCGGCTCGGGCCGCCGCCCCGGCGACTTCCGCGCCCGCGCCGCCCTCGCCAGACACGCCGCCGACCTGCGCGTACTCGAACAGGCCGCCGAAATCCGTTTTCAGCGACTGCATGCCCCCTTCCTGGACAACCAGGTCGTACGGGCATGCCGCGCCCTCCCCGAAGCGCTGCGGGTACGCCCCGGGGCACGGGCCGGAGTGCTGCGCGCCGTCCTGGAGGGCGCGGGCGTCCACGAACTGCCCCCCGGCTGGGGCACCCCGTCGACTGCCGACCCGTACGCGCCCCTCCGCATCGGCCTGCGCAACCACCTGGACGCCCTCCTCGACGTCTTCCGCACACCACTCCTCGCCGAGGCGGGCCTCATCGAGGCCCGAGTGGTCCGCAAGGCGCTGCGGCAGGCCGCCGAGGGCGTGCCGGTACCACTCGACGGCCTCGCGGAACTCGTCGCGACCGAGCTGTGGCTGCGTCGACTCCTGGAACGGCGAGGCACCTCCTGGACGGGCACGCCTACGCGCCAGCGCGCGGTACCGACTGGCTCGGTGGCTCCGGCACGGGGGGCGGCGGGCGCGCTGGGGGCGGGCCGTGGGGCCGTCAGCGGCTGAACGCACCCTGGTTGCCCTGGGGGCCTGACGGCGGGACCTTCGCGGCCAGCGGCGCGTGCGACCCCGGGGGAAAGGGCCGTGGCACTTACGGCGGCAGCTCGGTCGTTTCCTCTCGTCGTTGGTCTCCTCGCTCTCCCTCCAGGCCGGGCACGGTCCTCAACCTCCGTACAGCCGTTCTTGGTCATCGCGCCCGCGTTCGGTGCTGGGTCACGGTGGTCGGCACCGAGAGCGGCGTCCTGCTGTAGGGGACGCTTACCTCGTCGGGCTTCAAGTCCTCCTCGTCGCCTCCCGCTTGCCTGCGACGTCCTGCGCCGGGCAGGCGTCGTGCATCTGCTGTGGATGGTGGCCGCGCTGTCGGTTCTCGCGAGCCAGTGCACGAGGCGCGGGGATGAGGAGGCCGGTCCCGAGACGACCCCGGCCGGGGGTGACCCCCTTGCCGCCGGCTGGCGCCAGGGCCTGTTGTCCAACCTCCTCGGCCCCAAGATGGCGTGTTCTACGGCGCCATCCTTCCCCCGTTTACGGCGGAGGAATTGCCGCATCTCGCGATGGGCTTGACCCTCACGTGTGTGCACATCACGCTCGGACTCGTGTGGACCGCCAACCTGGCCGGCTGCGCTGGTGAACTCACAGCGCCCACCTCCGTCAGCCCAGGGCACGCGCGCTCTTGGACAGGGTGACAGGAGGTCTCATCGCAGCCCTGGCGATCCGGCCGACGATGAGCGACTGAGCTCGCCCGCGGAAGGGGCCCCGGACGTGGGGCCCGTAACAGCGGACGGCCTCCGGGCACACGAGCCGCCCGGGAGATCCGGAGCGGCCTCGGACGCCCCGGTGCCCGCAGCATAGGCACATGTCCGCGGAGCCCGCTGCCCGCTGCACATCTCCTCACTCGGACGAGTGGCACGATTATTTTCTCGCCCGGAGTTATCCACAGATGTGGGCGGATGGCCGGGGCGGGTGGGTGGACGCGAAAGAATGGATGCAGGGGAGCCCCCCCCCGGGTGGGTGGGGGTCTGCCCGCACGCACCTCGCGCCCCCACACCCCGCGCCCCCACACCCCTCCCCGCCACACCGCCCCGAACATTCGTTCCCGCCCCCACCCCTCGTGGACAATGGCCAGGTGAAGTACCGCATCCTCGGTGCCACCGAGACCCACGCCCCCGACGGCACGCCCGTGCCGCTCGGCGGTGCCAGGCTGCGCTCGCTGCTCGCCGCGCTCGCGCTGCGCCCCGGCCGTGAGGTGACCGCGGGCACCCTCGTGGACGAGGTGTGGGGCGGCGAGCCACCCCGGGATGCCACCGCCGCGCTGCAGGCGCTCGTCGGGCGGCTGCGCAAAGCCCTCGGGCACGAGGCGCTCGCCTCGGGGCCGGGCGGCTACCGGCTCGTAGCGGAGCGGGGTGACGTCGACCTGTACCGGTTCGAGGACCTGCTCGGCGAGGGCTCTGCCGCGCTCGACGCGCACTCCTACACGAAGGCCGCGGAAGTCCTGCGCAGCGCGCTCGGGCTCTGGCGCGGCCCCGCGCTCGCCGACCTGCCCGAGGCCGCGGCGGAGGCCCGCCACGCGGAGGACCTGCGGCACACCGCCATACGCCGTAGGGTCGAGGCCGACCTGGGGGCGGGGCGCGCCGCCGCACTCGTACCCGAGCTGCGCGGGCTGACCGCGGCCCACCCGTACGACGAACGCCTTCACGGCCTTCTGCTAAGCGCCCTGCGCGCGGACGGCAGGCCCGCCGATGCCCTCGCCGCGTACGAGGACCTCCGCCGCACCCTCGCCGAACACCTCGGCACCGACCCCGGCCACGAACTCCGTGCCCTCCACGCGGAACTCCTGCGCGAGACCACAGGCCCCGCCCCGGCGCCCGCCGCGACCCCACTCCCCGAGAGCCCTGCCCCCACCACCGGCATCCGCCGCAGGCTGACCTCCTTCGTCGGACGCGCCCGGGAGATCGAGAGCATCCGCGCCGCCCTGCGCACATCCCGCCTCGTCACGCTCACCGGCCCCGGCGGCTCGGGAAAGACCCGCCTCGCCGAAGAAGCCGCGCTCGGCTACCCGTACGGAAATATGCCCGCCCCGGACGAAGCCCCTCACCCCCTCCAGGACGAAGCCCCTCGCCCCCACCCGGGCCCAGCTCCTCACCCCGTCCCGCACGCGGCCCTCCGCCCCACCCCCGCCGCAGCCCCCCACCCCACCCCCGCCGCAGCCCCCCACCCCACCGCCGACGAAGCCCCACCGCCGGGCACCACCCTCCCCCCGCCCGGAGGCACCACCCCGCCCCTTCACCCTCACCCGCACATCCGCATGGCGGAACTTGCCCCCCTCGACCGCCCCGAAGACGTCCCCGCCGCCGTCGTCAGCGCGCTCGGCGTGCGCGAGACGGTGTTGCGCACAGCCCCCGAGCGGCCCGTGGCCACCGCCGACCCCGTCGAACTGCTCGTCGAGTACTGCGCGGGCCGCGAACTGCTGCTCGTCCTGGACAACTGCGAGCACGTCATCGAGGCCGCCGCGCGCCTCGCCGAGACCCTCCTCACACGCTGTCCCGGCTTCACCGTGCTCGCCACGAGCCGCGAACCCCTCGGTGTTCCCGGCGAGGCCGTGCGGCCCGTCGATCCGCTGCCCGCCGCCGAGGCGGTCCGGCTCTTCGGCGAACGCGGCGCCGCCGTGCGACCCGGTTTCACCGTCGCCGAGGACGCGGACGCCGTCGCCGAGATCTGCCGCCGTCTGGACGGCCTGCCCCTCGCGATCGAACTGGCCGCGGCACGCCTGCGTCTCCTCGGTCCGCGCCAGCTCGCCGACCGGCTCGACGACCGTTTCCGGCTCCTGACCGCCGGGAGCCGTACCGTGCTGCCCCGCCAGCAGACCCTCCGCGCCGTCGTCGACTGGTCCTGGGACCTCCTCGACGAGGAAGAGCGCGACGCCCTGCGCGAACTGTCCGTCTTCGCCGGCGGCTGGGACCTCGCCGCCGCCGAGGCCGTCTGCGCAGGGCCCGCCGACCTCCTCGTCGGCGCGCTCGTCGACAAGTCACTCGTCGTCGCGAGCCCGGAGCCGGACGGTACGGGCATGCGCTTCCGCATGCTGGAGACGATCCACGAGTACGCGGTCGAACGTGCCGCCGAGGACGCGGACCGCGCCCTCGCCGCCGGGCGCCGCCACACCGCCTACTACCGCGCGCTCGTCACCACCGCCGAACCTCTCATTCGTTCGGGTGAACAACTGCCCTGGATCGCCCGCCTGGAGACCGAACTCGACAACATCCGCGCCGCTCTCGCCCGCGCTCTCGCCGCGGGCGAGGAGGAGGACGCCGTCGCGCTCGTCCTCGGCTGCGGCTGGTTCTGGTGGCTGCGCAACCACCGCATCGAGGGCGCCGAGTGGGCCGAGCGCACCATGGTGCTCGCCGGTGGAGTCCCCGCGGCGGTCGGTGACCTGCACGTCCGCCACAGACGCGCCGAGGGCGGTACGGGCCGGTCGGCGCCCACAGAGCCGGGCCCCGGCGTCCCACCGGGCGACGCCCGTTACTGGCCCCGCCTCCACCTGCGCATGCTGCACCTCTTCCTCTCCTCCGAGACCGATCCGGACCACGAGAACCTGACCCCGGCCGCACGCGCCTACGTGACCGGGCTGCGCGACCTCTTCTCCGAGGCCGACGCGCCCGAGGCCACCGTCTTCCCCGGGCTCCTCGCGGCCTTCGCCCCCTTCTTCCTCGACACGGCCGAGGACGCCTACCCGCTCATCGACGGCGCCGTCGACCGCTGCCGCCGCCTCGGCGCGGAGTGGGAACTCGCCACGGCCCTCATGTTCCGCGTCCACATCACCGTCGACGCCCCGCGCGAGAACGCCGACGCCCAGGCCGACCTCGGCGAACTCCGGCACCTCTGCGCCCGTACCGGCGACCGCTGGCTCGGCGCGCAGGTGGCCAGCGCCCGCGCGGAACTCGCGATGGCACAGGGGCGGTACGAGGACGCGCGCGCCGAGTGCGAGGAGGCACTGCACCTCGCCCAGGAGGTCGGCGCCTTCGCCGAGACGCCGTTCCTCCTCGCGCGCCTCGCCGAGATCGCCCACCACTCCGGCGACCGCCCCCGGGCCGAGGCGCACATGGTGCGCGCCGCCGCCGTCGCCGACGAGACCGCCTCGCTCGACGCGCACGCCTTCCTGATCCTGCTCCGCGCCCGCATGGCCCTGGAGGACGGCGCACCGCACGAGGCCGAGGCCATGTGCGCACAGCTCAGGGTCGTCAACGGCAGAACAGGCGGCCCGCCCACCTGGATGGCCGCCTTCGCCGATACGGAGATACGGGTGCGGGCAGCCCTCGAAGGCGCCGACGCGGCACTCCCGCAGTGGCGCGAAGCCCTCGCCGCCGCCGTCTCCGCACGCCTCTCCGGCAGCATCACCGCCTCGCTCCTGGAAACCGGCGCCCTCCTCCTCATGGAGACCGGCGATCACACCGCCGCCGTGCACGCCCTCACCATCGCCACGCGACTGCGCGGCCCGCACGCCCGCGGCCCCCACGAAGCGGACCTCGCCGCCCGCGTCACCGCGACCACCCGCGCCGCCCTCGGCCCAGCGGCCCACGCCGAAGCAGTCGCCGGGGCCGCCTCCATCGACCCCGCCGACCTCATCGCCTGAACTGCGAAGCGGCAGCTCGCGGTAACCGCCCTGAGCAGGACACCACAGCGACCTGCGGCCTCATCAGCGCCTCACGAGCTCATTCGCAGGTGAACCGCGACCCCGCCCAGTCCGCCACACCCAACCGTCCCAGGTGTCCCAACGTCCCCCGCGCGTCCCCGATCTCCGGTCCGCCCCCGTCGTCGCCACCCCCGACGGACCCCGCGACGGACCCCGCGACAGGACCCCCCGGCGAGGGCGGCAACGCCGACGGGTCCACCGCCTCCACCACCAGCCGCACCGTCCGCCGCCCCGCGATCCCCACCCGCACGGGGACAGCCGGCTCGCCGCCCCGCAGCACACCCGACCGCCACAGCCGCACCCCGTCGGCCCAGACCGCGAAACGCGCCGCCCCGAGGCCCAGCGCCATGTCGTCGAGCCCCGCGTACGCCTCGTACTTCGCGCACTTGCGGTTGAGGTCGATCGTCGTCTCGGACGGAATGCGCACGCTCACTCCGTGCCCGTACCGCGTCCCCCCGATCGACATCCCGCCGGGTCGCTGCCACACCGGGCTCGCGCTGAGCCGCATCTCCGGTCCCGTGCCGTCCCCGGTGAGCCCGTACGGCAGCGTGCTCCAGCGGTACTCCACCGGTTCGACGGGCGCCTGTGGCGGTGGGGAGGTCGGCGGAGCGGGCGTGGGGGAGGGCCGGGGAGGGGCCGGAGTCGGCGAGGCGGGCGCGGGCCGGTGCGGGCGGGGCGTCGGGCGCACGGGTTCCGGCGTGCGCGGCGGTACGGAGACGTGCGGCGGCGCGCTCGGCTCGGCCGCGACCGGCGCCGGACGGTACGGCGGCGGGGAAGTCGGTACGAGCGGCTGCACCGCGGGCGGCTTCGCGTCCGGGACGGGGGGCTGCTCGGGGTGCCGCTTGCCCTGTTCCTGGGCGGCGAGTACGAGAACGAGCGCGACGGCGGCCGTGGCGACCACGCCCGCAGCGATCCCCGCCTTGACGGGCGCGCCCACCCCTTCCGAGGCCGCCCCGCCGCCACCGACCGCGGCCGCCGAACCTGCCGCCCCGGCTCCCGCCGCGCCCCCGATGAGCGCGAGCGCCTTCCCGTACCCGGCCGCACCGAACCAGCCGATGACCGCCAGCGGCACGAGCCCGGGAATGCCTCCGGCGACCTCTTTGACCTGCGAGGCGGCGAGCCGGCACTCCGCGCACTCCTTCAGGTGCTTGCGCAGCCCCCGCTCGGCGCGGCTGCGCAGGCCCCCGCGCGCGTAGGCGCCGAGGCGGTCCGCGTACGCCGCGCAGCCCTCGCTCGCCGTCCGCGCCGCGCTCACGTGCGCCTGGAGGTATGCCTGCTTGAGGCCCTCGCGCGCCCGGCTCGCGAGGACACGGGTGCCGTTCGCGTCGAGCCCGAAGAGCACCGCGACCTCGCTCGGCGACTCGTCCTCGACCTCCGTGTGCCACAGCACCGCCTGCCAGCGCTCGGGCAGGCTGCGGAAGGCGCGCACCGCCATCGACTGCTCGGCCTCGTGCATCGCGAGCACGTCCGCGCCGAGGTCGACGGTGTCCTCGTCCGTCCCCGAGACACGGGCCGCCTGCGCGGCGAACACCGCGAAGTCATCGACCAGTTGCTCACGCCTGGCCGTCTTCGCCCAGTCGGCGGCGACCCGCCGTACCGTCGTCAGCAGGTAGGCGCGCATCGCGTACTCGGGCCCCGCGCCGTGCCGCAGCGCCGCCAGCGTGCGCGCGAAGACCTCGGCAGTCAGGTCCTCGGCCGTGTCCCGGTCCCGGCAGCAGGTACGGGCGTAGCGCCGCACCCCGTCCGCGTGCCGCCGGTACAGCTCCCCGTACGCCGCCTCGTCCCCGCCGCGCGCCCGGTTCAGCAGGTCGCCGTCCCCGACCGCCGGGTGCCCACCCTGCCGTGGCACGTGTGCCCGCGCCCCGTCCTGCTCCGTACCGCTCTCCCGTGCCCCGCGTCCCTGCCCCGGCACGGTCTCGCGCGCCGGACCCTCGACGCCCTCCGTGCCGGCCCCCGCGTCCCCCGCACCGGTCCGTGGCTCGGACCGGTCCTTCTTGCTCACCGCGAAAACGCCCCCGTACCGACGCGAAGATCCGGACTTCGGCACAGACTCGCACGGACCGGCACGCCGAGGGGAGGGGGCGGAGCGGCCTCCAGCCGTGCGCGTACCGCCCCTGAGCTGCGCGAACACCATTCGTATCGGTCCTCATAGCTCACCCGAACGGATGAACGCGCAAAGCGGCGCGGTGACCCCTGAGGCGGTACCACCGCACGCCGGGACCCACCGCGCCGCCACGCGAGACCCGCTTACTCCAGCGGCCGGCTCCGCAGCCCTTCGAGCAGGATGTCGAGCAACCGCGTCGACGCGGCTGCCTGCTGCTCCGGGTCGGGCAGCGCGGGCGCCGCCGTGGCGATCACGAGAAGGATGTCCGAGACCGTCACGTCCTCACGCAACTCGCCCGCCTTGCGCGCCCGTTCGACGAGGCGTCCCACGACGTCGAGCAGGACTGCCGCCCCGGAGTCCTCGGCGACGGCCGTCGTCCCCGGCCCGTCCCCGAACGCCCCGCGCTGCGCCGGCACCCGCTGCGCGTCGGCAACAGCACCGGCACCCGCCCCCGAAGCACCGCCCGGCCCCGCACCCGCCCCGATCCCCGCACCGCTCGCCGGAACGACCCGCAGCACCTGCGGCGGCAGCAACCGCCCCGCGCCCGAGGCCACCGACATGCGCAGGAACCGCGAGAGCGCGGACCAGGGCTCCTCCTCCTGGCCGAGTGCCGAGCGCGCCTGCTCCGTGAGCCGCGCCGTCTCCTCCTCGGCGATCCGCCGCACCAGCACGTCCTTGCTGGGGAAACGCCGGTACACGGTCCCGACGCCCACCCGCGCGCGCCGCGCCACGTCCTCCATCGGCGCGCCGTACCCCAACTCGCCGAACACCTCACGCGCCGCGCGCAGCACGTGCTCCAGATTCCGCTGCGCGTCCACGCGCAACGGGGCCGTCCGCGAGGCCGCCCGCACCCCGCGCGGCGCCGGGGGCCCGCCCCGGAAGCCCGCCGCCGATCCCGCCGTCACCGCCCCCGGAGTGATCCGTGCCGCCGGCCATTGCGCATCCCGTATCTCCATGCTGTTCCCCCGGTCGTGGGGTCTCCCCCCGGAGACCCCCTCAGCTACGGCCGGAACGTGAGGAACGGTCCGTTTCCCCGGGAGCGCGCCCATGCCGCTCCGGCGACTTACGAACATAGTTGAGTGCCGGGCAATTCAGAAGGGCCCCGTTCCGGACAGAAAACACCCCACGGCAAGCACACGGCGGTCCCCTGCCCCCCACCCCCGGCGACCCCACCCGTACCACCCCCGCCGACCTGCGAGAACACCATTTTTCCCGGCTTCTCGCCAAGCCCATAAGCCTTCTGATTGCCAGTCATATGAATTGCGGGGCCTGTGGACAAACCTGAAGTGCCGTTGCCTCATGGGGTGGTGAAGGAACCCGTGCGCATTCTCGTGATCGGCGGCGGTCACGCCGGTACGTACACCGCGCTGCGCCTGGAGCGCCTGCTGCGCGCCGCCGGGGCGCCCCGCGCGGAGGTCCGGCTCGTCACCCCGGAGCCCTACCTGACCTACCGCCCCCTGCTCGCCGCCGCCGCGGCCGGCACCCTCTCCCCGCGCCACGTCCTCGTCCCGCTCCGCCGCGTCCTGCGCACGACCCGGCTCCTCCTCGGCGAGGCCGTGTCCCTCGACCTCGCCACCCGCACGGCATACGTACGCACCCCTGCCGGACCCGAGGCGGCCCCCGTCCCGTACGACGCCCTCGTCCTCACCCCGGGCACCACCCCCGCGCCCGCGCCGCCCCACGCGCTCGCGCTCCACAGCCTCGCCGACGCGCTCGCGCTGCGCTCCCACGTCCTCGCCCAGCTCGACCTCGCCTCGTCGACCCGCGATCCCGCCGTCCGCGAGGCCGCGCTCTGCTTCGTCTTCCTCGGCGGCGGGTGCGCGGGCGTCGACGCGCTCACCGCCCTGCGCGCCATGGCCGAACGCGCCCTCACGCAGTACCCGGGCCTGCACCGCGACGACCTGCGCTGGGTCCTCGCCGAACCAGGCGAACGCCTGCTGCCCGAGGCCCCGGCGGATGCAGGTACGTACGCGTCGCGCGCCCTGCGCCGCGGCGGCGCCGAGATCCGGCTGGGCGCCGCGCCGCGCACGTACCGCCCCGGCCTTCTCGTCCTCGATGACGGCGACTCGCTCGCCACCCGCACCCTCGTCCACACCCCGAGCGCCGTCCGCGCCCCCGGCGCACCACCCCATCCCCTCCTCACCACCCCCGCGCTCCCACTCACCCCCGACGGCCGCCTGCGCTGCACGCGCGACCTCGCCGTCTCCGGCACCCCGCACACCTGGGCCGCCGGGGATTCCGCCGCCGTCCCCGACCCCGGAACGCCGGGCGCCACCTGCGCCCCGCACGCCGGACACGCCCACGGCCAGGCCCACGTCCTCGCCGACAACCTCCTCGCCACCCTGCGCGGCGAGCCGACACGCCCGTACGACGTGAAGAACGAGGGCCTGTACGTGGCACTCGGGCCGCACGACGGCCTCGCCCGCCTCCACGACCGCACGCTCACCGGACGCCCCGGCGCACTCCTGCTGCGCGCCCACCACCTCAGCCGGCTGCCCACCGCCCGGCGCAAGGGACGCGTCCTCACCGAATGGGCCTTCGCCGCGCTCTTCCCGCGCGAACCCGTCGCCCTCGGAACCCCGGGGACCGAGCCGGGCGAACCGCCCTGAGCCCGGCCCGCAGAGGACCCGCCACGACCAGCCAAGGGACCCGCCCCCACCGCCCGAACCCTCCCGCACCCGACCGGTCGCCCACGAGGCACGACCGGTCCGCACCGTTCCCGGCGCCAGCGCACCACCCCCGCGCACGCCGGATCCCGCACCACCCCGTGAGCGCCCCGCGCAACCCGAAAGCGGGGCCACCCCGCCAGAGCGGAACTCCCTGTGAGCGCCGTCCGTCTGAGGGGTGACGGAGGAGCCCCGACCCGCCCGGCCCCCCGCGCCGCGCCCTGCCCACCCTCCCCGGTGTTCGGTACCTTCACAGGCTCCGGACACCACCGGCCCCCGCACCGGACCGGCACCGTCGCCTGTACCCGGAGCGACGGCCGCCGCCCACCGCACCCGCACGATGTACGACGACCCCGACACCACGAGGCGAGACTCGGTGAACTTCACGCGCTGGAGCGCCCGGCTTCCCGGCACGCAGCGTCGCGCCGCCGCACGGACCGACCGGGGCGCCGTCCCCGCGGCCCGCGCGCGGGAGCACGGCGAAAGCCCGGCGGACAGCGCCCCGGAACCGGCACCCCCGGCCCCCACCGTCGACCGGCTGCCCGCCCGCGAACTCCTGGAGCACGCCCCGGCGCTCACCGCCCTCCTCCACGGCCCGGACCACCGCCTCCTCCACGTCAACGAGGCGTACCGCACCGCCTTCGGCACACCACCGGACGAGGCCACCGGCACCCCGGCGCAGGGAGCCCTCCCCGAACTGGCGGCACTCGGGCTGCTCCCGCTGCTCGACCAGGTCCACCGCTCGGGCCGCCCCCGCACGGTCAAGTCCCGCAAGGCACCGGACGGCCGCAGCTACACCTTCACCTGCGCGCCGGTCTCCGTACCGCCCGCGGCCCCGGACGGACCCGCGGACACCGCGATCCTCCTCTTCGCCACCGACGTCACCGACCACGCCGAAGCCGCCGAACGCCTCCGCGCCAGCGAACGGAGCCAGCGCGAGACCGCCGTCACGCTCCAGCGCTCCCTGCTCCCGCAGGAACTCGAACAGCCCGACGACCTGCGCATCGCCGCCACCTACCAGCCCGGCGGCACCGAAGCGGCGGTCGGCGGCGACTGGTACGACGTGATCACCCTCGGCGGCGGACGCACCGCCCTCGTCATCGGCGACGTCATGGGCCGCGGCGTCCGCGCTGCCGCCGTCATGGGACAGCTCCGCACTGCCGTCCGCGCCTACGCCCGCCTCGACCTGCCCCCGCACGAGGTCCTGCAACTCCTCGACGGACTCGCCGCCGAGATCGACGCGACCCAGATCGCCACCTGCGTCTACGCCGTCCACGACCCCAACGAGGGCCGCCTCGTCTACGCCTCCGCCGGACACCTGCCGATCCTCGTCCGCGACGAGAACGGCGTCATCCACCGCGCCGAGGAACCCACCGGACCCCCGCTCGGCACCGGCGGCTGGCTGCACGCCTCCGGCTCCGTCCCCCTCACCCCCGGTTCCACCGCGGTGCTCTACACCGACGGCCTCGTCGAACGCCGCGACCAGGACATCGACCAGGGCGTCTCCGCCCTCGCCGACGCCCTCGCCGGGGCGAGCGGCAGCCCCCAAGTCATCTGCGACCGCCTCCTGCGCGCCCTCGGCGTCACCGCCACACACGACGACGACGTCGCGGTCCTCGTCGTCGAGCACCCGGCCCGCGACAGCTCCGACGCCGACCTCTTCCGCAACGCGACCCTCGAACTCCTCGGCGGCGTCGAGGCCACTCCCCGCGCCCGCGCCTTCGCCACGGGCGTCCTCAGCAGCTGGCGGTGCCCGCCCGACCTGCACGACATGGGGGTCCTCGCCGCGAGCGAACTCGTCGCGAACTCTCTCCAGCACGGCGCCCCGCCGATGCGCCTTCGTCTGCGCCGCACCGACCGCCGCCTCATCGTCGAGGTCACCGACGGCGACGACCACCTCCCGCGCCGCCGCCGCGCCGAGCCCGCCGACGAGGCCGGCCGCGGCATCGCGATCGTCGCCCACGTCTCCTCGGCCTGGGGCTGCCGCCGCATCCCCGGCGGCGGCAAGGCCGTCTGGTGCGAGTTCGCCCTCCCGGCGAAGCGCACGCCCCACGGTTCCTGAGCGTTCAGGAACCGTGGCGGCTCCGGTACGCGGTCGACTGGTTCCTTCCGGGTCGGCCGCGGCCGGTACGGGTCAGATCCCGGCCGGCGCCGGGTTCTCGCCCGTCGTGCTGGACTCGCGCGCGTCGAGCGGCAGCGGCGCCTCCTCGGCGGCGGGTATCAGCCCGCCCTCGGCCGCCGCACCCATCGCGACGACCCGCGACTTCGCCCCGTACGGCTGGTCCTGCGCCGCCGTGAGCCGGGGCCCGATCCGCAGCGCGAGCACCGTGATGACCAGCGAGAACACCAGGAAGGTCAGGATGTACGGGGTGTGCAGCGAGGCCGCCATCGGGCCCCCGATCGCCGGGCCCAGGGCCAGCGCGAGCTGTTTGACCAGGGCGAACGCCGAGTTGTACTGACCGACCATGCCTTCGGGCGCGAGATCGGCGACGAGTGGCGCCACGGTGGGCGAGAGCATCGACTCGCCGAGCCCGAAGAGCCCGTACGTGGAGATGAACGCGGCGGTCGCCATGGCCTGGCTGCCGTGGCCCAGCCCGGCGAAGCCCGCCACGGCCCAGGCGAAGGCCCAGATGAGCCCCACGAGCGCGATGACACGGCTGCGCCGCCGCCGCTCCACGAGCCTCAGCACGGCGAACTGCGCCACGACGATCACTGCGGTGTTCGCCGCGAGTGCCACACCGAGTGTCGAGGCCGAGACACCGGCCGCGTCCACGCCGTACGCGGCGAGCCCCGAGTCGAACTGTCCGTAGCAGGCGAAGAAGATCACGAAGCCGAGGACGGACAGCTGCACCATGGCCCGGTCCTTGAGCAGCGACCGCATGCCGCGCTTTCCGCCGTCGCCCGCGGGGACGGCCTCGCTGATGCTCCCCGCGTGGGGCAGGCGTGTGCTCGCGGCGATCGCGGCGAGCACGAGGAACATGGCCGCCTCGATCGAGAAGAGCAGGACGAAGCTCGACGGGTCGTGCTCGTCGACGAGCTGGCCGCCGGCGAGCCCGCCTATGCCGAGGCCCAGGTTCTGGAGGAAGAACTGCGTCGCGAAGGAGCGCGTCCTGGTCTGCGGCGTCGAGCACCACACGACCATCGTCGCGAGGGCCGGGGCCATCACCGCCGTACCGGCCCCGAGCAGCGCCGCCGAGGCGAGCGCGGCGACCTCGCTCGTCGAGAAGCCGAGCGCCATCGCGCCCGCGGCCGAGAGCAGCGAGGCGACGACGAGTACGGGGAGCGGTCCGCGCCGGTCGATGGCCCGTCCCACGAACGGAAGCACGACCAACGCGGCCACGGCGAACACGGCGAGCACGAGCCCCGCCGCCCCGGCACCGAGATCCCGTGTCTGCGCCACGTAGACGTAGAGGAACGGAACCGTGAACCCGATGCCGAACGCGCTGAGCGCGCTGCCCACCTGAATCCTGCGCATGGCCATGCCCAGTGCCCTGGTCACCTTCACCTGCCTTAGGTCTCAACACTTCGAAGCTAAAGTTTCGTATTGAAGAGTACATCGTCAAGGACTTCAATGCCAAGCCGGGGCGTGCGATACTCGGCACCATGGGCGATACGACCGGCCCCCCTGAGCCGACACTCGAAGAGCAGATCGCCGCGTACCAGCGCGAATACAGCGATCTCGACCCGCAGGTGGAGCAGATCGTCTCCGCGCTCGGGCGCCTCAACCGCCGCATGAACGTCGCCTACGGTCGGCAGAGCGCGCAGCTGAACATGAGCAACGCGGACTGGGAGGTCGTGAAGGCCCTCGTCCTGTCGGGGCCCCCGTACCAGCTCGGTCCGGGCGACCTCGCGAAGCGGCTCGGTCTCACGCCGGCGGCGATGACCCACCGCATCGACCGGATGGTCGCGGAGGGCCTGGTCACCCGGGACCGGGACGAGCAGAACCGGGTGCGGGTCATCGTCGAGCTGACCGACGAGGGCCGGCAGAAGTGGCTCCGCTCCATGAGCCTCGCGTCCGCCTTCGAGGAGGACCTGCTCCAGGACCTCACGCCCGGAGAGCGGAGCATCCTCGGCGGGATGCTGACCCGTCTCCTGCGCAGGGTCGAGGAGACCCAGCCGGACGCGGGCGGCCGGCTCAGCGATCTCGACTGAGCGGTGGCACGGAGGCGCAAGCCCCGCTGTCACAGGTCCCGTTCCCGGAACCTTGTCTCGCACGGCATGCTCAACGTGGACGGGG